>NZ_SMYJ01000019.1:0-382944 GCF_009720285.1 Bradyrhizobium sp. BR2003
TCAGCACGCAGCCATGGTTGAGCGCCGGCGCCAGCCACTCGTCGGTCGGCACCTGCTTCACCATGCGCAGGCGGAAGCCTGGCTTTCGCGCCGCAAGGTCGAATGTCGGGGTGCGGATGCCGACCAGCGCCAGCCAGTAGGTGCCGTCGGAGGCGCGGTTGATGTTGTCCGGATTGCCCGGCAGCTCGTCCATCAGCACTTCGGTCTTGCCCTTGTTCGGCCCGTCGATCCAGTGGCGGAACACCTTGCACAGCGAGGTCGACGCGATCAGGATCGATTTGCCGTCATGCGAGACGCAGATCCCGTTCGGGAAATAGAAGTGGTTGATCACCGTGCGCGTGGTCCTGGTCGCCGGGTCGTAGCAGACCACACGGCCGTTCGGCCGGCCCTCGAGGATGTCGAGGGTGTTGGTGGTCATCTCGTAGCGCGTGGTGCAGTCGCTGAAATAGATCTTGCCGTCGGGCGCGATGTCGAGGTCGTCGGCCATGCGCAGGCGGGAATCGTCGTTCAGCTTGTACCAGGTGCGGTTGGTCTCGTCGGTGACCTTGAAGATGCGGCCATCGGGGGCGACGCCGTAGACGCCCATGCCGGCGACCGCGACGATCAGATTCTCGTCGCGATCGAACTGCATGCCGAGCGGCCGGCCGCCGATATGGGCGAACACCTCGCGGGTCTTGAAGTCAGGCCCGGAGAAACGGATCACATTGCCGTCGCGGGTCGAGCCGTAGAGCCGGCCCTGGCGGTCGAGGATGACGTCCTCGGGCCCCTCGACCTGATCGACGCCGATCGCCTGAGCGTTGATCAGCCGGTCGTTCTGCGCGTAGGGCGAGGCCGCGCCGGGCTGCACCGCAGGCGCCGAGGCGAGCGGCACGAAGGCCGGATTGACATAGATCTTCTGGATCGCCTTGCCGCGATTCTTCGACCATTTGACGTCGATGCCGACGGCGGCGAGCAGGATCATGCCGGTCACCGCCGAGGTGACGTAACCCGGGATGCCCATCCGCACGAGGCCGTTGATCAGGAGGAAGATGATCAGCGCGCCGATCATCGCCCGCCACACCGTGCCCTTGCCGCCGGCGAGCGACACGCCGCCGAGCACGACGGCGGTCAACGCCTGGAATTCCCACCCCACGCCGGTGGTGGAATCCGTCGAAGCTTGCCGTGCGGCGTAGAAGATGCCGCTCGCCGCACACAGCGTCCCCGACAGCACATAGGTCATGAACAGCATCACCCGGACGCGGATGCCGGCGTGACGCGCCGCCTTGCGGCTGGCGCCGATCGCGGTGAGATGCCAGCCGTAGCGCGAGCGCGACAGGAAGATGTGGCAGATCAACAGCACCACGAACAGCGTCGCCGCATTGACGGGGATGCCGAGCACGCTGCCGCCGCCGATGAAATCCCAGGCGTCGCTCTCGACCGAGTTGGTGGCGAACACCTGGGCGTAGCTGGTGTTGAGCAGGTTGACCGAGGCGCGCAGGATGATCAGCGTCACCAGCGTGGTCAGGAACGGCCGTGTCTTCAGGAAGCCGATCAAGAAGCCGTTGATGCTGCCGAGCAGCGCGCCGACCAGAAGCGTCGCCGGCACGGCGAGGCCGACCGGCCATTCGCGCACCAAGAGGAAGTACAGCGCCGCGAAATTGCACAGCGCGAAGATCGCGCCGACCGACAGGTCGATGCCGCCGGTGACGAGGCAGAAGCCCATCGCCAGCGCGACGAAACCGAATTCGGCGAACAGCCGCAGCAGCGACACCGAGTTCTGCACCGAGGCGTAGTCGGGAATGGTGAGCGCGAAATAGCCCCACAGCCCGATCATCACGGTGAAGGGCACCACCGGCTCGAACCACTGTTTCAGCAACAGCTCCGACAGCAGGAGCCGGGGTGAGAACCGCCGCACCGATGCGGAAAAGGAATCAACTGCCATCGACATCGCCAAAGCACTCCTGATCCGGTTTCAACGTTTCCGGATTCTGACCCGTGATACAGCCGGCGCGGGAATGCCCCCCGCGCCGGCTGTCCGCGCCTTGTTAATTTTTCTTGGGTAGCGCGAAGCAGTTGGCGCCCGAGGCGTTGGACTTATCGAGCCAGATCGGCCGCGTGTAATAGACGAGATTGCGGCCGCCCGGCTTCTCGCCCGATACCAGCAGGGTTTCGGCCGCGAACATCAGGTCGTGGCCCTGCTCGGTCGCCTTGTAGCTCAGGAACTTGTAGAAATTGCCCGAATTGACCTGGTCGCAATCGAGCTGCGAGCCTTCACCGGAGGCGAACACCTTCACATCGTCGATCTTGCCGGCATTGCGGATCGCCTGCGCCGCGCCCGACTCCATGATGCCCCAGAAGCCGATCGAGGCGCAGAGGTCGGGATGCTGCTGGATCACCGTCGCGGTGACGTTGAGCGCGGTGTTGGCGTCCCAGTTCGCGGCCTGGTTCGAGACCACCTTGATGTTCGGATCCTTGTTCAACACCTCCATGATGCCGCCGACCTGGTCGACGCTGGCGGCCGCGGTCAGTTCGCCCTGCACGATCTGGACCTTGCCCGACTTGCCGGAGCCGGTGCCGCAGGCCTTGACGGCTTCGTTCGCCAGCATCTTGCCGATCTCGCGCCAGTCGGCGCCGACAAAGGCGCCGGACTTGTAGTTCGAGGACATGTTGATCTGGATCACATGCGTGCCCTGGCTTTCGGCGCGCTTCAGATCCTTCATCAGCAGCGTGACGCTCGGGTTCTGCACCACAAGCACGTCGGGCTTCTGATCGACCAGCGCGGTCAAGGCCTGCTGCATCGCCGACGGATTGTTGTTGGGATCGCGCACGACATATTTCATGCCGCGCCATTCGGCCTCCTCCTGCAGCACCCGGCCCCATTCGTCGGACAGCGGCACGCCGAGCGCGATCGGCAGATAGGCGATCGTCTTGCCCTGCAGCGCCTTGTCGTAGACGGCACGCAGCTCGCGCGCGGTCTTGGTGCCTTCCTCCTGCGCCGATGCCGCAAACGGCATCGCGGCCAGCGTCACGCCGGCCAGCAGGATCGTCCAGAATTTTGTCGTCGTCTTCATCGTCTCCCTCCACAAAGCAATTTCTTTTGATTGATTCATTTGGCGCGGCGGCCGGCTCAGTCGCCCTGTTTCAGTCCCCTTGCCGCGCAGTCTCCTCGTCGCGGGGATGCAGCCAGTTGTCGAGCACGATGGCGGCCAGCAGCACCACGCCCTTGATGATGTTCTGCACCTCGCTGTTGACGTCCATGATGGTGAAGGCGTTGAGCAGCGTGCCGATCAGGATGCAGCCGACCACGACGCTGAACACGCTGCCGCGGCCGCCGATCAGGCTGATGCCGCCGATCACGACGACGAGCACGACGTCGAAGATCATGGTGCCCTGGGTGATCGCCATCTGCATGCTGCCCGTGGTGCCGACCCAGACCAGGCCCGCAATCCAGGCGAGCACTGCAACCAGCACGTGCTCGAGCACGATCAGCGGCCGCAGCGCGACGCCGGTCAGCCGCGCGGCCTCCGGATTGTCGCCCTGCGAATAGATGAAGCGGCCGATCGAGGTGCGCGACAGGAACAAATGCATCGCGATTGCACAGGCCGCGAACACCAGGATCGGAACCGGGATGCCGAACAGCCGTCCGGCGCCGAGATACATCAGGCTAGGTGCATCCTTCGGCGCATAGACCACCCAGGCCGGCGCGATCCAGAAGGCGAGGCCATAGATGACGAAGCCGGCAGCCAGCGTCACGAACAGCGCGGGCGCCTCGACGAAAGCGACCATCACGCCGTTGATGACGCCGATCAGCACCGCGATCGCCAGCGCCAGCAGCACCGCCGTGAAAACGGGCATGCCGTTCTGCATGTAGATCAGCGCGATCGCCCAGGAACCCGCCATGATCGCGACCTCGGAGAGGTCGATGCCGCGGCTGATCACGATCAGCCCCATGCCGAGGCCGAGCACGCCGAGGATGGAAATACTCCGCAACAGATTCAGGAGATTGGAGACGGTGGCAAAGCCGTTCAGCGTCAGGCCGAACACGATCAGGAGCGCGATGGTGATCAGGAGCACGATCTGCTCCTGGCTCGGCTTTGCAAACATTGCGCCCAGGCGAGATGATGCCGCAGGGACAGCAACGCCGCGCGATGGCGATTGCACGCTCATCGTTTCCTCCAGGTATTATTTTGCTTGAGACTTTAAGAGTGCCGACTAGTATTCGTCAAATGCATTCGGCGGATACGGATTGATCATTTCCATGCATGTACGCGACGTCGATCTGAACCTGTTCGTCGTGTTCGACGCGATCTATTCCGAGGGCGGCGTCAGCCGCGCCTGCTTCCGCCTCAACCTGACGCAGCCCGCGGTCAGCCATGCGCTGAGCCGGCTGCGCGCGATGTTCAACGATCCGCTGTTCGTGCGCCGCAACCACGTGATGACGCCGACCCCGCTGGCCCGGCAGATCATCACCACGGTGCGCCAGGCGCTCAACGGCCTCGAGACGACGCTGACCCACACCCACCGGTTCGATCCGGCGAAGACGCCGAAGCGGTTCGTGATCGGGCTGCGCAACAATCTGGAAGCACCGATGCTGAGCGCGCTGGTCAACCGGATCAGCATGGTGGCGCCGCTGGTCGAGATCGCCACCGTGCGCAGCGAGCGCAACAATCTCGAGCGCGAGCTTGCCGCCGGCACCCTCGACGTCGCGATCGATACGCTGTTGCCGCTCTCGGCGGAGGTGCGGCGCGAGCAGATCCTGACCGAGCATATCGCGGTGTTCGCGCGGCGCGGCCATCCCGAGCTCGGCACCCGGCTCGACAAGAAGGCTTATTTGCGCATGGAGCATGTCTGCGTGACGTCGCGGCGCAGCGGCCTGTCGTTCGAGGATTTTCAGCTCCAGCGCCTCGGCCTGACCCGCACTGTTCGCCTGACCTGTCAGAATTTCGCAACCGCCTGCCACGTCGTGAGCCGCAGCAACATGCTGCTGACCGCCTCGGAGAGCGCCGCCTCCGTGCTGGAAGACCCCGGGCTGCTGCAGTGCTTCCCCTGCCCGTTCCCGATCAGCCCGCACGTCAATTATCTCTACTGGCACGCCACCGCCGAGGACGACACCACCAATCAATGGCTGCGCGAGCAGCTGCGCGCCGCCGCGGCGCTGCTGGCCGGCAGCCAGTTCGGCCGCAAGAACGGGCGCGCGAAGATGCGCCCCAGCGTGGGATATCCGGCGCCGGCCAGCATCGCCGCCGAATAGCCGCGTCAGCCCACCACGCGGATCGGGTCCGAGCCGTCCCAAGTCGCGGCCACGATCCTGATCTTCTCGAAGAACCGCCCCTTCGATCCCGAGATGTCCGAGATCTCGATCACGGTGCCGGCATGGCCGGCGGTGTCGAAATAGGCGAAGCGTCCCTTGGGGCCGCCGATCTGGCCTTCATGACCGACCGTGAAGCCTGCCGCGATGGCGCGGTCGTAGAGCGACTGGTAGTCCGTGCTCCAGTACGACATGTGCTGCAGGCCTTCGCCGTGGCGCGCCAGAAAATCCAGATACATCGACGGCGCGTTGTTGCGCTGTTGGATCAGCTCGATCTGCAGATCGCCGGAATTGGCCAGCGCGATCGACATCTCGACCGCGGAGTCCACGCCGCGATAGCGGAACCAATCGACCTTGACCGAGGGGATCAGGAAGAATGGCCCGACCCGCAGTGTCTCGGTCCAGAACTTCAGTGCCGCATCGATGTCACGAACGACGTAGCCGTTCTGACAGACCTTGCCGAACAATGCACTCATGCGCCCTCCCCGCCGCTCACAAACCGCTGGGCCCACTGTCGACCGCCAGCGTCCGCGCGGTGACATAGACGCTTTCGTCCGACATGAAGAACACGGCATAGGCCGCGCTCAGCGGACGCACATGGCGCTCCGGCTTCGCGTCTTGCTTGGCCTCTTGCGAAATCTCCGACATCCCGTCAGCTCCGCTTCCTGCCGCCCTCGTAGACGGCCATGCCGGCGGCCGGATCGAGATCGGTCTCGGTCGCCTCCGTCAGCCGCGCCATCATCATGTAGAAGCCAAGCGCGACGATCGCCTCGACGATCTCCTGATCGCTGAAATGCTGGCGCACGCCGGCGAAGACGGCGTCGCCGACGCGCACCTTCTCGACCACCTCGCGGCCGAAGCCGAGCAGCGCACGCTCGGCGGCGTTGAGCGCGGCATCGTCGTAATTGCCGCGCTCGACGGCATCGATCTGGGCCTGCGTCACGCCTACGCCGAGCGCGATCGGCACATGCTGGCGCCATTCATAGGCACCGCCCTCGAGCTGCGCGGCCTGCAGGATCAGGAGCTCGCGGTTGACCGCGGACAGCTTCTGCTTGTGCAGGATCGAATTGGCGAGCCGCATCGCCGGGATCATGTTGGCCTCGGCATGGGCCATCATACGGAAGATGTTGAGCTTGACCGGCATGCGGTCGAACGCGGCGCGGATGTCGCCGCTCGTCGTCTCCGGATCAATCAGGGGCAGCCTTGCCACGCGTTTCTCCCGTCTGTTTGTTTGTTGTTCGTTGTCTTTGGTCCGGCTTCCCGGTCCGTCCACCTAATGCACCCCGCCGACCGAGATCAAGCCGCGCACCCGGCATTGGCCGAATAGCGGGGTTCTGCCATGCGGTTCCGCGCTTGAATCCGTATCCACGGGCAGGCATAAGGAGCGCCAACTCCCTTAAAAAATGGCCTTAGCCCAAGGATTTGAGAAGGATTTACGATGCCCGCCTATCGCTCCCGCACCACCACCCACGGCCGCAACATGGCGGGTGCACGCGGCCTCTGGCGCGCCACCGGCATGAAGAACGAGGATTTCGGCAAGCCGATCATCGCGGTGGTCAATTCCTTCACCCAGTTCGTGCCCGGGCATGTGCATCTGCAGAATCTCGGCCAGCTCGTGGCTCGCGAGATCGAGAAGGCCGGCGGCGTCGCCAAGGAGTTCAACACCATTGCGGTCGATGACGGCATCGCGATGGGTCATGACGGCATGCTGTACAGCCTGCCCTCGCGCGAGCTGATCGCCGACAGCGTCGAATACATGGTCAACGCGCATTGCGCCGACGCGATGGTCTGCATCTCCAACTGCGACAAAATCACGCCCGGCATGCTGATGGCGACGCTGCGGCTCAACATCCCGACCGTGTTCGTCTCGGGCGGACCGATGGAGTCGGGCAAGATCCTGCTCAAGGGCAAGAAGCGCGCGGTCGACCTGATCGACGCGATGGTCGCGGCCGCCGACTCCAACGTGTCGGACGAGGACGTCGCGGTGATCGAGCGCTCGGCCTGCCCGACCTGCGGCTCCTGCTCCGGCATGTTCACCGCGAACTCGATGAACTGCCTGACCGAGGCACTCGGCCTCGCGCTGCCCGGCAACGGCTCGGTGCTGGCGACCCACGCCGACCGCAAGAGCCTGTTCGTCGAGGCCGGCCATCTGATCGTCGACCTCGCCCGCCGCTACTACGAGCAGGACGACGCCAAGGTGCTGCCGCGCAATATCGCGAACTTCAAGTCGTTCGAGAACGCGATGACGCTCGACATCGCGATGGGCGGCTCGACCAACACCGTGCTGCATCTGCTCGCCGCCGCGCGCGAGGGCGAAGTGCCGTTCACGATGACCGACATCGACCGCCTGTCGCGCAAGGTGCCGGTGCTCTGCAAGGTCGCGCCCTCGGTGCAGGACGTCCACATGGAGGACGTGCATCACGCCGGCGGCATCATGGCGATCCTCGGCGAGCTCGACCGCGCCAGGCTGCTCACGACCGACGGGCCGACCGTGCACGCCGCGACGCTGGACGACGCGCTGAACCGCTGGGACGTGGTGCGGACATCAAGCGACAAGGTGCGCAATTTCTACCGTGCCGCGCCGGGCGGCGTGCCGACCCAGGAAGCCTTCAGCCAGGACCGCCGCTTCGACGAGGTCGATCTCGACCGCACCAAGGGCTGCATCCGTGACGCCGCGCATGCCTATTCCAAGGACGGCGGCCTCGCCGTGCTGTTCGGCAACCTTGCCGAGGACGGCTGCATCGTGAAGACCGCCGGCGTCGACGAGAGCATTTTGAAGTTCTCCGGCCCTGCCCGCATCTTCGAAAGCCAGGACGCCGCCGTCGAAGGCATCCTTGGCAACAAGGTGAAGGCCGGCGACGTCGTGCTGATCCGCTATGAGGGTCCGCGCGGCGGCCCGGGCATGCAGGAGATGCTGTACCCGACCAGCTATCTGAAGTCGAAAGGTCTCGGAAAGGCCTGCGCGCTGATCACCGACGGCCGCTTCTCCGGCGGATCGTCCGGCTTGTCGATCGGCCACGTCTCGCCGGAAGCCGCCGAAGGCGGCCTGATCGGCCTCGTCGAGGAAGGCGACGTCATCGAGTTCGATATCCCGAACCGCAAGGTCAACCTCGCGGTCGACGATGTCGAACTGAAGCGTCGCCGCGCGGCGATGGAAGCCAGGGGCAATGCGGCCTGGAAGCCGGCGGCACCGCGCAAGCGCGCCGTCTCGACCGCGCTGAAGGCCTATGCGGCCTTCGCCAGCAGCGCGGCGAAGGGTGCGGTTCGCATCCTGCCGGAGTGATCGGCAACAAGTGCTAGGTCACGTGCGAGTCGGCCGCCTCGATCCGGATGCGGTCGGCGTGCAGTGACCAGTCGCACAACGATTGTTCCTGGCAAAACTTGACCTTGGCCATCTCGGTGGCCTGGCCCTCGCTCGAGGCGTCGATCTCAAGTGCGCCCTGGCAGACCTCGCGCTCGCGGCCATTGCCGCCGAGCACGTCCTTCATGAAATGAACGACAAAGCGTGACATGGAACCCTCCCTGCTGCACCGGCAGAGCCCGGGGGTACCACGCTAGCACTAACACGAATGGGTAGTGAGTTAATTCGCCGAGGTCGCGTGCGACTGTTCGCAGCCGGGAAAACTACGCGCCGGCCTGGGGCAGGCTGGCGGCAGCGATCGCGACGATCTGCGCAAGACGGCGGCCGATCCTGGCGGGCGCGTTGCGGAGCAATGACTGGACCTGTCGCATCGAACATCTTCCTTCCGTGCCCGGAATGGTCGGGCACGAACGGAAAATGGCGATTTCGGGCTAAGCCGTCGATATCTCAGGGAAAATAACAACGGACGCGTTGCGAGGCGGTGCTTTGGCAGTGGGTTTATTGCCTCGATCGAGGCTACGACGAAGGAGATTTTCTCCGGTGTTCTTGCGTGTGCGCAAGAACGCTCGCACGGCTGGCCGTTTGTGTGAGGGACGCACCGGCGAAGAGAGTTCGCTCCGCCTTTGCGGCAAATCTCCCCCCCCCCCCGCAAGGGGCGGTGCCTGCACGATTTCGGAATATTGGAAATATACCCCTGAGTTGCCCGGCGCGTCAAGTTGCCTGCTCGAATGCCGGCAGCCGCCAGCTCCTTTGCATGGGGTTGTTTTCGATATTTTTGGCCGCGCGCAGCCGCAGCCCCGCAGGGGGAGGCCTGCCCCTACCCCGGCATGAACCCGAACGCCTTCTCGAACCGTCGCGCGTAGACCGGCCAGACCTCGGGATTGATGATGCGCGGCGGACGCTTGCCGTCGAGCGCGTCGAGGATCTGCTCGGCCGCGATCCGGCCCATGTTGATGCGCGCCTCGCGGGTGACGCCGGCGGTGTGCGGGCTCGCCAGCACATTGTCGAACTGCAGCAGCGGATGATCCGGCGGCGGCGGCTCCTTCGCCCAGACATCGAGGCCGGCCCCGGCGATGCGTTTGTCGCGCAGCGCCTCTTCGAGCGCCTTCTCGTCGTGGATGAAGCCGCGCGCTGTCGTCACAAAGTAGGCGTGCGGCTGCATCAGCGCGAATTCGCGCGCGCCGATCATGCCCCGGCTCTTGTTGTCCAGCGGACAGGAGATCGAGACGAAATCGGCGCGGCGCAGCAGATCGTCGAGCTCGACCTTCTCGCCGCCCCGCTTCGCCATCTCCTCTGCCGTGAGATAGGGATCGTAAGCGATCACCTTCATGTGCAGGAGGCCCCTGCACAGCTCGGCGATGCGGCGGCCGACATTGCCGAGACCGACGATGCCGACGGTCTTCTCCTTCAGCTCATTGCCGATCAGATCGTTGCGGTTGACATTGGCCTCACGCCGCAGCCTGCGGTCGGACTGGATGATCCGCTTCGACAGCGTCAGCATCATGCCGAGCGCGTGTTCGGCGACCGAATTGGCGTTGCCGCCGGACTGGTTGACGACAAGCACGCCTGCCGCGGTGCAGGCATCGACATCGACGGGATCGAAGCCGGCGCCATTCGACGACACGATCAGAAGATTCGGCGCGCGCTTCAACAGCTCGGCGTGGGCATGGAAGTGCGGCGCCAGCTCATCGCGCGCAGCGCCGATCTGATAGGCATGCGCGTCGGCGAGAACAGGCGCGAACGTCGCCTCCGGCGTCTCGTTCTCCAAACGATCGAGCCGGACGTCCGGCCGCTTCTTCAGGATATCGACGTAGATCTCGTGGGCGAGGTATTTGACGTAGAACACGCGCTTGTTGTTGACGGTCATGTCTTCGAGCAGCTTTCAGTTTGGGAAGCCATAGAGTCGGGCGGGATTGTCGACGAGGATACGGTGCCGGGTCGCCGCATCCGGCGTCCAGTCCTGGAACAGGGTCAGCAGATGGCCGGCGTCGGGCATTTCGCCTTCGACCCGCGGATGCGGCCAGTCGCCACCCCACACCAGCCTTTCAGGATTGGCCGACACCAGTGCCTCGTGGAACGGCCGCGCATCCGGATAATCGGGCGCCCGCTGGCTCAGGCGATGCGCGCCCGACAGTTTGGCCCAGCACCAGCCTTCGTCCACCGCCCGCAGCAGGCTCTGAAAGCCGGCAGTGTGGATGCCGGCGGCAGCGTCGGTGCGGCCCATGTGATCGACCACGACCGGCAGGCCGAGCGCCTTCAGCGTCGGGATCGTGTCGGGCAGATCTTTCACATCGATCCAGAGCTGTAGATGCCAGCCGAGCTCGGCCATCACACCCGCGTGCGTCGCGGCAACGTTCAAGGGAATGCCGCCGCGATAGTGCAGCTGCCCGCCGCGGAAGAAATGGTTGAAGCGCAGGCCGCGGACGCCGAGCACATGCCATTGCCGCAGCGTGCCCGCCGCCATATCGGCATCGGCGACCGCGACGCCGCGCAGCCGCGCGGGCTCGCGCTGCAGCGCATCCAGCATCGCCGAATTGTCGCGGCCATGGGCGCTGCCCTGCACCAGCACGCCGCGGGCGAAACCGAGCGCATCGAGCATGCCGAGATAGCTCGCAAGCGGCGCGTCCGGCGGCGTGTAGCTGCGATCGCCGGCATAGGGAAAGCGGTCGCTTGGGCCAAATACATGCGCATGGGTGTCGCAGGCCTTGGGCGGCAGCTTGTCCCTCGGCGGCGTCACCGGACGCGGCGGCAGGCAGGCGGGAATGTCCGACGCAGCCATGCCCTACTCCGCCTTCATGCCGGCGGCCTTGATGATCGGCCCCCATTTGTCGTAGTCGGCCTTGATCTTGGCCGCGAACTTGTCCGGCGGTGAGGCGATCGGGATCGCACCGAGCCTGCCGAGCCGCTCCTTCACGGCATCGGTGTTCACCGCCGCGACGAAATCATGCGAGATCTTCGCGACGAGGTCGGCCGGCATGTTGCCGGGTCCGAGCAGACCCCACCACACCTCGGTGTCGTAGCCCGGCACGGTTTCCGACATGCTGGGCACGTCAGGCAGGAACGGCGCACGCGAGCCGGTCGTCACCGCGAGCGCGCGAACCGTGCCGGCCTGCAGCTGCCCGACCGATTCCGGTCCGTTGTTGAACGACATCGGAATTTGCCCGCCGAGCAGATCGTTGATCGCGGGTGCACCGCCCTTGTAGGGGATCGCGTCGAGATCGATCTTGGCGAGGCTCTTGAGCAGCTCGCCGGCCAGATGGGTCGAGGTGCCGTTGCCGGCATGGGCGAAGGACAGGCTGCCCGGCTTCGCCTTCGCCGCGGCGATGACGTCGGCGACCGACTTGAACGGTGAATCGGCGCGCACCAGCAGCACGTTCGGCGACGA
Organism: Bradyrhizobium sp. BR2003; assembly: GCF_009720285.1. Classification (NCBI taxonomy): domain Bacteria; kingdom Pseudomonadati; phylum Pseudomonadota; class Alphaproteobacteria; order Hyphomicrobiales; family Nitrobacteraceae; genus Bradyrhizobium; species Bradyrhizobium sp. BR2003. Next base: position 12,034 of record NZ_SMYJ01000019.1, read on the forward strand.
CGCCAGCAGCGAGATCGGCGAAAAATCCTTGAACGTGTCGTAAGGCAGCTTCGGATAAAGGAACGGATTGGTGGCGTGGCCGCTCGCCACCATGATCAGATTGTAACCGTCGGGCGCGGAGGTCGCGATCGCCTGCGAGGCGATCACCCCGCCGGCGCCGGGCCGGTTCTCGACCACGATCGATTGCGTCCAGGTCTTCGACACCGCTTCGGCGAGCGTCCGCGTCAGCACATCGACGCCGCCGCCGGGCGGATATGGAACGAGAATATGAACGGCCTTGGCCGGGAACGGTTGCGCGGACGCAACGCCGGCCACAATCATGGCCGCTGCCGCAATGGCGGTCCGCCAGACCCATCCGGCCATCGACGCCTCCCGTCCCTTGATCGCTACCGTCCCTTTTTCGTTACGCCTGTATCGCACGTTGGTTCAGCGCTGCGATGGCCGAATTCCGCAGATCGCGTTGCGGCCGCGACATGTTGACAATCGCAGGCACCGCGTCAAGTTTCGTGCGGCAAGCGGCCACCAGCGTCGCGCGAGCAGGGAGACCAGGATGGCGGCCGCGGAACAAGCCTCGTCCAAAGATAAAGCCAAGGACAAGTCCCAGGATGCGGCGACCAGCTGGCACGGCATCGTGCTGCAGACGCTGAAGCGGAACGAGATCAAGCTCGTGCCCTATGTGCCCGACCGGGTGCTGACCACGCTGATCAAGGACCTGCACGCCGATCCCTATTTCACGACGTTTCCGACCGCGCGCGAGGAAGAAGCGGTCGGTATCGTCTCCGGTGCCTGGATGGCGGGAACGCGCGGCGCGGTGCTGATGCAAACCTCGGGCTTTGCCACGCTCGCCAACGTGCTGGCCTCGCTCGCGGTGCCCTACCAGATCCCGCTGATCATGTTCGTCTCCGAGCGCGGCACGCTCGGCGAGTTCAATTACGGCCAGGCGCTGGTCTGCCGCACCATGCGCCCGGTGCTGGATTCGCTGGCGATGGAGCATCACACCATCACCCGGCTCGACGAGGTCGAATTCATCGCCGACCGTTCGATCAAGCAGGCCGTCACCACCCAGGCTCCGGTGGCGCTGATCCTCTCGCCGCTGCTGACCGGCGGCAAGACCTTCGACAAGTGAGATCGGCCATGACCCGCACCCACGCGCGCAACACCAAGGTGATGAACCGCTTCGAGCTCACCCAGCGCCTCGTCGCCGGGCTCAAGGACGAAGCCGTGATCGGCGGCATCGGCAACACCAATTTCGACCTCTGGGCCGCCGGCCATCGCCCGCAGAATTTCTACATGCTGGGCAGCATGGGCCTCGCCTTCCCGATCGCGCTCGGCGTCGCACTGGCGCAGCCGAAGCGGCGCGTATTCGCGCTGGAAGGCGACGGCTCACTGCTGATGCAGCTCGGCTGCCTCTCGACCATCGCGACCCTGGCGCCGAAGAATCTCACCATGGTGGTGATGGACAACGGCATCTACCAGATCACAGGTGCGCAGCCGACGCCGGCCGCGGGCCATACCGACCTCGTCGCGATCGCGCTCGCGAGCGGGATAGCGAACAGCTTCTGGGCCGCCGACGAGGACGATTTCGAGCGGCTGATCGAACAGTCGAAACAGGCCCCCGGCCCAACCCTGATCGGTGTCCGCATCGACGACAAGCCCGGCACCGGCACCACCCGCCGCGACCCCGTGCAGATCCGCGAGCGCTTCATGCACGGCATGGGGGTGAGGCAGCTGCTGTAGCTAAGAAGGCCTACGCATCCGTCATTGCGAGGAGCTCGCGACAAAATTGCAGAGCAATTTTGCGCTGCGACGAAGCAATCCATCATTCCACACCTGCGGAGAGATGGATTGCTTCGCTTCGCTCGACGGCTGTGGCCACTCAATTCATCCGCAACTCGGTAATGTGCCGCGGATCCGGCGCGAGCTCGCCGCGTTCGACGCGCTTGACGATGTCGGTCAGCGCGGCGTTGGCATTGCACGCGATACCTAACTTCTCGCCCTCGCGGACCACGAGGCCGTTGAGGAATTCGATCTCGGTTCGGCGGCCCTTCTGCATGTCCTGGCCCATCGAGGGGCGCTGCGCGGACGAAGTGCGCTTGGCGTCCTTGAAGCGCTGCTCGTCGCAGGCGCGCGTTGCGGCCTCGTCGCCCTCGCCGGCGCGGGCGATGGTTTCGGGCGGCAGATGCAGGATCTCCTCCAGCTGATAGCCCCGCGCCTGGCCGACGCGGATCGCCTCGCTGCCGAGCCGGGTCGAGAAGCGGCGCAGCGGCTCGCTTTGCAGCACCTCGCCGCCCGTTAGACCCGTGCAGGCCGAGAGCCCGTTGCCCATCACGTTGGCGACGAGCTTGGACCAGCGCTCGCCCCAGAGATTGGAGGTGACCTTGGCGCTGTCGGAATAACCGACCAGGCGGCAGACTTCTTCGGCCCGCGCGGTGATGCGGCCATGCACCTCGCCGGCGCGAAACACGGTATGCGCTGCGCCGCCCTTGCCGGCGCCGCGGTGGATATGGCCGGGCTCCGGCAAATTGACGGTGATGCTGCTCGCGATGCAGCCGAGCGTCTTGCCCCAGCCGACGATGCCGGCGATGGTCTCCTCGTTCATGCAGTTCTGCAGCGACACGACATAGCCGTCGGCCGCCAGATATTGCCGGATCATCATGGTGGCCCAGGCGGTGTCGTAGGCCTTCATGCAGACGAAGGCGATGTCGACCGGTTTTTCCTTTGCCAGTTGCTGCGCGTCGGTGACATCAAGCGCGCGCACCGGCACCGAGAATTCCGCGACGTCCATCGCGTGCGTGACGCGCAGTCCGTGCTTGCGCATGTGTTCGACATGCGCGGGCCAGGGATCGATGAAGGTGACGTCCTCTCCCGCCTGCACCATATGCGCACCGGCGTAGCCGCCGACAGCTCCCGCGCCGACGATCGCGATCTTCCGACCCATGCTTCCATCCCCTGTTCTTGATTGAGACGAACGCTGGCTGCGTCCATCCGTTGCGGATCAGTCTAGGGGATCGCGGCGTCAGGCCAACCGGTCGTTTCATGAAAAAAGCTGGGCGGTGCCATGCCGGTATTCATGGGCCCAAGAAAATCCCCGCGAGCGATGGGCCCGCGAGGATATTCGTAGTCAGATGTCTCGGCGCGATCAGTCGATGATCTTGACGATCCGGCGGGTGCGCGGCTCCACGATCACGCGGCGATCGTTGACGACCGCGTAGCGATACTCGGTGTGGCGCGGCACCGGACGCAGCACGACCGTATCGGGCAGCGGCTCGCCGACCACGACGCGTTCACGCACCACCACCGACGGCTCGCCCCGCGGGATCGAGGTGATCACCGCATTCGGAATCTCGAGGCCGGCGCCGACCGCGGCACCCACCGTGCCGCCGACGATCTCGCCGACCGGCCCCGCGATTTCGCCGCCGGCCCGCGCGCCGTTCGCGGCGCCCGCCGCAGTCGTGGACTGCGCGAAGGCCGAACCGGACGCGAGCAGCGACGCAGCAGCGACAAGGGACACAGCAAAACGCTTGTTCATGATTCTCCTCCTCCGAATTGATCGATGCCCCCTCAACATCGCAAGCAACGAGAACGTTCCAGTTCCAATGCTGCAACTTGCGCAACTCCAGTTCCGCGCGCAATTCGCTTGATTCCGGCACAAATGAAAATGCTGCTCCGGACAATGTCCGAAGCAGCATTCATCCCAAGTTCAGATTCAGGGATCGTTCAGAGCAGGCCGCGCCTCGCACCGTTCATTCCGGCGGTTTTGGAACGGCTCGACGCCTTGGAGCTCGTCGTCTTGGCGGCGGTGCAGCTGAAGGCTTGATGCGGATTCGCATCGTCCCGCCCTTCGACTCGATCTCGAAAGCGTTGGTCCTGCGCACCAGCTCGCCGAGGGTGCGGAAGCCGTAGGTCCTCTGATCGAAATCCGATGCGAAATTGGCCAGCTGCCGTCCGACCTCGCCAAGCGTCACCCAGCCGTCCTCGCTTGCCATCTGGCCGATCATCTTCTTGAGGATGGGCGTGGCGGCCTCCGGTGGCTGCAGCGGCTGCGCCCGCACGGCGGCATCCTGATTGCTGGGCGCGCCGCCGCGCAGATTCTCGGTATAGACGAACCGGCGGCAGGCCTGCCGAAAACTCTCCGGCGTCTTCTGCTCGCCGAACCCGAACACGTCGATGCCATGCTCACGGATGCGGGCGGCAAGCCGGGTGAAATCGCTGTCCGACGACACCAGGCAAAAGCCGTCGAACCGGCCGCTGTGCAGCAGGTCCATGGCGTCAATGACCAGCGTAATATCGGATGCATTCTTCCCGGTCGTATAGGCGAATTGCTGCTGGGGGATAATGGCGTGCTTCGACAGGATGTCGGCCCAGCCTTTGGACCTCGGATTGGAGAAGTCGCCGTAGATCCGGCGCACGCTGGCCTCGCCGATCTTGGCGATCTCCTCGAACAGCCCATCGGCGATCTTTGCGGATGCATTGTCGGCGTCGATCAGGACGGCCAGACGCGGCGAACGGAGTTCGGAAGGCATGGCTTTTCTCGGCTGGGACACGATGGATCAAGGCTCCACGAGACGGCTCCGGAACCGGCGCGCCGTCGTATCGGAGCACATCGCGCGTCCGAAGCATAGGCTCAGCGCATCGCCGGACTCTCGCGGCGATGGCAGCCTTGAGGTGGCGAGGTCAGATCACCTCGCCGAGGTCGATCGCCCGCCTGGCGAACTCGATGGCCTTCTCGGCGGTGATCGCGTCCGCTGTGGTCGTCGCCTCGTCGCGCACGGACGGCGGCGAAGCGATCCGGATCTTCTTGCCGTTCGAACGGCGGATGGTTGCGCGCCAGCGATCGACATCGCGCCGGTAGGCATCGATCACAAAATCCCGATAGGTGACGCCGCTCATCAGCGGCTGAATCGATGCCGCTTCGACAGTGGGCGGCCGGCTTGCGATGTCGCGCACCATCTCGACAATCGTCTCGACGGCATGCTCACGCGTGACGCCGGTCGCGTCCCTGAGCAGATAGCTCACCGCCGCGCCGATCTGCGCCCTCGCGCGATCGTCGCTCGCAAAATCCAGATCGGCCTGAACTGACATATGGGGAAAACGCCTCCGCCCGACGCAACATCGGATACCTTCAGGCATCCGATACCTTGCAACCACGTGACGTTTAGTCGGCTTCCCATTAAAGCCGGATTATCCGTTAGCCCCCGATTTCTCGGATGCCGTTAACCGGCTCTTGATGCCGCTTCGCAGGATGCCCGAAGCGGCAAGGATGGTCGACCGGATCACGGGAGGACCGCGCCACGCGTCGATGTGTCCGCGGCCCCCTCCGGTGCTGCGGCCCGGGTTCGCGCCGCCAATTCGCCTGTGATCGCCAATTGACATATCACTGCTATCCGTGTGACATTTTATGAAAAGGCCGGCAAGAGCCCATCAATACCCACCTGGGGAGGCAGCAATGACCATTTCCGACGTCACCGCGGCAGCCGGAAGCCGGGCTCCGGCCGTTGCGCGAACCGCGCAGGCGCAACAGATCGCCGACATCGCGGCGCGGCTCGAGCGCCTGCCGCTGACCTCCTATCAGCGCTGGATCTTCGGAATCATCGCGACCGCGTGGTTCTTCGACAGCATGGACCTGGCCGCGCTCACCTTCGTGCTCGGTTCGATCCGCCAGACCTTCGGCCTGTCGACGGCGGAGGCCGGGCTGCTGTCGAGCATGAGCTTTCTCGGCATGTTCGCGGGCGCTGCGTCGGCCGGCCTGCTTGCTGACCGTTTCGGCCGCGCCCGCGTCTTCCAGGTCAGCATGATCTTCTGGGGATTGGGCAGCCTGTGCTGCGGTCTGTCCACCACGGCGACCGCGCTCGGCGCGTCCCGCCTGCTGCTCGGCTTCGGAATGGGCATGGAGTTTCCGGTCGCGCAGTCGATGGTCTCGGAGATCATGCCGGCGCGCAACCGCGGCCGCTACATCGCGTTCCTCGAAGGATTCTGGCCGCTCGGCTTCATCGCGTCGGGCCTGTTGACCTACTTCGTGCTGCAGCTCGCCGACTGGCGCTGGGTCTTCATCCTGCAGGCGATCCCGGCCGTCTTCGTGCTTGTCGTGCGCCGCTACGTTCCGGAATCGCCGCGCTGGCTCGCCTCGCACGGTCATTCGGAGCGGGCCGAAGCCACGGTGCGCGACATCGAATCCAGGGTCCGCGATCGTCTCGGAGGCAAGGACCTGCCGCCGGTACTGCGCCAGGCGGCCGCCCCCGCTTCCGAAACGACCGGTCTGAGGACACTGTTTTCAGGCATCTACGCCAAGCGGACCACGATGTTGTGGACCCTGTGGTTCTTCGCGCTGCTCGGCTTCTACGGCCTGACCACGTGGCTCGGCGCGCTGCTGCAGGCCAAGGGCTTCCCGATCACCAAATCGGTGTTCTACACCATCCTGATCTCGCTCGCGGGCGTCCCCGGCTTCCTGGTCTCGGCGTGGCTCGTCGAATCGTGGGGCCGCAAGGCGACGCTGGTGATGAACCTGCTCTGCGGCGCGATCGCCTGCCATTTCTACGGCTCGGCAGCGGACCAGACCCAGCTCATCATTGCCGGCCTCTGCATGCAGTTCTTCCTGTTCGGCATGTGGTCGGCGCTTTACGCCTATACGCCCGAACTGTACCCGACCCATGTCCGCGCGACCGGAACGGGCTTCGCCTCCGCGGTCGGCCGAATCGGTTCGCTGATCGGCCCCTACATGATCGGCGTGATCCTGCCGGCGGCCGGACAAGGCGGCGTGTTTGCGCTCGGCGCCGGCGCATTCGTGGTGGCGGCGCTTGCGGTGCTGTTGCTCGGCGAGGAGACCCGCGGCCGGACGCTGGAAAGCATTTCGCACTGATGGGCGCACTGCGCGCCGTCCGATTCGGCTTAGGCCGATCGACCGGCCTTGTCATTGCCATCGGGCGTGTGAGATATCTGCTGTAGAGCAGCACTCGCGATCCAGATGGTAAATTTGAACAAGCGATCCAGCACGGTGCGCGCGCGCGCAAAAGGAAGCCGCCGGCCGGCACGGCAATCGTCCGCCGCCGGCGACAAGCCGCGCGGTTCCGCGCCTGCTCCCCTCCCGCAAAGCGACGTCACACTCACCGATCGCGCCTATGCCGAGCTGGAAGAGCTGATCGTGACGCTGCAACTGCCACCGGGCACCGCGCTCTCCGAGCTCGTGCTCGCCAAGCGGCTCGACATCGGCCGAACTCCGATCCGCGAAGCCTTGCAGCGCCTGTCGCGCGACGGCCTCGTCAACATCCTGGCCCGGCGCGGCGTGCTGGTGTCCGAGATCGACCTCAGGGCTCAGCTGCGCCTGCTCGAAGTCCGGCGCGAGCTGGAACGGCTGATGGCGCGCGGCGCCGCCGAGCGCGCCACCGGCGAGCAGCGCGCGCAGTTCACCGAGATCGCCGCCGGCATGCGGCGCGCGGCGGAACAATCCGACGATCTGCTGTTCATGCGGCTGGATCATCAGTTCAACACCCTGATCTCCGCGGCGTCGCGCAATGAGTTCGCCTCCCGCGCGATGGGCTTGATGCACGGCCTGTCGCGCCGGTTCTGGTACCAGCATTACAAGGAAGCGGCCGATCTGCCACTCGCGGCGCGGCTGCATGCCGACGTCGCCGAAGCCATCGCCGAGCGCCGCGTCGACGCCGCGGGCGCGGCCTCCGACAGCCTGATCGACTACATCGAAAGTTTTGCGCGTTCGACCTTGTAGCAGCTCTCAGAGCTCGACGACCGTTCGGATCGAACGTCCGCGCCGCAGCGCCTCGAAGCCGTCATTGATGCCGTCGAGGCTGCAGCGGCCGGTGATCAGTTCGTCGAGCTTGAGCCGGCCGTCGAGATAGGCCTGCGCCAGCAGGGGAAAGTCGCGCCGTGGCCGCGCGCCGCCGTAGCTCGAGCGGCGAAATCGCTTCTCGCCCATCAACGCGCCCCAGCGAAAACTCACGTCCTGCGTGACGTCGATCTTGCCGAGCCAGATCACCTCACCGCCCGGCCGCACCGCCTCGGCGGTCTGCCGAAACGCGTTCGGATGGCCCGCCGCTTCGAGGATGACGTCGGCGCCCCGGCCGCGCGTCGCCTGCTTTGCGAACTGGACAGGGTCCTCGCGCGCCGCGTTGACGACGTGCGTGGCGCCGAGCTGCCGCGCCAGCGCAAGCTTTGCATCATCGAGGTCGACCGCGATAACAGCACCGGCGCCGGCAAGCCGGGCGCCCTGCACCGCTGCCAGCCCGACCGCGCCGCAGCCGGTGACCATCACGGTATCGCCGTGGCCGATGGCGGCGACGTTCAGCGCGGCGCCGACGCCGGTCATGACGCCGCATCCGATCAGGCACGCACGGTCGAACGGGATGTCGTTCGGCACGACGATCGCCTGCTGCGCCGGCAGCACGACATATTCCGAGAACGCGCCGAGGAACATCAGGTGCGCCAGGTTGCGGCCGTCGACGAGCTGCGCCTTCGACGCGCCGTCGAAATGCACGCCTTCCGCGCCCCGCGCGAGATAGGTCTCGCACAGGATCGGTTGCGCACGGTCGCAGTGGAAGCAGTGCCCGCAATGCGGATTCCAGGACAGGATGACGCGATCGCCGACGCTGATGTCGCGGACCGCACTGCCGATTTCCTCGACCACGCCGGCCGCCTCGTGCCCGAGGATCATCGGCAAGGGATAGCGCAACGATCCGTCAATCACCTCCAGATCGGTGTGGCAGAGCCCTGCGGCGCGCACCTTCACCACGACATCGGTCGGCATCGGCTGCGCAAGCGATACGCGCTCGACGGAGAGCGGCATTCCGCTTTGATGCAGCACCGCCGCGCGACAGGTCAGGGTCATCTCAAGAATTCTTTGCCGGGGACATCAGCACGGGCTCAGGCCGTCTGTCCGGACCGCAGCGCCGCAACCGCCTCGTCGAGATCGGCCGAGGAGAGCTCCCATTCATTGTCGAAATTGGCGACGACGCGCCGCATGAAGCTCTCGTACAGCGCTTTCGCGGCGGTGGCATCGTGCAGATGATCATAGAGCAGCGCAAAGGCCAGTTGTGCCGGCTCGGGCCCCTCGTAGCTCCATTCAAAACCGTGTTCGGTGAGACGAAGCTGGTCGTAATGCGGTGACAGCGGCTTGCCGTCGACCAGCACCGAAATGCCGTCGATGGTGCGGTCCCCGGTATAGCTCGCCATCGGATCCTCCCTGTGCTGCAGCATCATGTCAGGAGTTCGGTCAGGATCCTGGCGGACGCATCTTGAGGTCCTTCTTGACGACCTCGGGGAAGATCCACATCGCGACGGTAGCGAACACGCCAAGGAAGGCGACCGCATAGCTCGGTCCCTGCTGTCCCAGATAGACCATGAAGAAGTATCCGCAGGCTGCGGTGGCGAGGCACGCCAGCGACAGCATAAGCTTGATGTGGCTTGGCATCGAGACCTCCCTTCAGGTCAACCACGTGGGAAAGGATGGCGCGGCGACGCGGACCAGCAGCGCAAGCGCTACGATCATGGCGCAACAGGACAGCCGCAATCCCGCGCGCCCGTCGCGCCACCATTCCGGCAGCGCCTGAAACAGCCCGGGCAGAAACAGGAACAGCACGCCGCCGACGACAACGACGGTGGTCCAGCGCAATTCGGCGAGCGCGAACGCCAGCGTGCCGGCGAGCAACATCACCCACACGATGGTCGTCATCGTCACGGGCAGGACGGCGCGCCCGCGCAGCGGATACATGCCGGCCAGCTGCAGGAAGCCGATGCAGCACACGCTCCACAGCAGGCCGAACCAGGCGAGGCCTGCGAGATTGGGTTCAAGTTGCGGCATGCGGCACCGATTGCTGCTTCGCCGCGACCCGCGGCGTCCGCGCCGTCCGGCGCATGTCGGTCTTCACGTGGCGCGTGCTGTAGCCGTTGAAGATGTGGCCAAGCAGGCCGCGATTGAGGTCGGAGGTGCCGAACACATAGTCCATCACCGGAAAGGTCAGGTTCATGTTCCGCTCCATCATGATCGACTGGTTGTGATGGGCGGTATGATGCCGGCGGATGGTGTTGACGAAGGGCATGTTGCGCACGAAGGCGTTTTCCTCGACGTGGCAGCAAAAGTGCATGAATTCGTAGATCAGGTACATCGAGGTCGTCGTGGTGATCAGCAGCCAACCGGTGTTGGCCGAGATCACGAGGCCCGCGACGATCGCCGGCGGGATCGACATCAGGGTAAACACCACGAGCGCATAGGGCGGGAAGAAGGTGACGCGCCAGTCGTGATGATCGGCAAAGCGCATCTCCTCTTCGGTGAAGAACTGATGGTGCATCAGCGTGTGGCGGCTGTAGATCGCGCGCAGCAACGGCACATTCGAGGGCCGGTGCATGACGAAGCGATGCACCGCCCATTCGAAGAAGTTTGCGATCAGGAAGACCACGGGAATGGTGAGGTATTCCCACCACCTCACGTCGTGCACATTGGCCAGATAGACATACAGCGCCGTGAAGCCGATCGTGTAGATCAGCACGACGTGCAGCCAGCCATTGTACCAGCCCACCACGCGCTCGCGGTAGGTCGCGCGATATTTGCGCTGGCGGTCGGTCATCCCTGTTGCAGCCAACTCCATCGCGGGTCCCTCCATCATTCTTTATCTGACATATCAGTAGCACATCAGATACGGAAGGCAAGCCGCCTTCGACGGTCGCGCGTGGTTGCGGAAAAGAACATGGTGCACGGAACCCGCGCAGGAGGATCAAGAAAGCCTGAGCTGGCTTGGCGCGATCAGGCTGATCGCGCCCTTCCCGCTCATCTCGGCGGCACTGCAGATGGGGGGCCCCCAACGAAAAGGCCGCCCCGGACGGTGTCCGGGGCGGCCTGTGGTATTCGACAGATCAGAAGATCAGAGCAGGCCCGCCCCGCGCGCCCACTTGTACTTGGCGCCGAGCACCTCGACCGGGAGTTCGGTCGAATAGGCGTAGGCCGGGATGCCGTTCTGGTAGAGATATTCGGCGGCTTCCTCGACCTCGACGTCGCCGGCGAGCGAGGCGACGATCGGCTTGACGAAGCCCTTGGCCTCCATCTCCTTCTTCACCTCGACCATGTTGCGCGCGAACACCATCGGCGGCGTCACGATGGTGTGCCAGTAGCCGAGGATCAGCGCGTGGATGCGCTCGTCCGACAGGCCGAGCTTCACGGTGTTGACATAGGTGATCGGCGGCTCGCCGCCGGTGATATCCACAGGATTTCCGGCCGCGCCGAACGGCGGGATGAACTTGCGGAACGCCGCATCGAGATCCGGCGGCATCTGCATCAGCGACAGGCCGTTGTCGACAACGGAGTCGGAGAGCAGCACGCCGGAGCCGCCGGCGCCGGTGATGATCAGCACGTTCTCGCCCTTCGGCGTCGGCAGCACCGGCACGCCACGGGCGAATTCGAGCAGCTGCCGCAGGCTGCGGGCGCGGATCACGCCGGACTGCTTGAACACGTCCTCGTAGATCTTGTCGTTGCCGGCGAGCGCGCCGGTGTGCGACGAGGCCGCCTTCGCACCCGCCGACGTGCGGCCGGCCTTGAGCACGACCACCGGCTTCTTCTTGGAGACGCGCTTGGCGGCCTCCGCGAAGGCGCGGCCGTCCTTGAGGTCCTCGCAGTGCTGCGCGATCAGGTTGGTGTTGGGATCCTGCTCGAAGAAGGCAAGCAGATCGTCCTCGTCGATGTCGGACTTGTTGCCGAGGCCGACGATCGCCGACACGCCCATCTTGGCCGAGCGCGAGAAGCCGATGATCGCCATGCCGATGCCGCCCGACTGCGACGACAGCGCGGCGTGGCCCTTGACGTCATAGGCGGTGCAGAACGTGGCGCAGAGATTGGCCGGCGTATAATAGAAGCCGTAGATGTTCGGCCCCATCAGGCGGATATTGTACTTCTTGCCGACCTCGACGATCTCGGCCTGCAGCTCCGGCGCGCCGGCTTCGGCAAAGCCCGAGGGGATCAGCACCGCGCCTGGGATTTTCTTCTCGCCGCATTCGGCGAGCGCGCCGGCGACGAACTTCGCCGGGATCGCGAACACCGCCGTGTCGATCACGCCAGGCACGTCCTTGACGCTCTTGTAGGCCTTGTAGCCGAGGATTTCGTCGGCCTTGGGGTGAATCGGATAGATCTCGCCCTTGTAGCCGCCGTTGATGAGGTTCTTCATCACGGAGTTGCCGATCTTGCCGTCCTCGGCGGAGGCGCCGATCACCGCAACGCCCTTCGGCTGCATGATGCGGTTCATCGCGGCGACGATCTCTTCGGTCGGACGCGGCGCCGGGCGCGGCTTGTAGTTGAAGTCGACAACAATGCGGACGTCGGCGGCGATCGCGTTCTTGCTGGTGGCGAACACCGGGTTGAGGTCGAGCTCGACGATCTCGGGGAAGTCGCTGACCAGCTGCGACACCTTGACGATCACGTCGGCGAGCGCCTCGCGATTGACAGGATCGCCGCCGCGCACACCCTTCAGCATCTCATGCGCCTGGATGCCGTCGAGCATCGACAGCGCGTCGTCCTTGGTCGCGGGCGCGAGGCGGAAGGTGATGTCCTTGAGGATTTCGACCAGCACACCGCCGAGACCGAAGGCGACCAGCTTGCCGAACGAGCCGTCGGTGATCGAGCCGACGATCACCTCGGTACCGCCGCCCAGCATCTGCTGGACCTGGATGCCCTCGATCTTGGCGTCGGCCTTGTACTTCCTGGCGTTGGCGAGAATCGTCTCGTAGCTCTTCTCGGCCTCGGCAGCGCTCTTGACGCCGACCACCACGCCGCCGGCCTCGGTCTTGTGGAGGATATCGGGCGAGACGATCTTCATCACGACCGGGAAGCCCATGTCGGAGGCGATGCGGGCGGCCTCGGCCGCCGACTTGGCGACGCCCTCTTTCGGCACCGGAATGCCGTAGGCGTCGCACACCACCTTGCCTTCGGGCGCGGTGAGGCTCGTGCGCTTGTCGGCCTTGACCGCATCGAGAATTTTGCGGACCGCATCCTTCGAATTTGACATTGGCTTCCTCCTAGGACAGATTTCGTGGCATTTGGTATGCCAAAAACGCAATTGTCAAGGTCGGTCGAGGTCCAAAAAGATCGAAAAATATAGGCAGCTTGACATTCTGGTATTTGGCATGCCAAAAATCTAAGGTAATTTCTTCTGCTAAGAAGACGTCTCCAAGAGGAGGAGACGAGTCGTGCCAGAACCGAAACAGACCAAGGCGTCGCCCACCATGGCTGACACAGATATCGCCATCGTCCGGATCGCGCCGGAGACGAGCTTCAAGAACAAGGCCTATGAAGCCTTGAAGGAAGCGATCCTGAAGATGGACATCTACGCGACGCCGGAGCCGGTGATGCTCGACGAGCGCGCATTGTCCGAGCGCCTCGGCGTCAGCCGCACGCCGATCCGCGAAGCGATCGCGATGCTCGAGCAGGACGGATTCGTGAAGACCGTGCCGCGCCGCGGCATCGTCGTGGTCCGCCGCACCAAGGCGGAGATCGTCGACATGATCCGCGCCTGGGCGGCGCTGGAGAGCATGGCGGCGCGCCTGATCACGACCACCGCGCGCAAGAAGGACATCTCGGCGCTGCGCGACTTCTTCAAGGACTTCAGCGACGATCGCCTGCCGCAGGATCACGTCGAGGAATATTCCAAGGCCAACATCGCCTTCCACCAGGCGCTGATCTCGCTGTCGGAATCGCCTGTGCTGGTCGACCTCACCAACGACCTGCTGCTGCATGTGCGCGGCTATCGCCAGCTCACGATCGGCCGCAAGGACCGCACCGCGACCTCGCTGCCCGAGCATCTCGGGATCATCGAGGCGCTGGAAGCGCGCGACACCGAGCTCGCCGAAAAGCGCGCGCGCGATCACACGCTTGGACTTGCCGCCTATGTCGAGGCGCACGGCCAAGAGTTATTCACGTAGAGAGCCGCTCACGTAAGTTTGAGAATCCACACCCGCTTCAGACGACAATCAGATCGTCCGAACAAAGAACGATCAGGGAGACGATGCCGATGCTGAATACCGCTACGAAGTCCGAGGCACCGGGCACCGAGCAAGAATTGACCGATGGCTTCCACCTCGTCATCGACGCGCTCAAGCTCAACGGCATCGACACCGTCTATGGTGTGCCGGGAATCCCGATCACGGATCTGGGCCGCATGGCCCAGGCGGCGGGCATTCGCGTGCTCTCGTTCCGCCACGAACAGAATGCCGGCTATGCGGCCTCGATCGCCGGCTTCCTGACCAAGCGTCCCGGCGTCTGCCTCACGGTGTCGGCGCCCGGCTTCCTCAACGGCCTCACTGCCCTGGCCCACGCCACCACCAACTGCTTCCCGATGATCCTGATCTCGGGCTCGTCCGAGCGCGAGATCGTCGACCTGCAGCAGGGCGACTATGAGGAAATGGACCAGCTCGCGATCGCCAAGCCGCTGTGCAAGGCGGCGTTCCGCGTACTGCACGCCCAGGACATCGGCATCGGCCTTGCGCGCGCGATCCGCGCCGCAGTGTCGGGCCGTCCGGGCGGCGTCTATCTCGATCTGCCCGCAAAGCTGTTCGGCCAGGTCATGGACGCGGCAGCCGGCGAGAAGTCGCTGGTCAAGGTGATCGACGCGGCGCCCGAGCAGATCCCCTCCCCGTCATCCGTCAAGCGCGCGCTCGACGTGCTGAAGAGCGCAAAGCGTCCGCTGATCATCCTCGGCAAGGGCGCGGCCTATGCGCAGGCCGACGAGGCGATCAAGAATTTCGTCGAGAAGAGCGGCGTGCCGTTCCTGCCGATGAGCATGGCCAAGGGCCTGCTGCCCGACCTGCATCCGCAATGCGCGGGCGCGGCGCGCTCGACCGTGCTGAAGGAAGCCGACGTCGTCATGCTGATCGGCGCCCGCCTCAACTGGCTGCTCTCGCACGGCAAGGGCAAGACCTGGGGTGAAGCTCCGAAGAAGTTCATCCAGGTCGACATCGAGCCGAAGGAAATGGATTCCAACGTCGAGATCGTCGCCCCCGTGGTCGGCGATATCGGTTCCTGCGTGTCCGCATTCCTCGACGCGATGGGCGCGAACTGGTCGGCCGCCCCGAGCGATTGGCTCGCCACCGTCGCCAAGAAGCGCGACGACAACGTCGCCAAGATGGCGCCGAAGCTGATGAGCAACGCTTCGCCGATGGATTACCACGGCACGCTCGGCGCGCTGCGCGCCATCATCGCGGAACGTCCGGACACCATCTTCGTCAACGAAGGCGCCAACACGCTCGACCTCGCCCGCGGCGTCGTCGACATGCACAAGCCGCGCAAGCGGCTCGACGTCGGCACCTGGGGCGTGATGGGCATCGGCATGGGCTATTCGATCGCCGCTGCGGTCGAGACCGGCCTGCCCGTGCTCGCGGTCGAAGGCGACAGCGCGTTCGGATTCTCCGGCATGGAGGTCGAGACCATCTGCCGCTACAAGCTGCCGATCTGCGTCGTGATCTTCAACAATGACGGCATCTATCGCGGCACCGACGTCAACAGCGCCGGCGACGATCCGGCGACCACTGTGTTCGTCAAGGGCTCGCGCTACGACAAGATGATGGAAGCCTTCGGCGGCGTCGGCGTCAACGCCACCTCGCCGGACGAGTTGAAGCGCGCGGTCAATGCAGCGCTGGATTCCGGCAAGCCGACGCTGATCAACGCGGTGATCGATCCGGCGGCGGGCTCGGAGAGCGGCCGCATCGGCAACCTCAATCCGCAGAGCGTTCTGCAGAAGAAGAAGTAACCCCTAACCCCATCACTCCCTGCGGGTGCAGGGGCAGACAGAGTACGGAGCAAATATTATGACCAAGGCGCTGAAGGGCGTTCGCATTCTCGATTTCACTCACGTCCAGTCGGGTCCGACCTGCACGCAATTGCTGGCCTGGTTCGGCGCCGACGTGATCAAGGTCGAGCGTCCCGGCGTCGGCGACATCACGCGCGGCCAGCTGCAGGACATCCCGAACGTCGACAGCCTGTATTTCACCATGCTGAACCACAACAAGCGCTCGATCACGCTCGACACCAAGAACCCGAAGGGCAAGGAAGTGTTGACCGCGCTGATCAAGCAGTGCGACGTGCTGGTCGAGAATTTCGGCCCCGGCGTGCTCGATCGCATGGGCTTCCCCTGGGAGAAGATCCAGGCCATCAACCCGAAGATGATCGTCGCCTCGATCAAGGGCTTCGGCCCGGGCCCGTATGAAGACTGCAAGGTCTACGAGAACGTCGCGCAGTGCACCGGCGGCGCCGCCTCGACCACCGGCTTCCGCGACGGCCTGCCGCTGGTCACCGGCGCGCAGATCGGCGACAGCGGCACTGGTCTGCATCTCGCGCTCGGCATCGTCACCGCGCTCTACCAGCGCACCCACTCCGGCAAGGGCCAGCGCGTCACCGCCGCGATGCAGGACGGCGTGCTCAACCTCGCCCGCGTCAAGCTGCGCGACCAGCAGCGCCTCGCCCACGGTCCGCTGAAGGAATACAGCCAGTTCGGCGAAGGCATTCCGTTCGGCGATGCCGTGCCGCGCGCCGGCAACGATTCCGGCGGCGGCCAGCCCGGCCGCATCCTGAAGTGCAAGGGCTGGGAGACCGACCCGAACGCCTACATCTACTTCATCACCCAGGCCCCGGTCTGGGAGAAGATCTGCGACGTGATCGGCGAGCCGAGCTGGAAGACCGATCCGAACTACGCCAAGCCGCCGGCCCGCCTGCCGCGCCTCAACGAGATCTTCGCCCGCATCGAGCAGTGGACGATGACCAAGACCAAGTTCGAGGCGATGGAGATCCTCAACAAGGACGACATCCCCTGCGGTCCGATCCTGTCGATGAAGGAGATCGCGGAAGACCAGTCGCTGCGCGCGACCGGCACCGTGGTCGAGGTCGATCACCCGACCCGCGGCAAGTACATCTCGGTCGGCAATCCGATCAAGCTGTCGGATTCCCCGAGCGACGTGCAGCGCTCGCCGCTGCTCGGCGAGCACACCGACGAGATCCTGCGCGAGGTGCTCGGCTTTTCCGATCACCAGGTCGCCGAGATCCATGACTCCGGCGCCCTCGACCCACCGCGCAAGCAGGCGGCGGAGTAAGGGTAGCACTCAAGCAGAGACACAAATGGCCGCGGGCAACCGCGGCCATTTTGTTTTGGGAAGACATTGCAGTCCCGCGCCGCTGTTGACCACACGCCGGATCAACCACCCTCACTGTTCTCGCCGTCACCGCCCTCGTCGCCCGGCACATATTCCAGAATATCCCCCGGCCGGCAGTCCAGCTCGCGGCAGATTGCCGACAGTGTCGAGAAGCGCATCGCCTTGGCCTTGCCGGTTTTCAGGATCGACAGGTTCTGGATCGAGATGCCGATCGCGTCCGCGAGGTCTCCGAGGCGGCGCTTGCGCTTTGCGAGCATGACATCGAGGTTCACCACGATGGGCACAGGCATCACCCTCAGATCGTCAGATCGTTTTCGGACTGCAACAGGATGGCCTGCTCGATCACGAATTTCAGCGCCATCAGGAATACGCCGCCTGCGACGGTGCCGACGTCGACGCCGTAGCTCGGCAGGAAGAACTTGATGTCGCCGAGCTGATACAGCGCATAGGTCACCGCGATGGTCGTGATCGTATCCACAAACGGCCAGACCACCAGGAAGATCCCCATCCACCAGACACCCTGCAGCGTTTCGGACACGAAGATCCGCCCGTTGGCGAATCGGTTCACCATGCGATGTAGGATGCCGATCAGCACGGCGTAAAACGATACCCCAAGCGCGAACAGCAAAGCGCCGCCGCTCGCGCGTCCTGCGCCGAGCGCGGGCACCACATTCTGGGCACAGGGCGTGGGCGCTTGGGGCCGGTTGAACGGCGACGGCAATGCCGCGGGAATGACGCGCGACCTCGCCGGCTTCTTCAGCGGCGTCGATCACAGTTTCGCGCCGAACTGGATCGCCGGCATCGCCGGCGGCTACACCAGTTCGTCGGTTCATGTCGGCGATCGCGCGAGCTCGGCCGATATCGAGACTGCACATCTCGCCGGCTATGTCGGCGCGAGCTACGGCGCGGTCAATCTGCGCGGCGGCGCCTCGGCAAGCTTCAGCACGCTCGACACCAGCCGTTCGATCGTGTTCCCGGGCTTCTTCGACACGGCGCGCGCCCGCTATGACGCAACCACCGCGCAGGTGTTCGGCGAGATCGGCTATGGGCTATCGCTCGGCCGCGCCGCGCTCGAGCCGTTCGCCGGCCTTGCCTGGGCCCACCTCGACAACGACAGTTTTGCCGAGACCGGCGGCAGCGGCGCCGCCGCGCTGCGCGGCGCGGGCAGCAATCAGGATGTCGGCTACTCCTCGCTCGGCGCCCGCATCGCCACCAGCTTCGCCCTCACCAACGGCATGCAGCTGACGCCGCGCGCCTCGCTTGCCTGGCAGTACGCGTTCGGCGATGTGACCCCAATGGCGGCGCTTGCGTTCCAGAGCCTGGGAACCGGATTTATCGTGGCCGGCGTACCGCTGGCGCGGAACGCGGCGCTGGTTGAAGGCGGGCTCGACCTGCGGGTCACGCCGCAGGCCAGCATCGGCATCGCCTATGTTGGCCAGCTTGCCGACCGGGTCTAGGACCACTCGGTAAAGGCCAGTTTTAGCTGGAAATTCTGACCCGGCGGCGCCGCCGGACTTCTCCCCATCCACGCCAATCCGGAGTGCCAATCAGCCGACTTTGCTGCATTGCACAGTCATGCATGCTGCCATGCAAACAAGTCCGTTGTATCTGGCATCTGGTATACATAACTTGGCTGCAGATGATGAGCCGGCCCATTGCTGGCCTCCAATGAAAGGGGACACCAATGTCCAAAACCACCGCACTGACGCTCGCGCCCTCCTCCACCCTGTTCGGCCGCTTGCTGGCCTCGATCGACCGCCTGCTGATGAAGAGCGCGGAGATCTCGAATCGCAACGGCGACCTGCCGCGCTTCGGCCTCTAAGCCAAGGGATTTCCGGCGCTCTCCGGCGGATGCAGCTTTGGTCGCGAGATGCGACCTGACATTGAACCTTCGACCAATGGCCCCGATTTTCGGGGCCATTTCCTTGCGCGCTGAACTAGTCTCCCGGGGTGCCCGGGCTGAGTCCTGTGCGGCATAAGCGCGCGCCGCCCCTGCGACAGCTTGAACCTTGGCATATCGGATACCAAGATGGCCGTCGCGCGCTCATAAGCAACGACAAGGGGCGCACTGGGAGGATCTATGTCGGACATGGTTCAGGCAACTGCGGCCCCTGCGGCCGCGCGTGTCAGCGACACCTATCGCTGGACGCAACTCGCGATCGGCGTCGCCGCGATGGTGATGATCGCAAATTATCAATACGGGTGGACGTTCTTCGTCCCCGACATCCAGAAGAAATTCGGATGGGATCGCGCATCGATCCAATGGGCCTTCACGCTGTTCGTGCTGTTCGAGACCTGGCTGGTGCCGGTCGAAGGCTGGTTCGTCGACAAATACGGTCCGCGCATCGTCGTGCTGGTCGGCGGCATCCTCTGCGCGCTCGGCTGGGCGATCAACGCGCAGGCGACGACACTGAACGGCTACTATCTCGGCATGATCATCGCCGGCATCGGCGCCGGCGGCGTCTACGGCACCTGCGTCGGCAATGCGCTGAAATGGTTTCCGGACAAGCGCGGACTTGCAGCGGGCATCACCGCTGCCGGCTTCGGCGCGGGCTCGGCGCTCACGGTCGCGCCGATCCAGGCGATGATCAAGGACTCCGGCTTCCAGACCACCTTCCTGTATTTCGGTCTCGGCCAGGGCATCATCATCGTGCTGCTCGCCTTCTTCCTGCTGGCGCCGAAGGCCGGACAGGTGCCGGCCGTCGTGGCGAATGCCAATATCATCCAGACCCGACGCAACTATCAGCCGACCGAAGTACTGCGGCAGCCGATTTTCTGGCTGATGTACTTCATGTTCGTGATCGTCGGCGCGGGTGGCCTGATGGTGACGGCGAACCTGAAGCCGATCGCGGTCGACTGGAAGGTCGACAACGTGCCGGTCACGCTGATGGCGGTGACGATGACGGCCGTGACCTTCGCGGCGACCATCGACCGCGTCCTCAACGGCCTGACGCGTCCGTTCTTCGGCTGGATCTCCGACATGATCGGCCGCGAGAACACGATGTTCATCGCCTTCGGCATGGAAGGCATCGGCATCTGGATGCTCTACCTCTGGGGACACGATCCGGTTTGGTTCGTGCTGCTCTCGGGCTTCGTGTTCTTTGCCTGGGGCGAGATCTACTCGCTGTTCCCCTCGACCTGCACCGATACGTTCGGCGCCAAGTTCGCCACCACGAATGCGGGCCTGCTCTACACCGCGAAGGGCACCGCGGCGCTGCTGGTGCCGATCGCCAACTACATGCAGCAATCATCGGGTAACTGGGACAAGGTGTTCATCATCGCGGCGGGCGCCAACATCCTCGCCTCGCTGCTCGCGATCGCCCTGCTCAAGCCCTGGCGAAAAATCGTGGTCGCGAAATCGGCTACGGCTTAAGCAACCGCCCTCCACCATCGCTTGCGAAGCGCCCGGTCAAAAGCCGGGCGCTTTTCGTTTTTTGGCGTTGGGAAGAGGCCGTCCGCAGCGGCGGGCAGATTTGCTGCATTGCAGCAGAATGAAGGGCTTGCTTTCTGGAATATAGTATACCAACTTCCGCCGAGCGCTTGCGACGATACGCCACAACAATTGCGACACTCGGTCACAAGACCAGCGCGCTCGGGAGGACTTGATGGTTTCCAGCAATACTGCCGTCACACAAGCTCAACCTTCGTCCAGCGGCTTCCGCTGGCTGCAGCTCGTCATGGGCATCGTCTGCATGGCGATGATCGCGAACCTGCAATATGGCTGGACGCTGTTCGTCGATCCGATCGACGGCGCGCACCACTGGGGCCGCGCGGCGATCCAGTTCGCCTTCACGATCTTCGTGGTGACCGAGACCTGGCTGGTGCCGGTCGAGGCCTGGTTCGTCGACAAATACGGCCCGCGGCTCGTCATCATGTTCGGCGGCATCATGATCGCGCTCGCCTGGGTGTTGAACTCCTATGCCTCTTCGCTCGCCTTGCTCTACACCGCCGCGGTGTTCGGCGGCATCGGCGCCGGCGCGGTGTACGGCACCTGCGTCGGCAACGCGCTGAAGTGGTTTCCCGATCGCCGCGGCCTCGCCGCCGGCGCAACCGCGGCCGGCTTCGGCGCCGGCGCCGCGCTCACGGTGGTGCCGATTGCAAAGATGATCGCCGCGAGCGGCTATCAGACTGCGTTCTTCGATTTCGGCATCGGACAGGGATTGATCGTCTTCCTGCTCGCCTTCTTCATCCAGCCGCCCGCGGTCTCGATCCCGCCGAAGAAGAAGCAGCTCAATCTGCCGCAGACAAAGGTCGACTTCACGCCGCCGCAGGTGCTGCGCAGCCCGATCTTCTGGGTAATGTATCTGGTGTTCGTGATGGTCGCCGCCGGCGGCCTGATGGCGGCGGCGCAGATCGCGCCGATCGCGCACGACTACAAGATCGCGAACACGCCGGTCACGCTCGCCGGCTTCCAGATGGCCGCGCTGACCTTCGCGATCTCGCTCGACCGCATCTTCGACGGTTTCGGACGGCCGTTCTTCGGTTGGGTCTCCGACAATATCGGCCGCGAGCACACCATGTTCATCGCGTTCGGCACCGGCGCGCTGATGCTGCTCACGCTATCCACCTGGGGTCACAACCCGGTGGTGTTCGTGCTGGCGACCGCGGTCTATTTCGGCGTGTTCGGCGAGATCTACTCGCTGTTTCCGGCGACCTGCGGCGACACCTTCGGCTCGAAGTTCGCGACCACCAACAACGGCATGCTCTACACCGCGAAGGGCACCGCAGCGCTCTTGGTGCCTGCCGCCAGCATCGTTGCCGCCAACTATGGCTGGCAGGCGGTGTTCGTGATCGCGGTCGCCCTCAACGCCACCGCGGCGCTGATGGCGCTGTTCGTGATCAAGCCGATGCGCCGCGCCTTCATCAACGGCAACGAGGCTGCCGCCGCGGAAGAGACCGCAACGAGCGCCAAAACGGCTTAACAGGACGGCTTGGCTAAAGACCACCCGATCAGGACCGCTTGGTCCCGACATTTCCCCGGACTGATGGAGGCGCATTTCGGTGCGCCTCTTTTCTTTTGCCAAGACAGGGATGCCAGATACCAGAACCCCTAGCGCGGCAGATCGCCCTCGCCGCTCACAATCGTCGGAAACGTCAGCGAACCTGCCTATTTAAGCCGTTTCCTGATGGTAGATTTCTGTGACAGCCACGTTGACAATTGGCATTTTGTATACCAGGCTCCTGTCAACGATAACCAAGGAGGTTGCCATGCAAGTCGGAGATATCCTGCGCAAGAAGACCCCCCGCGTCGCCACGGTGCGCATGAACGAGACCGTCGCGATTGCCGCGCAACTGATGCGCGCCAGCAATATCAGCGCGCTCGTGGTCAAGGATGTCGTTCGCACCGAGGGCAACACCGCCGTCGGCATGTTCACCGAGCGCGACGTGGTGCGCGCGATCGCCGAGCATGGCGCGGCCGGCGCGAGCATGAAGGTGTCGCAATTCGTCTCGGTGCAACAGCTGGTCTCGTGCACATCGAGCGACACGCTCGAGCACATCCGTCATCTCATGACCAAGCACCACATTCGCCATGTGCCCGTCATCGACAACTACAGCCTGATCGGCGTCGTCAGCATGCGCGACATCGCCGCCGCGTTCGACGAGGAGACCGCCGCGTCGAAGAAGGACGCTGTGCCGGCGTAACGCGCACCTTCTTAGCCTTGCTCTCAGCCAGGCGCTGCCTGTTCGTGGCAGCGCTTGAGCAGATGACGAAAGATTTCCGTCCCGCCCTCGCCTGACCGCCGCGGCCCGTCATTTCCGCATGGGCGCGCCGCAGGTCGCCGGTAGACAATTGACGGACAGGACTGCATCCTTCCCTCGACATCCCATAACAACACCGTGCGCCACCGTCCGCGTCACGGAAAATTCCGATGGAAACGAGGGCAGAATGATCAAGACACGTTTCACCGAGATGTTCGGCGTCGACCACCCGATCGTGCAGGGCGGCATGCAATGGGTCGGGCGCGCCGAGCTGGTTGCGGCCGTCGCCAATGCCGGCGCGCTCGGCATGATCACCGCGCTGACGCAGCCGACGCCGGACGATCTGCGCAAGGAAATCGCGCGCTGCCGCGAGCTGACCGACAAGCCGTTCGGCGTCAACCTGACCATCCTGCCCGCGATCAAGCCGCCGCCCTACGCCGAATACCGCCAGGCCATCATCGAGAGCGGCATCAAGATCGTCGAGACCGCCGGCAACAAGCCGCAGGAACATGTCGACGAATTCAAGAAGCACGGCATCAAGGTGCTGCACAAATGCACCAGCGTGCGCCACGCGCTGTCCGCCGAGCGGATGGGCGCCGACGCGATCTCGATCGACGGCTTTGAATGCGCCGGCCATCCCGGCGAGGACGACACCCCCGGCCTGATCCTGATCCCCGCCGCCGCCGACAAGGTGAAGATCCCGATGATCGCTTCGGGCGGCTTCGGCGACGCGCGCGGCCTGGTCGCCGCGCTGGCGCTCGGCGCCGAAGGCATCAACATGGGCACGCGCTTCATGTGCACCAAGGAGAGCCCGATTCACCAGCTCGTGAAGGAGCGCATCGTCGCCAATGACGAGCGCGAGACCGAGCTGATCTTCCGCACCATGCGCAACACCTCGCGCGTTGCCAAGAACGCGATCTCGACCAAGGTCGTGCAGATGGAGAAGGAAGGCGCCAAGTTCGAGGACGTGCGCGAGCTGGTCGCCGGCGCCCGCGGCAAGATGGTCTACGCGTCAGGCGATGCCGACGAAGGCATCTGGTCGGCCGGCCAGGTGCAGGGCCTGATCCACGACATTCCGTCCTGCGCCGAGCTGGTGTCGCGCATCGTCCACGACGCGGAAGCGATCATCCGCGAGCGGCTGGAAGCGATGATGTCCGGTGCCAAGCGCCAGGCCGCCGAATAGGCGTTTTGATCGCGCGCGCTCTATCTCCTCATCCTGAGGAGCTTGCGAAGCAAGCGTCTCGAAGGATGAGGCCACAGTCGGGCCTCATGGTTCGAGACGCGCGAACACGCGCTCCTCACCATGAGGATTCAGACCAAAGGGAAGCCCCTCATGAAAGCCTATGTCTACGGAGCCAACGGCCCTGAAATCACCGACGTTGCGAAGCCCGTGCCGAAGGGCACCCAGGTGCTGGTCAAGGTTCATGCCTGCGGGCTGAACCGCGCCGATCTCGGCATGACCAAGGGCCATGTCCACGGCGCGGCCGGCGGTGTCGGCACCGTGCTCGGCATGGAATGGGCCGGCGAGGTCGCCGAACTCGGCCCCGATGCCAAAGGCGTCAAGGTCGGCGACAAGATCATGGGCTCCGGCGGCGCGGCCTTCGCCGAATACACGCTGGCCGATCACGGCCGGCTGTTCCGCGCGCCTTCGAACATGAACTTCGACGAGGCCGCAACCCTGCCCGTCGCGCTCGCCACCATGCACAACGCCGTGGTCACCAATGGCGCGCTGCAGCCGGGACAGACGGTGCTGATCCAGGGCGCAAGCTCCGGCGTCGGGCTGATGGCGATGCAGATCGCCAAGCTGAAGGGCGCCAAGCTCGTCGTAGGCTCATCGACCGACGCGATGCGGCGCGGCCGGCTGAAGGAGTTCGGCGCCGATCTCGCGGTGGACTCGAAGGATCCCGGCTGGGTCGATCAGGTGCTGCAGGCGACATCAGGCGAAGGCGTCGACCTGATCGTCGACCAGGTT
Organism: Bradyrhizobium sp. BR2003; assembly: GCF_009720285.1. Classification (NCBI taxonomy): domain Bacteria; kingdom Pseudomonadati; phylum Pseudomonadota; class Alphaproteobacteria; order Hyphomicrobiales; family Nitrobacteraceae; genus Bradyrhizobium; species Bradyrhizobium sp. BR2003. The sequence goes on from NZ_SMYJ01000019.1 coordinate 36,833, forward strand.
TCCGGACCGGTCGCGAACCAGAACCTCAAGGCGACCAAGGTCAAGGGCCGCATCGTCAATGTCGGCCGGCTCGGCGGCACCCATGGCGACTTCAACTTCGACCTGCATGCGGCGCGCCGCATCCAGTATATCGGCGTCACCTTCCGCACCCGCTCGATCGAGGAGATCCGCGCGATCTTCGACGAGGTGCGCAAGGACATCTGGGCCGCGGTCGAGGCACGCAAGCTGCAGCTGCCGATCGACCAGGTCTACAAATTCGCCGACATCGGCAAGGCGTTCGAACACATGGAAGCCAACAAGCACCTCGGCAAGATCGTGGTGACGCTGTAGCAACTGCAAGCGAAGGGCGGATCAGCCAACGGGTCCGGGAATCCAATAGTCCCCCGCAAGCGGGCTGACCTTGACGCCACCAATAACTCCGAGCTCCAGGCTTGGATCGAAGTAGCGCATCGTCCGCTCGTTGAGGTCGATGATGCGGCCGGGCCGCAATGGCCCCACGTCATTTATCTTCACGATGACCTTCTTGCCGACGGCCTCGACGAGGGCATATTTCGGCCTCGCGCCAAAGTGGACCCCACCGAACTTCCGACGCAAACTCGTCTTGATGGCAGCCGCCCAGACCGAGTGATCATAGCGCTCGCCGGAGGCTGTGCTCGGGCCGCCCTCCTCCTTGCCGGGCTTGAACGGATTGTACATGGATGCCGCGCCAACGATTGCATCCCCACATGCGGCATTGACGACGGCGCTTGAATGAACCGCAGCGATTTCACTTCGAGCAGCGGTACCAGACATGGCGAGCGCAACCAGGGCGCCGCAAATTGCGGCGCTCGAGCCGAACAGCATCATAACTCCTTGATTGATTTTCTTCGATCTTCCGGTTCCCGATGCCGCAAAACATGGTCAAGCGAACGCGGAGGCGTTAACGCGTGCCAATTCTTTGCGGATTCGTGCCAGTTCCGGCGACGGAACCATTGTGAGAACCGGGGCGGCCCTCACACCGTGTTTTCAGTTTCCCGCTCGACTAAAACAGAGATTGCGTCAGCAAAATGACTGATCGGCGCTGTCTTTCGACAGCGCGTGAAGGGTGTATCGGCGTCACCTTCCCTACCCGATCGATCGAGGATCCGCGCGCGATCTTCGGCAGGGTCGCAAGCTGCATCTGCCGATCGACCAGGTCTACAAATTCGCCGATATCGGCAACGCGTTCGAACACAATCGGACAAGCGAGTGGTTGCTACACTTTCGCACCCGGTCTGACCTGCGTGATGGCGACGCCGGAGATCGCAAGCAGTCCGCCGACAATCAGCTTCGGCGTCACGCTGTCGCCAAGGAACATCACGCTGAAGATCAAGGCGAACACCGGAAGCAGCAGACCGAAGGGGGCAACACGCCCCATCGAGCAACGCGCGATCAGCCAGAACCAGAGGCCGAACCCGACAATGCCGCCGATGAAGATGGTGTAGGCCAGCGCCAGCCAACCACGTTGATCCGCCGTGACAAGGCTCGCCGCTTGTCCATATTCAAGCAGCAGCGACATCAACATCACCTGCGGCACCGTGAGCAGCGATGACCACCCCATCAGCATCAGAGGATCGAATGGGCCGTAGCGTTTCGTCAGGACGGTGGACACCGCGAATGCGAAGGCTGCCCCGACCACAAGCAGCAGCGGCAGCACGTTTGCCGACAGGCCCGGCCCCGCCGCCAGCACCACCACGCCGACGAACGCCAGTACCACGCCGGCGGATGTGACGAGCGACGGCCGCTCCGCGAGCAGCGGCCAGGCGAGCAGCACGGTGAACGGCGGCGCGAGTTGATAGGCGACGGCCGACATGCTTCCCGAGCCGAGCCCGAGGCCGACATAGAACAGCCCGAAGTTCAGTCCGCCGAGGAAAACCGAAATAGCCGCGACAGGGCCGAGCTGTTGGCGCGTCGGCCTTCTGACGAACGGTACAAGCAGCAGCGCGATGGCCAGGAAGCGCAGTCCGAGGAAGAAGAGCGGCGGAAACTCGGTGACGCCGACCTTGATGACCACGAACTGATAGCCCCAGAGCAAGGGAACGGCCACCGCGCAGACGATCTGGATGGCAGACATGGCATCTTCCTTTCAAGACCGATCGGTCCATATATCGGCACGCCGAATGCGGAGGCGTCCACGGGTTCCTTACCTGAGGAAGCGATCGAGCAGCGCGTCAGCGGTGGCTTGCGACGTGGTGCGCGCCGGAGCCGTTTTGGCGACCACGCGCAGTCCCCACAGGAAACAGATGAGAATTCGGGCGGCACTCGAAGGCTCGACGCCAGCGGCCAGCTTGCCCGCAGTCTCCGCACGGGAAAATGCGTCCGCCACCCTGGCTTCCATGGTTTTGAAGAAGCTCGCGAAGCGACGGCCAACCTCGGCATCCTGGCCAGCCAGTTCCATCGCCGTCGCCACCAACAGGCAGCCGCGCCGGCCATTGGCGCCGCACGTGCGCTCAACGTAACCGGCAAGGTAGGCCCGCAGGCCATCGACCGGATCCCTGCCGGGATCGAGTTCGGCATCCATCCGCGTCACGGCATCGGCGATGTAGCGATCGAGCGCGCGCAGGAACAGCGAGTGCTTGTCGCCGAAAGCGGCGTAAAGGCTGCCGCGCGAGAGTTTTGTCGCACGCAGCAGGTCCGGGAGTGCCGTGGCGTGATAGCCGCGCGACCAGAACACATTCATGGCGCGTTCGACCGCGGCCTCCGTGTCGAAGCTTCGCGGGCGCCCGCGGGACAACTGCACTGGGGTTTGGCGGCTCATTGCCCATATATAGACCGATTGGTCTTTATATCGCAAGTGCCGGCTTTGGGTCGTTTGGCCCGTATACCGTAGGATGGTAGAGCAGCTGCATCCTCGCTCACAGCTGTCATCGCCCGCGGAAATGCGGGCGATCCAGTAAGCCGCGGCTTCTCGGGTCGACAACGACTGCCTCTGGAATGCTGGATCGCTCGGTCAAGCCGGGCGACGACACCGCAGATAGGTACGCATTGATGGCGGTGTATCGCGCGAGGACCGTCCCTCATCGTCGTCCTGGCCTTCGCCTGGCGGAAGCCAGGACCATTACCCTGAATGCGAGTCATGACGCGATGCAATTGCACCAGCTCACTTCAACAAGACAACCCTGTGGTGATGGATCCTGGCTTCCGCCAGGCTTCCGCCAGGACGACACCGTGATTTTCGCGCAACAACTGCTCTTGCAACTGAGTTGCGATTGCGCGTGAAGAACGACACTTGATGTTCACGGACTCCCTGCTACACCGCCGCCCATGAGTTCTTCAAAGACCAGCGCCCCTTCCGCCAAGACATCGGTCGCCGCGATCTCGATCCTCGCCAGCGGCAGCATGGCAGTGGCGAAGTTCGTCGTCGGCATCGCGATCGGATCGCTGGCGCTGATCTCCGAGGCGCTGCACTCGTCGATCGACTTGGTCGCCACCATCATCACATGGGCGGTGGTGCAGGTGTCGGATCAACCGGCCGACGCCGAGCATCATTACGGCCACGGCAAGTTCGAGAGCGTCTCGGCGCTCGGCATCATCGCCTTGCTCTATGTGCTGGCCGGCGGCATCCTGGTGCAGGCCTACAGCCATCTGCGCGAGGGAACGCCGCCGCCGTCGATCTCGGCCATTCCCTTTGTCGTTCTGGTCATCGATATCGGCGTCAATCTGTGGCGAGCCCGCGCGCTGCAGCGCGCCGCGCGCGACACCAAGAGCCAGGCGCTGGCCGCCGACGCGCTGCATTTCGCTTCCGACGTGATGGGCTCGACCGCCGTCATCGTCGGCCTGGTGCTGGCCGGCTTCGGCGTCTGGTGGGGCGACGCCGCGGCGGCGATCGCGGTCGCGGTGATGATCGCCCTGCTCGGCCTGCGCATGGCGCGCGAGACGGTCGAGACCCTGCTCGACCGCGCGCCGGAAGGCGCGCTGGAGAAGGCCACCGCCGCCATCAAGGCCGTCCCCGGGGTGGTCGACGTCGACCGCCTGCGGGTCCGCATGGTCGGCGCGACGCATTTCATCGATGCCATCGCCAAGGTGCCGCGCACCTACCCGATCGACCGCGTCGAGGACATCAAGCGCAGGGCGCAGGCGGCGGTGACCAAGATGTTCGGCGACGCCGACCTCACCTTCACCGCGGTGCCGGTGGCGCGCGACAATGAGACCGTGCGCGAGCGCATCATGGTGATCGCGCGCAATTCCGGCCTCGCCATCCATCACGTCACGGTGCACGATATCGGCGGCAAGCTGATCGTCGGCATCGACCTCGAGGTCGACGGCGACATGGCGCTCGACGCGGCGCACGACATCGCCCACAATCTCGAGCGCGCGATCCGCGAGGACTTTGGCGAGGACGTCGAGGTCGACACCCATATCGAGCCGCTCGAGCCGGAACTGCCGTGGGGAACCGACGCCGCGCCAGACCGCGTCGAAGCCATCAAGGCCGCGCTGACCGGCTTTGCCGACGGCGGCGCGATCCATGACATCCACAATGTGCGGGTCCGCAACACCGACGCCGGCGAGATCGTCAACTTCCATTGCCGCGCTCGGCCTTCGCTGAGTGTGATCAAGGTGCATGAAAGCGTCGACGAGATCGAACGCAAACTGCGCCGTGCGTTCCCCTCCGTGAAGCGTGTGATCAGTCACGCAGAGCCGACGCGCGCGTAATTCTACGGTGCCGTTCCTGTTTCGGACTCACTTTGCGCCGACCGATTCTGTTTTGGGCAAGAATTATTTCGCATTAACGAATCGTTGACTCTCGACAGTCCCGGAAATCTGGATTCAAATGATCATGATTCGGATGCATCGTGGGGAGCATCCGAACCGGGTAAAAAATCAGCTTAGAGCGGGGGTCTAAGGCATGGCGCGCGCGCATGCAGCGAACGCGTGCGTCCAATCCGATTCGATCAAGGGATTGGCGCAGTCGATCGCGAAACCGGCCTATCACAGGCTCTTGACGGCCGAGCCTGCACTGCGCCGCGCTGTCCCTACTCTCATCATCGCCTTCCTCATCACGATCTGCCTCGGCGCCTTCGTCCAGGTGATCGACCAGAACCGGCAGAAGCGCGGCGCGATGAAGCGCGACCTTGCCGCGCTCTCCGACATCCTCGCCGAGCGTCTCGATCGCCTGACCTCGGTGCGGCGCGACCGGCTCGCCAACATCGAGCGGATGCAGGAACTGCTGCCGGACCTGATCCCGTCCTGGGGCATCGCCTATGGCCGCCACGTCATCATCACCAGCGCCGATCACCGCGTGCTGGCGCGCGTGCCGGTCGATGGCGCCGGCGAGAACGATCGCATCCTCGACATCGTCTCCACCGCGCAGCTGCTCGTCGCGCCCGGCCAGCAGGGCACGGTCAGCGACATGACGCTGCCCGGCGGCACCGGCGCGCTGGCGATCTCGCAGCTCGTCAAGTCGCTGCCCGGCCAGGTCGTCGTGATCCAGGAGATGAACGAGCCGATCTGGGGATCGGACGCGGCGCTCTCGGTGACGCTGTCGGCGACCACGAGCTTCGTGGTGCTGATCCTCGGCTTCGCGTTCCACTGGCAATCGACCCGCGCCCGCGAGGGCGACCTGATCAACGACGCCGTGCGCGGCCGGATCGACACCGCGCTCAACCGCGGCCGCTGCGGATTGTGGGACTGGGACCTGTCGCGCGGCAGGATCTTCTGGTCGCAGTCGATGTTCACCCTGCTCGGCCTCGACACCCGTAACGACCTCCTCACCTTCGGCGAGGTCAACGCGCTGGTGAATTCCGACGACATCAACCTGTTCGACATTGCCGACCAGCTGATCTCGGGCAAGATCGATCACATCGACCAGAGCTTCCGCATGCGTCACGTCGGCGGCCACTGGATCTGGCTGCGGGTGCGCTGCGAGCTCAGTCACGCCGCCGCCGACGGCGGCCTGCATCTGATCGGCATCGCGGTCGACATCACCGAGCAGAAGAGCCTCGCCGAGAAGTCGGTGGAAGCCGATCTCAGGCTGCGCGACGCGATCGAGACCATTCCGGAGGCCTTCGTGCTCTGGGATGCCGACGACCGCCTCGTGCTCTGCAACTCGCACTTCCAGCGGCTGCACAAGCTGCCCGATTCCGCCGTCAGCCCCGGCACCTCCTATGAGACCGTGATCGAGGTCGGTAGCATGCCCGAGGTGCGCACCCGCCTGCACGAGAGCGGCGTGCCGGCGCCCGGCGCCCGCACCTTCGAGGCCCAGCTCGACGACGGCAGCTGGCTGCACATCAGCGAGCGCCGCACCAAGGACGGCGGCTATGTCTCCGTCGGCACCGACATCACCCGCATCAAGGCGCACGAGCAGAAGCTGGTCGACAACGATCTGCGCCTGCGCGCCACCGTGATCGACCTGCAGCGCTCGCAAGCCGAGCTGGAACGGCAGGCCGTCGAGCTCGCCGACCTCGCCGAAAAATATTCGCAGGAGAAGACCCGCGCGGAGGACGCCAACGCCGCGAAGTCGAAGTTCCTCGCCAATATGAGCCATGAGCTGCGCACGCCGCTCAACGCCATCATCGGCTTCTCCGAGATCATGGGCAGCGGCCTGTTCGGCACGCTCGGCTCGGACAAGTACGCGGAGTACTGCCACGACATCCTGACGTCGGGGAAATACCTGCTCGAGGTCATCAACGACATTCTCGACATGTCGAAGATCGAGGCCGGCCGCATGAAGTTCGACATGGAGCCGCTCGACCTCTCCGGCATCCTCGCGGAGTCGCTGCGGGTGGTTTCCGGCCGTGCCGAACACAAGGGTCTGTCGCTGGAATCGGATATCGAAAGCACGATCTCGGTCGTCGCCGACCGCCGCTCGGTCAAGCAGATCATCGTCAACCTGCTCTCCAACGCGGTGAAGTTCACGCCCGACCACGGCCGTGTGCTGGTGCGCGGCCAGATGCTGGACGACTCGATCGTGCTCCTGATCGCCGACAGCGGCATCGGCATCGCGCCGGAATCGCTGCGCCGGCTCGGCAAGCCGTTCGAACAGGTCGAGAGCCAGCTCACCAAGAGCTACCAGGGCTCCGGTCTCGGACTTGCGATCGCGCGCTCGCTCACCAATCTGCACGGCGGCTCGATGCGGCTGCGCTCCAGGCTCGGCGTCGGCACCGTCGTGCGCGTCACGCTGCCCCGCGATCCGCGCACCCTGCAGACGAAGCTGCCGGAAGCGGCCTGACGCCCCACACTACTTCGCAAGCACCCCTTCCAGCAGCGCGGAATCACCGAGCACGGCCAGCGTCTCGCGCGGCGTGAGATGGCGGACCGCCTGGTCGAAGCTGTCGCTTGCCTCGATCCGCGCACGCGCCACCGCGAGGTGAAGATCGATCTCGCCCGGACCGCCGCGCCGCGCCGGCGGCAGCGACGAGAGATGGCGATGCAGCAGCGCGGGATCCTGCCGCAGCGTCGCGAGCGCAGGGGCCGACGCGTGTGCCGGCGACGATGCGAGCTCATTGGCGCGGACCAGCACGCGCGGCGGCTTAGCTTCCTCCGGCGTCACGAACAGCGCGTGCATCGCCGGCCTGGCGGTCCAGGCGCCGATCGGGATCGCAAACAACAGGCCAATGATCACCGGCGACATCCACAGCAGCAGCGGCAGCGACACCGCCCAGGCGCTTATCGCCATCGCGACACCGCAGGCGGTGGGAACGCCATACTTCCGATAGAGCTCGCGCCGTTCGACCGCGCCGTCGTCGCGCCGCTGTGTCTGCCAGCCGGCATCCCGACCGAGCAGGATCTCGACGACGGCGATCGACTGGAACACCATCATGACCGGCGCGATCATCGCCGAGATCAGCACCTCGGCGATCACGCCCGTCAACGCCCGGAAGCCGCCGCCGAATTGCCGGCGCACGTCCGACCGTGTCAGCAACAGGAGGAAGCCGAGCAGCTTCGGCACGATCAGCAGCGCGATGGTGAGGCCGAACACCCAGGCCGCGAGCACCGGGTCCTGCGCCGGCCAGTTAGGGAACAGCGAAAAACCCTTCGGAAAATATTCGGGACGAATGAAGCGCGCCTGCAACGAGATCAGGATTCCGAGCAGCAGGAACGACAGCCAGAGCGGCGCGGTGATGTAGGAGCCGATCCCGGTCATGAAATGCAGCCGCGAGATCCAGTGCAGCCGGCGCGTCCTCAGCACGGCGAGATGCTGCAGATTGCCCTGGCACCAGCGGCGGTCGCGCGCGGCAAAATCCAATAGCGACGGCGGCACCTCCTCAAAACTGCCGCCGAGCATCGGCGCCATGTAGATGCCCCAGCCGGCGCGCCGCATCAGCGCCGCCTCGACAAAGTCGTGGCTCAGGATATGTCCGCCGAACGGCTTGCGTCCGGAGAGTTCGGGCAGGCCCGCCTGCTGTGCAAATGCCTCGATCCTGATGATGGCATTGTGCCCCCAATAATTGCCCTCGGAGCCGTGCCACCACGCAACGCCGGCGGCGACCATCGGTCCGTAGAGCCGTCCGGCGAACTGCTGCAGGCGGCTGAACAGGCTGCGCGCGTTGACGATGACCGGCAGCGTCTGCAGCAGCGCCGCCTGCGGATTGCTCTCCATGGCGTGCACCATCCGCACCATGGTGTCGCCCGACATCAGGCTGTCGGCGTCGAGCACGATCATGAACCGATAGGCGCCACCGAACCGGGTGATCCACTCGCCGACATTGCCGGACTTGCGCGCCGTATTGTCGGCGCGATGCCGGTAGAACAGCCGCTGCGCGCCGCAGGCCTCGCACAGTTCGAGGAACGCCCGTTCCTCGGCGATCCAGATATCGGGATCGCGGGTATCGCTGAGCACGAACCAGTCGAAGCTGTCCCCCTGCCCGGTCGCCTCGACGGACTCGTAGATAGCGTGCAGGCGCGCCATCAATTGATGCGGATTCTCGTTGTAGGTCGGGAGCAGCACCGCGGTCCGGCTCGCGAGCTGCGGCAAGGGACCATCGTCGCGGATCGGCAGGGCGTTGCCGTTGCGCCGAAGCAGAGCGAAGAAGCCGGCGAGCGCCGAAGCGAACGAAAACGCGATCCAGGCGAGCAGCGCGACGAACAGCACCAGCACCATGCCTTCCATGATCGTCACGCCGCCGACCTGGACCACCATGTACATCTCGTAGGCGCCGGCACCGGTCAGCGCCGCCGTCAGCACCAGGATGAGCGCGCGGCGTACCAACATGCCCGCGCCGACCGACACCGGCTTGCTCACCGCATGCGGCGGTCGGCCGAGATCGGCCGCCGACATCGCAAGCGGGCTCTCCTGCGGCAGGAAGCCGTCGGTCGCCGTGGCGACGTCGGACTGAGGCGACGTGACTATGGCGCCCATCGATAGACCCAGATCTCGGAGAGCGGCTTGTCATCTTGCGCCAGATGCGCACGCAGCTCGATCGGGTCCTTCTTGACGGCGCATTGGAAGCTGAGCCGCCATCCGCCGGTATTCGGATTCGGCTGCGTGACGACATTCGTGATCTCGGACTTCTCGGCCGTCACGACGCCCTTGACGCTATTGGCATCGATCCCCTTCAGATTGTCCCCGAACAGGTCGAGCACGAACAGCTTGCTGTTCTCGCCATGCGCGCCGATGCCGCTGCGCGTGAAGCGCGCGAGCGAATGCGGCTTCGGCGCGTCCGGCCCCCAATGCAGGCGATAGGTGAAATTGGTCTCGCTCTTGGCCTTGGGCGGCGCCTTCGGCCGCCAGAAGGCGGCGATGTTGTCGTGGATCTCTTCCTTGGTCGGGATCTCGAACAGGATGACCGCGCCCTCGCCCCAGTCGCCGATCGGCTCGACCCACAGGCTCGGACGCTTCTCGAAGCGCGATTCGATGTCCTGATAGGCGAAGAAATTCTTCTCGCGCTGCATCAGCCCGAAGCCATGTGGATTGACGTCCTGGAACGTGCTGATCTGGAGGTCGCGCGGATTGCTCAGCGGGCGCCACAGGCTCTCGCCCTTGCCGTTGTAGATCGCAAGCCCGTCGGAATCGTGCACGGACGGCCTGAAGTCGTCGACCTCGTTGCGATCGTTGGGCCCGAAGAAGAACATGCTCGTCATCGGCGCAAGGCCGGCATGCCCGAGATCGGCGCGCGGATAGAGCGATGCCTCGACATCGAACACCGTGGTGCCTCCGGGCCTGATCGTGAACCGATAGCTCGCCGCGCAGCTCTTGCTGTCGAGCAGGGCGTGAATGACCAGCGAGGTCGCGTTGGGCACCGGGCGCTCGAGCCAGAACGCCTTGAAGAACGGAAACTCCTCGCCCTTGGCCTCGCCGGTATCGATCGACAGGCCGCGCGCCGACAGGCCGTAGGTCTCGTCCTTGGCGACGGCGCGGAAATAGCTCGCGCCGAGGAAGACGCAGACCTCGTCGTAATAGTCCGGCTTGTTGATCGGCGCGTGGATCCGAAATCCGGCAAAGCCGAGGTCGGTCTCGGCGAAGTCAGGCACGGTCTCGCCGAACGAGAACATGTCCTTGCTGTATTTGACTTCGCTGACCTTGCCGTCGGCGACCTCGAAGATACTGACCTTGTTCTTGTAGAAGAAGCCGCGGTGGAAGAACTGCGCCTCGAACGGCAGCTTCGCACCGCGCCACAGTGCGCGCTCGGACGTGAAGCGGATCGAGCGGTACTGGTCGTAGTTCAGGTCCGTGAGGCCGTTCGGTAACTTCTCGTCCGGCGCCTCGAACGACTTGCTGGCGAGATTGCGCGCAAGCTCCCTGACCATGCCTGGGTTGAAGGGTGCGTCCGTCGCGCTCGCTGCGGCGGCGGCTTGGCGCTGTGGCAAGAACATGAGTGTCGGCCACACGGCCGATCCGTGGAGTAACTGGCGACGATTCAAAGCAGCTCCTGCTCGCTGACCGGGACGCCGCAATGCAACCGCCGAGCCGGCGCTGAGTTCCATGTTTGCTGCGAGGAAACGAAGATTGTCCGCCGGCTGAACACCCGGACTTGCTTCAATGCAAGCACACAACGCGTGGTCGCTTGCTGCTGTGCCGGAACCGTGACGAAGGGCCGCGAGAGATGCCGGGAGCTACGCGCTCTCGAGCGTCGGCGCGACCTCGCGTGCGACCTGCACCAAGGCTGCGATCAACGGCGTCATCGGATCGCGCTGCGGGATCACGAGGCCAATGCTGTAGTCCACGACCGGATCGACGATCGGAATGCTGCGCACGGCATCGGCAAGGCCGAGCGTCTCGGCGAGCTTGGCCGGCATCACACTGGCCCAGCGGCCGGTCTTCACATGGGTGTAGAGCACGAGCAGCGAATTCGACGTCAGCGTCGGCGTCGCCTCCGCGCCGACCGAGGTCAGCGCGCGATCGATGATGCGGCGGTTCTGCATGTCGGGCGTGAGCAGACAGAGCGGCACGGTGCCGACTTCCTTCCACGTCACCTGGTTGCGGTCGCCGAACATCGCATCCGGCGCCGTCAGCAAGCGATAGCTCTCATTGTAGAGCGGGATGGTGCGGACCTTGCCGATCGGCTCGTTCTCGATATAGGTCAGCCCGGCATCGACCTCGAGATTCTCGAGCAGGCCGAGTACGTCGGCCGACGTGCAGGACTGAATCCGGAACCGCACATCGGGATGGCGCGCCCGGAACGGCGTGGTCAGCGAGGCCACCATGCCGAGTGCGGTCGGGATCGCCGCGATCCGGATCTCGCCCGACAGCTTGTCCTTGAGGCTGTTGATCTCCTGCTTCATCGCGCGCGCATCGCCGACGATGCGCCGCGCCCAGTCCAGCGTCCGCTCCCCTTCCGGCGTGAAGCCCTGGAAGCGGGATCCGCGCTGCACCAGCATGACGCCGAGGATCTCCTCGAGCTGCTTGAGACTGGTCGACATCGTCGGCTGGGTGACGCCGCAGGCCTCCGCGGCCCGGCCGAAATGCCGCTCCTTGGCCAGCGCCAGCAGAAGTTCCAGCTTGTCGATCAAGGTTCAAATCCCTTCGGAAAACGGCGCCCCAAGTGGCAGCCCAACACGTCCATAGGTAGCACGATCGAGGTGCGATCCCGAAATCCAAAGCGCCGCGGAAGTGCGTGATTCCAGAACATTATTACGATTCGGGATCGTCCCATTCGGCGACGCTATTAATCGCGTTTCGCAATCGCCGCATGAGACAGCTTTATTGATGTTTCGAAGGATTCCAACTCTCATGTGCGAAGCAAAAAACAGATCGTGAGAAGCGCTGATGACGGTGGGATACGAACCTTGGGACAAGGCGCGCGGCGCTGAAATCATCGCCGAGCATGCCGGGCTTGAAGGCGCCACGCTGGTGATCCTGCACGCGCTGCAGGAGGCCTTCGGCTACGTGCCCGAGCCCGCGATCCCGATGGTGGCGGAGGCGCTCAATTTGTCGCGCGCCGAGGTGCATGGCGTGTTCACCTTCTACCATGATTTCCGGAAGCAACCTGCCGGACGCCACGTCCTCAAGCTGTGCCGCGCCGAGGCCTGCCAGGCCGCCGGCGGCGACCGGCTTGCGGCGCGCGCGGAAGCCAGGCTCGGCGTTGCCCTCGGCAATACCACGGCGGATGACCGCGTGACGCTGGAGCCGATCTACTGCCTCGGGCTGTGCGCCACCGCGCCGTCGGCAATGCTGGACGGCCGGGTGGTCGGCCGGCTCGATGAAGCGCGGATCGACGCGCTGGTCGCGGAGGCACAGCGATGACGATGCGAATCTTCATCGCCCGCGATGCCGGCGCGGTCGCCGTCGGCGCCGACGATGTCGCCCTCGCCTTCGAGCAGGCCGCAGCAGGGCGCGGCACGCCGCTCGAGATCGTCAGGACCGGTTCGCGCGGCCTCTATTGGCTGGAGCCGATGGTCGAACTGGCGACCGCACAAGGCCGTGTCGCGTTCGGCCCGGTGACGCCGGCGGACGTTCCGTCTCTATTCGATGCGATGGCCGGCAATGGCCAGCATGCGCTGCGGCTTGGTGTCACGGACGAGATTCCCTGGCTGAAGCGCCAGGCCCGGCTGACCTTCGCCCGCTGCGGCGTGATCGATCCGCGCTCGGTCGACGACTACCGCGCCCATGGCGGCTACAAGGGCCTGGAGCGGGCGCTGACGCTGACCTCCGACCAGATCCTCGCCGACGTCACCACCTCAGGCCTGCGCGGCCGCGGCGGCGCCGGCTTTCCCACCGGCATCAAGTGGAAGACCGTGGCGCAGGCCGGCGCCGACCGCAAATACATCGTCTGCAACGCCGACGAAGGCGACAGCGGCACCTTCGCCGATCGCATGATCATGGAAGGCGACCCCTTCGTCGTGATCGAGGGTATGACGATCGCAGGTATCACGGTAGGCGCCACCAAGGGCTACATCTACATCCGCTCGGAATATCCGCACGCGGTCGAAGCGATGAACGCGGCGATCGTGGCGGCCCGCCGCGCCGGCGTGCTCGGCAAGCGTATCGGCGGCTCCGCCCATGAGTTCGATCTCGAGGTGCGGGTCGGCGCCGGTGCCTATGTCTGCGGCGAAGAGACCTCGCTGCTGGAAAGCCTCGAGGGCCGCCGCGGCATCGTGCGGGCCAAGCCGCCGCTGCCTGCGCATAAGGGCCTGTTCGGCCGCCCGAGCGTGATCAACAACGTGCTGTCGTTCGCGGCGATCCCCTTCATCCTCGACAACGGCGCCAAGGCCTACGCCGATTTCGGCATGGGCCGCTCGCGGGGCACGATGCCGATCCAGCTCGCCGGCAACATCAAATATGGTGGGCTGTTCGAGACCGCCTTCGGCGTCACCCTCGGCGAACTCGTCGACGAGATCGGCGGCGGCACCTTCAGCGGACGCGAGGTGCGCGCGGTGCAGGTCGGCGGCCCGCTCGGGGCGTACTTCCCCCGCGCGCTGTTCGACACACCGTTCGACTATGAGGCGTTCGCCGCGCGCGACGGCCTGATCGGCCATGGCGGGATCGTGGTGTTCGACGACAGCGTCGACATGGCGAAGCAGGCCCGCTTTGCGATGGAATTCTGCGCGGTCGAATCCTGCGGCAAGTGCACGCCGTGCCGGATCGGCTCGACCCGCGGCGTCGAGACCATCAACAAGATCATCAATGGCGAGCGCGTGGCGGAAAACCTCGCGGTTGTCGAAGACCTCTGCAACACCATGAAATTCGGCTCGCTGTGCGCACTCGGCGGCTTCACGCCCTACCCCGTGATGAGCGCATTGAAACACTTCCGGGAAGATTTCGGCGGAGATTTGGGTCCCGCACCGGCCCACCTGCAGGCCGCGGAATAGCAAGGAAATTACGATGTCGCTGATCCAGGAAACCGATTTCGGCACGCCCAAATCCAAATCCGAGACGATGGTCACGCTGACCATCGACGGCAATCAGATCACAGTGCCCGAGGGCACCTCGATCATGCGCGCGGCGATGGAAGCCGGCACCCAGATTCCAAAGCTCTGCGCGACCGACATGGTCGACGCCTTCGGCTCCTGCCGGCTCTGCCTCGTCGAGATCGAGGGCCGCGCCGGCACGCCGGCCTCCTGCACGACGCCGGTCATGCCCGGCCTCGTCGTGCATACCCAGAGCGAGCGGCTGAAGAAGCTGCGCAAGGGCGTGATGGAGCTCTACATCTCCGACCACCCGCTGGACTGCCTGACCTGCGCCGCGAACGGCGACTGCGAATTGCAGGACATGGCGGGCGCGGTCGGCCTGCGCGACGTGCGTTACGGTTATGAAGGTGAGAACCACGTCTTCGCCAAATCGCACGGCTGCGAAAACGACAACTGGATGCCGAAGGACGAGTCGAATCCGTACTTCACCTACGACCCCTCGAAGTGCATCGTCTGCTCGCGCTGCGTCCGCGCCTGCGAGGAGGTACAAGGCACCTTCGCGCTGACGATCTCCGGACGCGGCTTCGACAGCCGCGTCTCGCCCGGCATGAACGAAAGCTTCCTCGGCTCGGAATGCGTGTCCTGCGGCGCCTGCGTGCAGGCCTGCCCGACCGCGACGCTGACCGAGAAATCCGTGATCGAGATCGGCCAGCCCGAACACTCGGTCGTCACTACCTGCGCCTATTGCGGCGTCGGCTGCTCCTTCAAGGCGGAGATGCGCGGCGAGGAAGTGGTTCGCATGGTGCCGTGGAAGGACGGCAAGGCCAACCGCGGCCATTCCTGCGTCAAGGGCCGCTTCGCCTGGGGTTACACCACCCACAAGGAGCGCATCCTGAAGCCGATGATCCGCGAGCGGATCGAGGATCCCTGGCAGGAAGTGTCGTGGGACGAAGCCTTGAATTTCGCCGCCGCGAAATTCAAGGGCATCCAGCAGAAATACGGCCGCGACGCGGTCGGCGGCATCACCTCGTCACGCTGCACCAATGAAGAAACCTATCTGGTGCAGAAGCTGATCCGCGCCGGCTTCGGCAACAACAATGTCGACACCTGCGCCCGCGTCTGCCATTCGCCGACCGGCTACGGCCTGTCGCAAACCTTTGGAACTTCAGCGGGCACGCAGGATTTCGATTCGGTGGAGGACACCGACGTCGTGCTGATCATCGGCGCCAATCCGGCCTCGGCTCATCCGGTGTTCGCCTCGCGGCTGAAGAAGCGGCTGCGCCAGGGCGCCAGGCTGATCGTGATCGATCCGCGCCGCACCGAGATGGTGGAATCGCCGCATGTGAAGGCGCTGCATCTGCCCTTAATGCCCGGCACCAACGTCGCCGTGCTCACTGCGCTTGCCCATGTCATCGTCACCGAAGGGCTCGTCGACGAGGCTTTCGTGCGCGAGCGCTGCGACTGGAGCGAGTTTCAGGACTGGGCGGCTTTCGTCGCCGATCCCAAGCACAGCCCGGAAGCCACCGCGATCATGACCGGCGTCGATCCGAGGGATCTGCGCGAGGCGGCGCGGGTCTACGCCACCGGCGGCAACGGCGCGATCTATTACGGGCTCGGCGTCACCGAGCACAGCCAGGGCTCGACCACGGTGATCGCGATCGCCAACCTCGCGATGGCGACCGGCAATATCGGCCGGCCCGGCGTCGGCGTGAACCCGCTGCGCGGCCAGAACAACGTGCAGGGCTCCTGCGACATGGGCTCGTTCCCGCACGAGCTGCCCGGCTACCGCCACATCGCCGGCGATGCGGTGCGCGAGCAGTTCGAGGCGATGTGGAACGTCAAGCTCAACAACGAGCCGGGTCTGCGCATCCCGAACATGTTCGACGCCGCCATCGAAGGCAGCTTCATGGGGCTCTACGTGCAGGGCGAGGACATCCTGCAGTCCGATCCGAACACCAAACATGTGGTGGCGGCGCTGTCGGCGATGGAATGCGTGATCGTCCACGATCTCTTCCTGAACGAGACTGCGAACTACGCCCACGTCTTCCTGCCCGGCTCGACCTTCCTGGAGAAAGACGGTACCTTCACCAACGCCGAACGCCGCATCCAGCGCGTCCGCAAGGTGATGACACCGCTCAACGGCTATGCCGACTGGGAAGTGACGATCATGCTCGGCAAGGCGATGGGCTTCGAGATGAACTACGCCCATCCATCCGAGATCATGGACGAGATTGCCGCGCTGACGCCGACCTTCGCGGGCGTCTCCTATGCCCGGCTCGACGAGCTCGGCTCGGTGCAGTGGCCCTGCAACGAAAAGGCGCCGGAAGGCACCCCGGTGATGCATATCGGCGGCTTCGTGCGCGGCAAGGGCAAGTTCATCCTCACCGAATATATCGCGACCGACGAACGCACCGGCCCGCGCTACCCGCTGCTGCTCACCACCGGCCGCATCCTCAGCCAGTACAATGTCGGCGCGCAGACCCGCCGCACCGAGAACGTGGTGTGGCACGCCGAGGACCGGCTGGAGATCCATCCGCATGACGCCGAGCAGCGCGGCGTCCGCGACGGCGACTGGGTGCGGCTGGCGAGCCGCGCCGGCGAGACCACGCTGCGTGCCGAGATCACCGACCGCGTGGCGCCGGGCGTGGTCTACACCACGTTCCACCACCCTGACACCCAGGCCAACGTCATCACGACCGACTTCTCGGACTGGGCCACCAACTGTCCCGAGTACAAGGTCACCGCCGTGCAGATCTCGCCGTCGAACGGTCCGTCCGACTGGCAGAAGGCCTATGACGAGCAGGCACGCCACTCCCGCCGCATCGCGCCGGTGGTGGAGGCCGCGGAGTAACGATGCGCGAGCCCGTCCACCAATCGAGGCGGAAAGTCTGGCGCGACGGCGTCTTCAGCGACGGCGCGCGCCTGATCCCGGAAGAGACGCCGCTCGCGCTGACCTATAATGGCGGCACCTACGCCGTGATGATGGGCTCGCCCGAGGACCTCGGCGACTTCGCCGTCGGCTTCAGCCTGAGCGAAGGCATCGTGCAAGCGGCCGACGAGATCGAGACCCTCGACATCGTCGAGCTCGATGACGGCATCGAGCTTCGGATGTGGCTCAGGCCTGACAGGGCCGAGCGGATCGCCGAGCGGCGGCGCAACATCGCCGGCCCGACCGGCTGCGGCCTGTGCGGGCTCGATTCCATCAGCGAGGCGGTCCGGCCGACCGCGGTGGTGCAAGCGGGCCGCGCCTTCTCGCCGCGCGAGATCATGGCCGCGGTGGCGGCGGTCGCGCCGCTGCAGGAGATCAACCACCAGACCCGCGCCGTGCACGCCGCGGCGTTCTGGACGGCCGCACGCGACATCGTGGCGCTGCGCGAGGATGTCGGCCGCCACAATGCGCTCGACAAGCTCGCCGGCGCGCTGGCCCGCGACAAGGTGGTCGCGAGCGAAGGCATGGTGCTGCTGACCAGCCGCGTTTCGGTCGAAATGGTGCAGAAGACCGCCGCGATCGGCGCGCCGCTGATCGCCGCAGTGTCGGCGCCGACCGCGCTTGCGGTGCGGATGGCGGATGCCGCCGGCATCACGCTCGCCGCGATCGCCCGCGCCGATGGATTTGAAATCTTTACGCATCCGGAACGCGTCACAGGCGCGGTGCCCGGCAAGGAGTCCGCCTATGTCGTCGCCTGACAAACTGGTCTATATGGCGAACCAGATCGGAAAGTTCTTCCACAGCCAGGGCCACGACCGCGCCGTGCAGGGCATTTCCGAGCACATCTGGAAGTTCTGGGATCCGCGGATGCGCAAGCAGATCTTCGCCCATCTCGACGCCGGCGGCACCGGCCTCGATCCCGACGTCCGCGATGCCTTGCAGAAGCTGAAGCAGCAGGCGTAGGCAGCCGCGCCCTGCGCTATCACCGTCACCCTCCTGCTCTATCACCCGTCGCTCCCGCGCAAAGGCTTCGCCTTTGCGCGGGGATGACGGGTCGAGCATCGCAGTCGGATCAGCCCCCGCCCACGATCGTGTTGAAGACGCGGCGCACCTCGCTCTGGGTCTCGCGCAGGCGCGCTTCCAGTGCGGAGAAATCCGGCGTGTCCCCGGCCCGTGCCATCACGCGCAGCAGGTCTTCGCCCGCGGTCTCCGGATTGAACTTGCCGGTGACGCAGAGCCGCAGGATCTGCGTCAGGTCATGATAGAGCCGCGCCGCCGAGCGCAGGATCTCGGCCTCGGACTGGCCGAGCAGGCCGAGCTTGGCGGCATTGTCGAGCACCTGCAGCGTGGAGACGCTGAGAATTTCCGGCTTCACCGCGGCATGCGCGAGCTGGAGATATTGCGCGATGAAATCGATGTCGACGAGCCCGCCGGCGGCGAGCTTGAGATCCCAGACGTCGTCCTCGCCCTTCTCCAGCGCGATCGCGCGCCGCATATCGGCAACGTCGGCCGCGGTCGACGCCGCATCGCGCGGCCGGGTCAGCACGCTGCGGATGATCGCCTCGATCTTCTCGCGGAACTCAGGCGACGACGAGATCACGCGGGCGCGGGTCAGCGCCATGTGCTCCCAGGTCCACGCCTCGCGCTCCTGGTAGTCGGCAAATGAATCGATCCGCGAGGCGACCGGACCGGCGCGCCCCGACGGACGCAGCCGCATGTCGACCTCGTAGAGCACGCCGTAATTGGTCCGGGTCGTGAAGGCGCTGATCAGGCGCTGGGTGAATCGGGCAAAATACTGCGCGCCGTGTAGCGAGCGTTCTCCGTCGGAATCCGGTGCCTCGCTGTCGAAATCGTACAGCAGGATCAGATCGAGGTCGGAGGACGCCGTCATCTCGCGGCTGCCGAGCCGGCCCATCGCGACGATCGCGGTCTCCTGCCCCTTGATCCGGCCATATTGCGCGGCGAACTGGTCGGTGACGAGGCCGTGCACGGTGTGCACGATGCCCTCGGCCACATCGGCAAAGGCGGTGCTGGCGTGCTGCGCCGACACCGTTCCGGACAGGATCCGCGTGCCGATCAGGAACAGACTCTCCTGGCCGAACAATCGCAGACGATCGAGAAAATCCTCGTAGGACGACGCATCCTGCAGCGTGGCGGCGAGCCGCGCCGACAATTCCTTCTTGTCCGGCATCGCGCCGAAGAAGCGCGGATCGACCAGGCCGTCCATGATCTGCGGCTGCCGCGCCAGCATGTCGCCGAGCCGCGGTGCCGCGCCGAGGATCAGCGCCACCAGCGCGACGAAATCGCGGTTCTGGCTGAGCAGCGAGATCAGCCGCCCGCCCCGCTGCAGCGCGCCGAGGAAACGGTCGAACGCCGCCACCGAATCATCAGGCTCCTCGGCATGCGCGAGGCCGTCGATCAGGCCGGGAATGAACTCCAGGAACGCGGCACGCGTCGCCTCGACGCGCAGCGCGCGATAATCGCCCTCGATCCACTGCTGCACGGTGCCGGCAACCGCGATCGGCTTCTTGAAGCCGAGATTGGCGAGATGCTCGATCAGGCGGGCATCCTCGGGCCCGGCGCCGTAGTCGATATCCGGCAGCTTCGCGGTGCCGGTCGGATCGTCGCCCTCGAACAGCTTGCCATAGTGGTTCTGCACGATCTTGAGCTGGCCGAGCAGGTCCCTGGCGAAGGCCTCGCGATTCTCGTAGCCGAAGAAATGCGCAAAGCGCTCGACGTCCTCAGGCGCTTCGGGCAGCGAGTGGGTCTGCTCGTCGGCGATCATCTGCAGCCGGTGCTCGACCCGACGCAGGAATTCATAGGCCGTCGTCAGCTCGTCGCGCGCCTCAAACGTGATCCAGTTGCTGTTGGCGAGCACGTTGAGCGCCTCCAGCGTCGGCCGCACCCGCAACTCCGGATGGCGGCCGCCGGCGATCAGCTGCTGGGTCTGGGCGAAGAACTCGATCTCGCGGATGCCGCCGCGGCCGACCTTGACGTTATGGCCCTCGACCGAGATCTCGCTCTGGCCGCGATAGGTCTGCATCTGCCGCTTCATGTCGTGGACATCGGCAAGCGCGGCAAAATCCAGATGCTTGCGCCAGACGAACGGCGCGAGCTCGGCGATCAGCGCCTCGCCGGCCTTGGGATCGCCGGCGCAGGGCCGCGCCTTGATCATCGCGGCGCGCTCCCAGGTGCGCCCCTCGCGCTCGTAATAATGCAGCGCCGCGTCGGTCGAGATCGCGACCTGGGTCGAGGCCGGGTCCGGCCGCAGCCTGAGATCGACCCGGAACACGTAGCCGTCGCCCGAGCGCTGCTGCAGCATCCGCGCCATCGCCTGGGTGACGCGCACGAAGAACGGCTGCGGCTCGATGTCCTCGGCGAGCGAGGTGGCCGCGCGATCGAAGAACACGATCAGGTCGATGTCGCTGGAATAGTTCAGCTCTCCAGCCCCCATCTTGCCCATCGCAAGCACGATCAGGCCCGAACCTGCCTCGGGGTGATCGGGATCGGCGGCGGTCATCCTGCCGCGGGCCACTTCCTGCCGGAACAAATATCGCAGCGCCGATTGCACCGAATTCACCGCGATGTCGGTCAGTGCCGCCGTCACCCGCATCACGGGCCAGACGCCGCCGATGTCGCACAGGGCGATCATCAGCGCGGCCTCAGCCTTCATGCGGCGAAGCAGAACCATCACGTCGGCCTCGCTGCCGGCGGCGAGCACCTCGCGCGACGTCGTCTCGATCAGGCCGGCAAGATGCGGCTCCGGGTCGCATGACAGGATCCGGATCAGCCGCGCGGCGTCGGCGCGGGCGAGCTCGAACAAATAGGGCGAGAACTCGGCGATGCCGCGCAGGATGTCCCGTGCGAACGGATGTTCGAGCAATGCGTTGAGCGCAGCCGATTGCGCCGGCTCGAGCTCGGCGAACCAGTCGGTCAGGCGCTGATCGGCGGATACGGGCGCGGCGACACGCGGTCCGTCCGCGAACCGCGCGGCCAGACGATGTCGATCCGCGTTTCCCGGCGCGGCGGCATTCATGCCGCCTTCTGTGGCACATCCTGCGTTTGAGCCGCAAGCCTGTCACTGCCGCCCGCCCGGGCGGGCAGCACCAGGGTGGCGACCAGCCCCGGATGGGCGTCGCCGAGCCTGAGCTCACCGCCATGAAGCGTGGCGACCGCCGAGGCCAGGCTGAGGCCGAGACCGGAACCGGGTAAGGTGCGGCTCGCCTCGAGCCGGACGAAGCGCTCGACCGCGTGCTTGCGGTCGGCCTCGGGAATGCCCGGACCGTGGTCGGTGACGCTGAGCAGAACCTGGTCGCCCTCGCGCCGCGCCTCGATCAGGATCTCCCGCGCATCCGCATTGAGCGGCTGCACGCTCGCGTCGGGCTTGCCGTATTTGATGGCATTCTCGACCAGGTTGGCGACCGCCTGGCTGATCAATTCGCGGTTGCCGTGAATCGGCGCCGGCACAGTCTTCACCTGCAGCGTCATGCCGTCGTCCTCGGCCAGCGGCTCGTACAGTTCGTGGATGCCGTTGGCGACATCGGCGCCGTCGAAATCGTCCATGTTGCCGCGCGCCTGGCCGGACTCGGCACGCGCGATCATCAAAAGGGCGTTGAAGGTGCGGATCAGCCCGTCGGATTCCTCGATGGTCCGCTCCAGTGCCGCGCGATAGTCGGCCTCGCAGCCCGACCGCGCCAGCGCCTCCTCGGCGCGGTTGCGCAGTCGTGTCAGCGGCGTCTTGAGGTCATGGGCGATGTTGTCGGAGACCTCCTTCAGCCCCGTCATCAGCGCCTCGATGCGCTCGAGCATGGCGTTGAGATTTTCCGCCAGGCGATCGAGCTCGTCGCCGCTGCGGCCGACCGGCAGCCGGCCGGACAGATCGCCGGCCATGATGCGCTTGGTGGTTCCGGTCATGGCGTCGATCCGGTGCAGCACGCGACGGGCGACGAAGATACCGCCGCCGATGCCGAGCACGACGACGACGAGGATCGACCATTGCGCGGCCTTGGCGACGATGCCGAACAGCCGCCGCCGTTCCTCGAGGTCGCGCCCGACCAGCAGGCGGAAGCCGTTGTCCATCTGGGTGACCCGCACCAGCGCGCGGTGATCGGTCCTGTCCTGGTCGTCGAGCCGGCGATAGGCGGTCTCGGTCCAGCCCTGCGTGCTCATCACGCCCGGGGCCAGCGCGCCGACATTACCGGCGAGCATCTGCCCGTTCGGCGCCGTCACCAGATAGAGGTTGGCGCCCGGCCGCAGCGCACGATTGCCCATGGTGCCCAGCAGGCCGCGCAGGCCGCGGCGGTTGTAGATGTCGGTGATCTCGCTGATCTCGACGTTGACCGTCGTCGTGATCTGCTCGGTGATCAGCCGCCGCGTGTTCCAGGCGAAGTAAGCCAGCAGCGAGGCCGCGAACAGCGCGAACAGGAACAGGTAGACCAGCGTCAGCCGAAACGCCGTGGTCCGGATCAGTTTACCGAATGCCGTCACGAATCATATACCCCGCGCCGCGGATGGTATGCAGCAGCGGCCGCTCAAAACCCTTGTCGATCTTGGAGCGCAGCCGCGAGATGTGGACGTCGATGACGTTGGTCTGCGGATCGAAATGATAATCCCAGACGTTCTCGAGCAGCATGGTGCGCGTCACCACCTGCCCGGCATGCTTCATGAGATATTCTAGCAGGCGGAACTCGCGCGGCTGCAAGGTCAGCTCGTCCTTGCCGCGGGCGACACGGTGCGACAGCCGGTCGAGCTCGAGGTCGCCGACCCGGTAGGTCGTCTCCTCGGCCGGGCCGACATTGCGCCGCGACAGCACCTCGACGCGTGCCAGCAGCTCGGCGAAGGAATAGGGTTTCGGCAGGTAGTCGTCGCCGCCGGCGCGCAGGCCTTTGATGCGGTCATCGACCTGGCCGAGCGCCGAGAGGATCAGCACCGGCGTCCGGTTGCCCTTGTCGCGCAGGCTGCCGATCAGCGACAGGCCGTCACGCTTCGGCAGCATACGATCCACAACCAGCACGTCGTAGTCGCCGGTCTCGGCCATCGACAGCCCTTCCTCGCCATCGGAGGCGAGATCGGCGATATAGCCGACTTCGCGGAATGCCTTGACCAGATAGTCGGCTGACTCACGGTCGTCTTCGATGATCAGGATGCGCATTTGCGGAGCGATTGCGGTCACGGGAATTGGCCCTCTATCAGCATGACGCGGCCGGCCTGCACATGCAAGACGACCGCGCATATTCTCGATTGCTTGAAAAAAGTGGGCGGTGAAGCTGGGGGACCTCACCGCCCTGAGACCTTCCGACAGAGGGGGGCATATTCCATCGAAAGGCAACGTAGGGAGCGAGCAAGGGGCCCGCCCCCCGGAAAGCGCCGTCGGCGGGGGCGACTGATGCCGGCGACGCTTTCCAACTCATAGATAGTTATCCCTTCGCCAGCGGCACTGCCACAAAGCGCGACGAACCGCCGCTCTTCACGCGCATGAGAACACTGTTCTTGCTGTCATTGCGCGCCGCGGTGATCGCATCACGCACCTCACCGGCGGTGCCGACCGACTTGCCGGCGACCTCGAGGATCACGTCGCCTTCCTTGAAGCCCCGCTCGGCGGCAGCACTCTTGGGATCGACTTCGGTCACGACCACGCCTTCCTTGCCGGCGCCGGCCACGCTGTTGGCGGGCGCCACGGTGAGGCCGAGCTTCGGCACGTCGGTGCCGCGGGACGAGTTGCCCTTGTCGCTCTTGTCGGTGTCAGCCTTGGCTTCCAGGTTGTTCGGCAGCTGGCCGAGCGTGAGGTTGACGGTCTTGTCCTGACCCTTGTGCAGCACGTTCAGCTTCACGGCGTTGCCGGGCGCGAGGCCGCCGATGGTGCGGGCGAGCTCGCGCGCATCCTTCACCGGCTCGCCATTGACGGCGGTGATGACGTCGCCGGACTCGATGCCGGCCTTGGCCGCGGGGCCGTTGGCCTGCGGTTCGGCAACCAGCGCGCCTTCGGCCTTCTTCATGCCGAGGCTGTCGGCGATGTCGGAGGTCACCGGCTGGATCTGGACGCCGATCCAGCCACGGCTGACCGCGCCCTTGTCCTTCAGCTGGGCGACGACGCTCTTGACGGTCTGGGCCGGGATCGAGAACGCGATGCCGACGCTGCCGCCGGACGGCGAGTAGATCGCCGTGTTGACGCCCATCACCTCACCGGACACGTCGAACGCCGGGCCACCCGAATTGCCCTTGTTCACGGGCGCATCGATCTGGATGAAATCGTCATACGGGCCGTTGCCGATGTCGCGGCCGGAGGCCGAGACGATGCCCGCGGTCACGGTGCCGCCGAGGCCGAACGGATTGCCGACCGCCAGCACCCAGTCGCCGATGCGCGGCTTGGAGTCGGACAGCTTGGCAAACTGGAAGTTGGAGCCGCCCTCGACCTTGATCAGCGCGAGGTCGGTGCGCGGATCGGTGCCGATCACCTTGGCGGAATAGGTCTTGCCGTCGTCGGTGGTGACTTCGACCTTGTCGGCGCCGTCGACCACGTGGTTGTTCGTCACGGCAAAGCCGTCAGCCGAGATGAAGAAGCCGGAGCCCTGGCCCGTCACCACGCCACCGCCACGCGGTCCACCGCGCAGACCCGGGGGCAAGCCATCGGGACCGCCGAAGCGGCGGAAGAAGCGCTCCATCGGCGAGCCCGGCTGGAACGGCGAATCGTCATTGTTGCTGTCATCCTTCGCGACCTTCTCGCGAATGTTGACCTTGACCGAGATCACCGACGGCTTGACGCGCTCGACGATGTCGGCAAACCCGACCGGCTGCTGGACCTTCTTGACCTCGTTGTTGACCTGCGCATGCGCGGGCGTCGTGAACAGGTCGGCGGGGTTGTGCGAGGGGCTGAAGCCGTAGGTGGCGGCACCGAGGCCGGCCACGACCGACGCCATCAGCGCGAGTTTGCGGGCAGAGAACAGCGAGCGCTTCGGCGCCTTGTAGGACGGAAGGGTCGAGAGGTCGGGACGGTCGGTCATGTCTTGAAATCTCCAGGGCCAGAATCATTGGTGCCGGGGGCGAGCACCTGATGCGTCTGAACATGGGGTCATCAGCCTTACAGCGCGCTGGATGCGGAATTAAACTTTGGTAATTGAGCGGGCCGCCGCTGCGGCAGAATAGCGCAGGTAAATAAAGGACTTAAAAGGGAACTAAAGCGGCTTGTCCGGCGCGGATTCCGCCGCCAGCAGCCGTTTCAGGCGCGCCTGCTCGTCGGACGTCAGTCCGGCGGCGGAATCGCCCCCGCCGGCGGCCAGATTTGCCTTGCGCCGGCCGAGCCGCCAGAGCGCAAAACCGCCCAGCAGCAGCGCCAGCGGCGGGGTCAGCCACAGCAGCAGCGTGTGCTCGTTGAGGCGCGGCTTGAGCAGCACGAATTCGCCGTAGCGGGCCACCAGGAAATCGATCACCTGGCGGTCGCTGTCGCCGGCCGAGATGCGTTCACGCACCAAAAGACGGAGGTCGCGCGCCAAGGGCGCCTCCGAATCGTCGATCGACTGGTTCTGACAGACCATGCAGCGCAACTCTTTGGAGAGCTCGCGCGCCCTCGCCTCCTTGGCCGGGTCCGCCATGATCTCGTCGGGCAGCACCGCCCGCGCGGGCATCGCGCCGAGCACCAGGCTCGCTCCAAGCACGACCGCTGCCAGCGCGCGCGACCGCATCACTCGGCCGCCTGCAAGGCGCGCGCCGCCGATTTGGCCGGTTTCGGCGCACCGACCCGCAAGCGGCGATCGGACAGCGACAGCAGGCCGCCGAACGCCATCAGCACCGGTCCCCACCAGATCATCAGCACCAGCGGCTTGTGATAGATGCGCACCGCGATCGCGCCGTCGGCCGAGGTATCGCCGAGCGAGATGTAGAGCTGGCTTGCGCCGCGCGTCATCAGCGCGGCCTCGGTCGTCGAGGCGCCGCGCGTCGTGAAGTTGCGCTTCGAGGGCGTCATGACGCTGACCTTCTCGCCGTCACGCGTCACGGTGAATTGCGCGACCATCTCGCGGAAGTTCGGACCCTGCCGCGGGTTCAGGCCGTCGAGCCGCAACTGGTAGCCGGCGACGCGGGCGACGTCGTCCGGCTTCATCGCGCCGATATATTCGCTGTTCCAGGTGGTCTCGCAGACGATCCCGATCAGCGCGACGCCGAGACCGGCATGCGCAAACGCAGTCCCCCAGGTCGCACGCGGCAACCCGCGCGCGCGGCGCAGCGAGAGCGACAGCGGAATCCGGAACAGCGCGATGCGCTCGGCGAGATCGCACAGCGCGCCCATGATCACGAACACCGCAAGCGCAATCGCGAGCGGCGCCAGGGTCGCGCCGCCATAGGTCCATGCAAATACCAGCGCCATCGCAACCAGCGCGACGATGCCGGCCAGCATCAGCCGCTGCGCCGCGCCGAGCAGATCGCCGCGCTTCCAGGCCAGCAGCGGTCCGAATGGGACTGCGAGCAGCAGCGGCACGAACAGCGGCGCGAAGGTGAAATTGAAGAACGGCGCGCCGACCGAGATCTTCTCGCCGGTCAGGACCTCAAGCGCCAGCGGATACAGCGTGCCGATGAACACGGTCGCGCAGGCGGTGGTGAGCAGCAGATTGTTGAGCACCAGCGCGCCCTCGCGCGAGATCGGCGCGAACAGCCCGCCCTGCTTGAGCGCCGGCGCGCGCCAGGCGTACAGCGACAGGCTGCCGCCGATGAAGACGAACAGGATCAGCAGGATGAACACGCCGCGCGTCGGATCGGTCGCGAAGGCATGGACCGACGTGAGCACGCCGGAGCGCACCAGGAAGGTGCCGAGCAGCGACAGCGAGAAGGTCAGGATCGAGAGCAGGACGGTCCAGACCTTCAGCGCGTTGCGCTTCTCCATCACCAGCGCCGAATGCAGCAGCGCGGTGCCGGCAAGCCACGGCATCAGCGAGGCGTTCTCGACCGGATCCCAGAACCACCAGCCGCCCCAGCCGAGCTCGTAATAGGCCCAGTAGGAGCCCATTGCGATGCCGAGCGTCAGGAAGATCCACGCCATCAGCGTCCACGGCCGCACCCAGCGCGCCCAGGCGGCGTCGATCCGTCCCTCGAGCAGCGCTGCCACCGCGAACGAGAACGAGATCGAGAAGCCGACATAGCCGAGATAGAGCATCGGCGGATGTACCGCGAGGCCGATATCCTGCAGCACCGGATTGAGGTCGCGGCCTTCCAGCGGCGGATTGGCGATGCGCAGGAACGGGTTCGAGGTGATCAGGATGAACAGATAGAACGCGCTCGCGACCCAGGCCTGCACCGCCAGCACGTGCGCACGCAGCGACAGCGGCAGATTGTTGCCGAAGGCCGCGACGAGGCCGCCGAACAGCGCCAGGATCGACACCCACAGCAGCATCGATCCTTCATGATTGCCCCAGACGCCGGTGACCTTGTAGAGCAGCGGCTTCAGCGAATGCGAATTCTCGTAGACATTGGCGACCGAGAAATCCGAGGTCACGTGCAGAGTCACCAGCGCCGCGAACGACGCCGCGACGAACAGCAACTGGGCGAGCGCGGTCGAACGCGCGACGTTCATCAGCGCCGCATCGCGCCAGCGCGCGCCGACGATCGGCACGATGGACTGGATCAACGCCAGCCCGAGCGCGAGCACCAGGGCGTAATGTCCACTTTCAGCAATCACCGCACGGCTCCCTGGGTCGGCGCCGCGGAGGCGCTCGGCGTATTGCTTGATTTGGCGCCGTAATCGTCCTTCCAGTGGCCCTGCTTCTTCAAGGCGTCGGCGACGTCCTTCGGCATGTAGGTCTCGTCATGCTTGGCGAGCACGGTGTCGGCGCGGAACACGCCGTTGGCGTCGAGCGCGCCTTCGGCAACCACGCCCTGCCCCTCGCGGAACAGATCCGGCAGGATGCCCTTGTAGGCGACCGGCAGCGTCGCGCCGCCGTCGCCGACGGTGAAGGTCACGGCGAGATTGTCGCCGCGCTTCAGCGAGCCCTGTTCCACCAGGCCGCCGAGGCGGAAACGCTTGCCCGGACCGAGATGCTTTTCGGCGACCATCGACGGCGTCGAGAAGAACACGATGGAATCGCGCAGCGCGTTCAGCACCAGGCCCGCGGCGATCGCCAGCACGACGAGCGCGCAGCCGATCAGTGTCAAACGCCGTTGTTTCCTGGTCATGGTCCATCCTTGCGCATGACATGCTCCGAAAACCGCTGCGCACTTTTCGGCGTCATCCGTTATCCATCCAGCCCGAGATTCTTCAGCCCCTCATTGAGCTGACGCAACCGGTCCGCATCGTTGGCGACCGCCTGACGGGCATCCGCGAGCGCGCTCATCGCCTTGTCGCGGTCGCCCATCACGAGATAGGCGCGGACCAGCCGCAGCCAGCCTTCGACGTCGTCGCCATTGGTCTTCAGCCGCGTCGCCAGCCGATCGACCATGCCTTTGATCATGGTGCCGCGATCGGCCTCGCTCATGTCCCTGGCCGCAGCCACCGCACTGTCCGGCAGCGCCGGTGCGCTGACGCCACCGGGTGCGCTGACGCCGCCGGCCGAGCTGGCGCCGCCGACCCGCCCGAGCGCGGCCTGCACCAGCGGCCGCCACGGCGCGTCCGCCGGCGCCTTCGCCAGCATCTTCTGCCAGAGCGCCGCGGCGTCGGCCTTGCGGCCGTCCTGCTCGGCGGCAAGGCCGAGGAAATAGTTCGCCTTGGCATCGTCGCCATTCAGCGCGACCGCGCGCTCGAACTCCGCCTTGGCGTCCGCGGTGACGACGCCGCCGGCAGTCCCCATCAGCGCCTCGCCGAGATCGGCGCGGCGATCGGCGCTGTCGCCGGCATAGGTGATGGCGTTGCGATAGGCGCGGACGGCGTCATCGTAGCGGCCGAGCCGCGACAGCACCGGCGCCAGCACCGTCCAGCCGCGGCCGTCGGTCGGGTTCTTTTCGAGATGCGCCTCGACCTGCGCGACCAGATTGGCGAGCGGCTGATTGGCGTCGGCCAAGCGGCTGCGCTCGGCGAGCGGGAAGTCGCCGAGGCGCGGCGAGCCGAGCGCGAGATAGAAGCCCGAGGCAATCACCGGCAATCCGACCAGGCCGACGATCGCGGCAGCGCGCCGCAGATTGAGGCTGCCTTGCACCGGGGTCTCACGTCCGCTCTGATCGGCGGCGGCCAGCAGCCGGCGGCTGATCTCGACCCGCGCGGCATCGGCCTCGGCGGCGCCGATGATGCCGGCGGCCATGTCGCGGTCGATTTCGGCGAGCTGGTCGCGGTAGACCACGACCTCGCTGCCGCCGGTATCCGCGCGCCCGCGCCGGCTGAGCGGCCATAGCACGGCAAAGATCGCCGCGACCGTCATCAGCGCGAACACAAACCACAGCGTCATCAAGCGGTTCCCGGATGGAACGGCGGCTTCCGGCAAGCCGCCTTAGAATCGCTTTACACTACCGGCGGCGAGCCCGGCAATTGACAATTACTGGATCGACCGAAGGTCGAAATCAGGCGGTTTCCGGTGCAATTCCGGCGGAATTGCACCGGAGTCTCCTGGCGAAGGCACGCGCGACCAAAATATCGAAAACAACCCCATGCAAAGGCGCAGGCTTCCGCCGGCGCTCGATTGACGACTTGACATGTCGGGCAAATCAGCGCCACACTTCCATTATTCCGAAATCGCTCAAATACTTGTCCACCGACCCTGGCGCGGTCGTCAATTTGCCGTCCGGGGGCAAAGTGGACACGCGATCCGACCCCGCAATATTGTGCCCCTTCTGCGACATCCAGCGATGTTCGCATCAGCGCGACGCGGCGATGGGCGGCGGATGAATGCGTCAGGCCGTCACCGAGGATCATTGCTATGCAGCGTGGCATTTGAGTATCAAGGCCGGCTGCCGCGCGGGATGGTAGGTCGCTTCGAGCTGCTATTGGACGGCAACCGGGAGCAGAGGCCGGGCGAAACTGAGTTCGTGGCCATCGGGATCAATCAGGTGGAAGTAGCGCTCACCCCATTCGGCGTCGCGGGGGACAGTGGCCGGCTGGTATCCTGCTGCAAGGGAACGGTCGTAAAGTGTGTCAACATCGGCAACATAAAAGATGATGCGTCCCCACCAGGACCAGCACCGATCAGCAGGCTGGGCGATGAGGTTGAGATAACTCGCACCAGCCCGAAAGCTGGTGAATGACGACTGCTCGCCGCCATGCAGGACCTCAAATCCCAAGGCGCGGTAGAATCGGACAGCCCGTGGCATCTCGTGGGTGCCGAGCGTGACCGCGCTGATCCCCTCGATCATGGAAACAACTCTCCTGCTCTATTCCTGCGTCGTTTGTAGGTAAGACTTCTCTCGCGGTCAGAGCCCCCGCCACGGAAGTTTTCGAATCGACACCACAGACCAAATTGGAAATCAGGAGGATTGAATCCTCCACCAAAAAGGGCGGCAATGCCGGACAGCCGGGACCCCGTCAGAGTGCGACTGTTTCCTCGACAACATGTTTCAGCGGCGTCCCCTCAGCGGACAGGGTCATTCGCAGTTTGAGCTTGCCATCTTTCACCACCCCGCTACGCACCAGGTTCTCGATTTCACGCTGCGATGTAACTCCGACATGCTTCAGAAATTTACGGATAGCCATATTGAAGCGGTCTTCATCGAACTCGGCGGTCATGGCTGTTCTCCCTGATCGGGTAGCCAAAGTCTAACACGAGGTGAGCAAACACCAAACATCGACGCCGCGCTCGCGTCGCCGCCGACTTCCTCCTTACCTGGATCGCCTACCAATCTCGGCCCGGATCTGAAGACTACACCTGACGCTGCAATGTCGGCAGTCTGAGGTGGACCGGACACGGCTGAGCGCGGTCCTCGACCGTTGCTTGTGGCCCGGACCGGACCTCGCAACGCCTTAGGTGACAATCCAGGTTTGATGTTGACCCATATCAAGGAGTCAACAGCGCAGCATGTTAGTCAGCAACAGGGGATGTCAAAAATTCACGGAGCGAAAATATGAGCGCGCAAGGCAGTCATTTCTTTGCAAATTGGGCCAAGGAGCGGATCGATGAAATGGACGCTGCCCTGACCTCGCTTGAGAGCAAAATTGGCGAGGTTAATGCCGATCTCCGCATCAAGGCCAACCAGACTCTGGTCGATTTGCGCAACAAGCGTGACGGGTTCCGGGCGGCCGTCGAGAAGCAAGTGGATGCGAACGAGGCCGCATGGACCGGCGCGAAGACCCAGCTGGAAGCCGACTGGGCTCGTTTCGACACTGAGGTTCAAAAATATGTCGAAAGCTTCGGCGAGCAAATCAAGCAACAGCAGGCGACCTTCAAGCTTCAGGCCGATGCTCAATTGAAAGCCTGGAGTGAAGCGGCCAATAAGTTTCAGGCGGCCGCTGCAGGATTCGCAACGGAACGTCGGAGCGAACTCGACGCGATGGTTAACCGCATGAAGGCCGACGCCGCGCTAGCCGAGGAGAAACTCAAGAAACTGCAACAAGCAGGGACCGAGTCCTGGCCCGTCCTGATGACCGCCTTGACGGAAACGCGCGCGGTGTTTGATCGCGCCAATGAGGCGGTGCGGGAGGCGTTCAAGCGGGCCGCTTGATTAAGACAGTTGACCGCATTTTGGAGAGACCGCCGCTTGGCGGTCTCTTTCCTTTTGTGGGGGCGTAATCAAGAGATGGCATTCGCATTACGGCAACAGCGCACTCAATTGACTGACCGCGCCCTGGCGTGCACCATCCGGCACGGCTCGTCTCGCCCGTGTCGTGATCCCCGGTTGCCCTCACCATGTCACGCAGCGTGGCAATGGCCGCGCGCAGACCTTCTTTGGCGACGGCGACTATGTGCTTTATCGCGACCTGCTCGCCGCCCATTGCGCTGCGGCCGGCGTCGAAGTGTGGGCCTGGTGCCTCATGCCGAACCACGTTCACGGCGGAGCGCGGTCCTCGACCGCTGCCTGTGACCCAAAACGGACCTACTTGAGGCCTTCGCATTCCGATCAACGAGACCGGCGATCCGCAGCGAGCTGCTCGCGATATTCTTGGTCCAGAAACTGCTCAAGCGATAGATTGTCATCGTTCGTCATTGCGTACATCCACCGCTTCATCTTCTTAGATGGATCGAACGGGCTCTTTCCTGTACCGATGACGACCAGCCATTGCCGCTGTTTAGCCCTGTCACGCGCCTCAAATAGCCAATAATGCCTTTCTGCGTTTCGCAGCTGAACGTGCGAGTCCACTACTTCGAACGTGGTCAGCTCCTCGTCAAGCGACCAGTGATAATGATTGCCGAAGAGATATTCTTCGATCTCGCTAATCTCGTAAGGACAGCATTTCGAGAGTTGATCTATGCTGAATGTCTCGTCCCATAGTATCGGATAGCCAACCATAGGCGTTTTCGGTCCCGTTGCTGCGGCCCACGATAGAGCCAGCAGCTTTAAGCGCGAGCTGAACAAGTATAGAAAACTTGAGTCATTCGGTGATGTTTCATTGTGGGCCCTTGCCGACATCACCAAGCGCGCCTTTTTTGTCAGCTTACCGTTGGTAATGCGGACGTTCGTACGGCGGACGGATTTACGGGTACACGCTTTGGTAAGTGGGATTTTGGAGCGCTCGAACAGGGTTCGAACCGTACCTAGTCTACACTACCCTGCGCGGGACGATTTGCGCTCGCCCGTGACGGCGTTCTCGGCCGCCCGGTTCATCAGCGAGGCGTAGTCGTGGCCGAACAGCACCTCGCAGAACCGGATCGCGGCCTTGACCTGCTGCTGGCGGAACGCCCGGACCCGGGCGTCGCCGCCGCGCAGCGACTGCACCAGTCCTTCGGTCGACTGCTCGACATAATGCTGCAGATCCGAGAAGGTCCGCAGCGTCACCTCGTTGATGGCGAGCTCGCTGGCATAGGTGCGGCACACCGCGACGAAATCGATCAGCGCGGCGGCGTCCTCGACCTCGGACTGATCGATCTTGGCGCCGGCCGTGATGTCCTTGTCGGCGCGCTGGCGCAGGATGCGGCGGACCCGGCCCGGCACGCTGTCGATCTCCGATTGCAGCGCGTTGGAGGTATCGGCACGGACCGAGGTGAGCTGGCGGCCCCAGGTGGAATCGTTGCGCAGATCAAGCTCGGTGCGCAGGCCGCGGACGCCGTCATGCAGGGTCTTGAGCTGCTCGCCGACATAATCGAAATGCCCGCGCCTGATGTCGGTGCGCAGGCAGGCCGCGACGAACGACAGGTCATGTAGCGCGATGGTGACCGCGACGCCATACGGCGTTGCCGCGACGCGGAGCTCGTCGTCCGAGGCCGCCATCTTGATGGCGAGGCGGACGATCTGCCATGGCGCGGCGAGCCGCTGCGCAATCAGTGACAGCGCGAACGGCAATAGCTGCGGCGTCTGCAGCGACGGCAGCTTGAGCGCTTCCGTGGCGGACGCGATCTGGGAATCGGCAAACACCCGGATCTGGCTCGGCAGCCGGCTTCCCAGGGTTTCCAGCGCTTCGCGGGCCTGCAGCACGAGGCCGATCGGCAGCAGGTCCTCGACCACGCTCGGCGGGCCGACGCGCGACAGCGCGCGCTGGCGGTCGTCCTGGCTTGGCGCCGCAATCCTGAGGATGGCGTCCGCGGCGGCGAGCTGGAACTTGCGCGCGGCGGTCTCCATCGGACCGCTCTCCGTGGCCGCGGCGAGCGCCGCCTCGAATGTACGGGCAGCTTCGGGCGCGCCCTCGCGGGCCAGCCATTGCCAGATCGGCAGCAGCGAGGCGCGCCGGATCTGGCCAGGGCGCGTCGGGAAATTGGTCTCGGCGAGGAACGGCTCGACCGGCCGGAACAGGAGCCGTGCCGGATCGTCGCTGCGCGGCTGGATCTGCTCGTCCTCCTCGGCCCCGCGCACGATCTTGCGCAGCTGCTCGAGGACCAGATTGGCGACGGCGACGTCATCGCCGCGTTCGACGGCGCGCTCCAGCTCGCGCATCAGCAGCGCCTGCGATTGCGGCGGAAGCTGCGCGAGATAATCCCTCAGCCGCTCGGTCGATTTCTGGCTCATGCCCGGTCGTGAAAGCTTGGTGCCCGGCAAGCGCCGCAGCCCGTCCGCCCGCAATGATAGAGGTCGGCGCGTTAAGAACGCGTTTAGGAAGAATGACCGCGCCGGGACGATGCGGCCTCGTCGAACATCGTCATTCCGGGGCGCGAAGCGAACCCGGAATCTAGAGATTCCGGGTTCGATGCTTCGCATCGCCCCGGAATGACGATACCCGACGAGCGTTCCTATGAGCTGGTTTCGTGGAATTGCTCGGCTACACTGCCGGCAGCGTCAGCTCGGCCCGCAGGCCGCCGATCGGCGCGTTGTTCAGGGTGAGATTGCCGCCGTAGAGGCCGGCAAGATCGGTCACGATCGACAGGCCGAGCCCGGAGCCGGGTTTCGACTCGTCGAGCCGCTGGCCGCGCCGTGACACCTGGGCGCGCTCGGCCTCCGACAGGCCGCGTCCGTCGTCATCGACCACGATCCGTAACCTGGGACCCGCGCCCGACGCCTCCGGCGGGACCACGCTGACCTCGACGAACACCTGCGAGGACGCCCATTTGCAGGCGTTGTCGACGAGATTGCCGACCATCTCCTCGAGGTCCTGCCGCTCGCCGCGAAACCGCGCCGCCGGATCGGCCTTCGCCTCGATCGCGAGATCGCGATCGCGATGGATCTTTTCCATGGTCCGGCGCAGCGCCTCGATCACAGGCGCGACGTCGGTGATGGTGCTGACGATGGTGGCTCGCGCAGCGATCCGCGCGCGCTCAAGATGGTGCGCGACCTGGTCCCGCATCAGATCGGCCTGCTCCAGCACCTTGCTGGCGAAAGGATCGGCGGTATGCGCGGCCGCCTCGTTCACGATCACCGACAGCGGCGTCTTGATCGCATGGGCGAGATTGCCGACATGGGTGCGCGAGCGCTCGACGATCTCCCGGTTGGCGTCGATCAGCGCATTGGTCTCGCGCGCCAGCGGCGCGATCTCGACCGGAAACCGGCCTTCCAGCCGCTCGGCGCGGCCGGAGCGGATATCGGCAATCGCATCGGAAATGCGCTTGAGCGGCGCGAGGCCGTAACGCACCTGGAAGACCGTGGTCAGCAGCAGCACGACGCCGAGCGCGGCGAAGGTGCCGCCGAGATAATAGTCGAAGCTGCGCGTCTCATCGAAGATCTCGGTGGCATCGCCCGCGACGCTGACCAGGAACTTGCCGTCGGCGCCGAGATCGACCGGCCGCTCCACCACGCGCAGGCTCTGGCCTTCGGGCCCGTCGACATAGCCGAGCCGGACGCCGGCAGCGGTCAGCTCGGCGCCGTGCTCCTCGAGCTTGGGCAGCTTCTTGTCCCACAGCGAGCGCGAGGCGCGGGTCTCGCCCTTTTCGGTATCGGTGCGGGTGATCTGCCAGTACCAGCCCGATAACGGCAGGTCGAACAGCGGCTCGCCGAGCGACTGGAACTGGCGGTCCGCCGGCTCATCCGGCGTCGCCACTTCGGCGATCAGGGTGCGCAGATAGAGATTGAGCCGCCGGTCGAAGGCGCGCTCGGTCGCGTCGCGATAGACCGACGACAGGATGACGCCCGTGATCGCCAGGATCACCACCACCCAGGCGGTCGCCGAGACGAACAGGCGTGTCGCGAGCGAGCTGCCGCCCATCAGAACATCGTGTCAGCGTCAACAGACATCAGGGATTCAAACATTGGCGAATCCAGTCCCTCCTGGCGCGGATCATGCCGTAGCCCGCACGCCGATCAAGCGCCTTAAGAGCATGATCCGATTGAATAGGATATGCTCTTATCCGTTTGTTTGGTCGTGCTTTCTTCGCGTGAACGAACCGGCATCCACTTCGCTCGAAAATGCTCTAAAGCGCAATGAGATCAGGTTGGATCCACATCGCGAGCTCCTTGTTTGAGCATGATCTTTTCGGAAAACCGCTGCGCACTTTTCCGGATCATGCTCTAGGTCGGCGGCGAGAGCATGTAGCCGAGGCCGCGCACGGTCTGGATGATATCGACTTCCAGCTTCTTGCGAATACGCCCGACGAACACCTCGATCGTGTTGGAGTCGCGGTCGAAGTCCTGGTCGTAGAGATGCTCGACCAGCTCGGTGCGCGAGACCACCCGCCCGGTGTGGTGCATCAGATAGTCGAGCAGATTGTACTCGTGCGAGGTCAGCTTGATCGGATTGCCGTTGACGGTGACACGTTTGGTGCGGGTATTCAGCGCCACCGGCCCGCAGTTCAGTTCGACCTGGGCATGACCGGTCGCGCGGCGCAGCAGCGCGCGGATCCGCGCCAGCACCTCCTCGAGGTGGAAGGGCTTGGCGACATAGTCGTCGGCGCCGGCGTCGAAGCCCTGAACCTTGTCGCTCCAGCGATCGCGCGCGGTGAGAATCAGCACCGGCATCACCCGCTTGTTCCGCCGCCAGGCCTCGAGCACCGAGATACCGTCCATCTTCGGCAGGCCGATATCCAGCACGACCGCGTCATAGGGCTCGCTGTCGCCAAGGAAATGCCCCTCCTCGCCGTCGAACGCGCGATCGACCACATAGCCGGCGTCCGTCAGCGCGGTGGTGAGCTGGCGGTTCAGATCCGGGTCATCCTCAACTACGAGCAGACGCACTTTGGCCTCCGAGAGTGAGCATTGCGATATTCGGCATCAAATGAGGCTTCCCGCCGTGAACGGCTTATGAATGGACCCGCAAGGCGCAGCTTATTTTTTCGTCAGGTGCACCATCCCGGGAACCCGCGCAAGCATCACTGGTTCCCTCCATGAGATGCGCGCGA
Organism: Bradyrhizobium sp. BR2003; assembly: GCF_009720285.1. Classification (NCBI taxonomy): domain Bacteria; kingdom Pseudomonadati; phylum Pseudomonadota; class Alphaproteobacteria; order Hyphomicrobiales; family Nitrobacteraceae; genus Bradyrhizobium; species Bradyrhizobium sp. BR2003. Next base: position 73,760 of record NZ_SMYJ01000019.1, read on the forward strand.
ACTGAGATCGGGTTTCAGTTGAGGGTATTTTAATACCTAAAACTTGAAAGCAATTGTTGCTGGCTACCTTCCGGCGGGCCGGAGCACGGACAACATGTCGGGACATTTGCAGTCGACCGGCAAGTTAACCTTCGACGACCATTTTCATGTCGCCGACACGAGCGATGCGCTAATTCAACGGCGGCGCGCCGAGCGCCCATGGACCGGGAAGAACGCGTTGCTTGTTTCAAAAATACGGAGGTTCGGCGTGATCGCAGGCTGGCTTGCGCTTGCCTTCATCGCCTTCGTGACACTGTCCCCGATCCAGGACCGTCCCTCGCTCTTCCATCCGCAGATCGAGCATTTCGCGGCGTTCGCCGTGATGGCGCTGGCCTTCGTGCTGGGCTACCCGCGGCGCACCGCGCTGATCGTGCTCTTTGTCGTCTTCAGCGCGTTCACGCTCGAAGCAATGCAATTCCTGACACCGGACCGTCACGGCCGCCTGATCGACGCGATCGTCAAGGTGGCCGGAGGTCTCGCCGGCATCGGCGTCGGTCGCTTGATGCTGCTCGTGCTGCGCAGCCAGTTCGGCCGGCTGAGGTCGGGCGCGGAACAGTCCGCGAGCTGAGCGGCCGGCGCGTTGCGCTCAATCGCGCTTCGGCGCTTCCGCCGACTTCATGTCGTCCTGCGCCATGCATTGCCGAAAGAAGTGCAGCCGGTCGCCATTCATCGGCACGGCCCCCGGTCGCTTGTAGGGGTAGACCATGTAGGCCGCGCGCAGGCAGCGCTTTGCGGTCTCGGCAGCGGGTGCGGCGACGGCGGCACTCGACGCCAGCAGGAGCGCCAGCACGGCGCTGAACCGGACGGACACCCCGCTCACGGCTTCTCGCATTCCGAGTAGAACACGCCATTGGCGGCCGCCAGCCGCTGCAGGCAGTGCCGCTTGTCGGTCACCGCGCCCTCGACAGTGAAATCGTAGGCCTGGGCCTTCAGGATCAGCGCGTAGCGTCCCGGCGGCAGCGGCGCGTCGTCGCGCGGCAGGACCTCGAACATCTGCGGATCGTCCTTGAGCGGCGCCGCGCGGAACGGGATCGAGATGTTGCGGATCACCCAACTGTCGTCACCCGGCGAGACCACCGGCTTGCCGGCCGCGTCGAACGTGGTCTGCTGGCTCACATGCGCGATCAGGCGCACATCGATCGGATCGGAGGCGCCGCCGGCACCCTCGCGCCGGAACACGATGAAGCGGAGATGTCCGTCCGGCAGCGTGGTCTCGCTCGGCCGCGTGATCGCCGCCGAGATCGCCACCCGCGGATCCGGCGCGCGCCCCTGGATCAGTTGCAGCTCGTAGAGCTTGCCGCCGCTCTCGGCATAAACGCCGTAGGCGGTCGGCAATGGCCGTCTCGGCGCCGGCGGCTCGGCCGCAACGGCCGGCGCCGGCACGGCCGCGACCACCGCGGGCCTTTGGGTTTCAGGCGGCGCCGATGCCCGCGTGCCGGCAATCATCGCGCGGGCCGCGGCCAACGACACGCCGCGTTGCTGCAGCAGGACAACGGCCGCGATCAGCCCGAAGAACGCCAGCATGACAACGTAACGCAGCGGCGCCGACGACGACCATCGCGGACGGCGCGATACCGCGGCGGGCTCGACGCGATCGAGGGTCGTGACAAATGCCGCCTCGGCATCGATCCGGGGCGGTGCCTCGATCCGCCGCGCGGCGCCCGCCGCCTCGAGGAATGCGGGCAGCGCCCGCGCAGGCGGGACCTCGAATTTCTCGATCACATTGCTCTTTGTGTGCGCTTCGACGCCTTCGATCGCCACCTCCAGCGCCTGCATCAGGCGCTGCTTTTCCGTCGGATCCTCATGCGCGAGCTGCTGCAGCTTCTGCCGCGCAAGCTCGTAGACCGCGCTGCGCAGCTGCTGCGGGTCGGAGCTCACGGAATCGATGGTTCGCGCCAGCACCAGCGCGAACTCCACCTCGGGGTGCGCAGGACCGATGTCCCTGACCGTTCTCTGGGCCGGCGTCGGCGTCATAAATGTTAGTCTGGTTTGCCCATAATGTTACAACATTCTATGTGGATTTTACTGTTAACACAAACCACCAGGCCGGCGGATGACGCCACGGTTTGACCGTCCCGATCCGACCAGCAAGCAGGATTCATTGACCCGTTCTCTGCCCATCCTGGACCAGTGGTTGTTCGCGCCCAAACGGGACCGCCGATCCTGGCCGGACGTCCTGCTCCTCGCAGGATGGGTCGCGCTGGTCGGATTCCAGATCGGCCGCCATGTGATGTGGCGCGACGAGGTCCGCGCGCTCATCATTGCCCTGAACGGCGACGATCCGGTCGCCATGCTGAGAGGGTTGCATGGCGAGGGCCACCCTGCCCTTTGGTACCTCCTGCTGCGCGGCGCGCATGCCGTATTCGATCGGGTCGAGGTGCTGCCCGCCGTCGCCTTCGTGGTCGGGCTCCTCACGGTCGCACTGCTGATCTTCCGCTCGCCGTTCCCGCGGCCGCTGGTCCTGCTGCTGATCACGGGCCATGCGCTGTTGTTTGAATATGTCGTGATGGCCAGGAATTACGGCATCTCGGCCCTGTTGCTGTTCGCGATCGCGGCCTGCTATCGGGCTCACCACGACCGCGGTTTGCTGCTCGGCGCGCTGCTGTTCCTGCTCGCCAACACCAACGTCGTCGGCGCGATCATGGCCGGCGCATTCCTGCTGTTCTGGCTGCTCGACCTGCTCGAGACCCAACTCGCGAGCCATGGCTGGCGCTGGTCGCCGCAACTCGCCAACTTCGCGATCAATGCAACGATCGCGACGATTGGCGTCGTCATCTGCGCCGCGACGATGCTGCCGACCTACAATGACGCCGCGGCCCGGGACTGGTCGCACGCGTCGCCGCTGGCGGCGGCAATCCTGTCGCTGGTGAACCCCGGCTCGACGTCGCTGGGCGCGCTGTTTGCCAATCTGCTGCCGGGAATCGCGGGATCGGCGCTGCTGTTCGGCGCGACGCTCGGGCTTTTGCCGCGACGACCGGCCTTCCTCGCCGCCATCGCCGCCCTGTTGCTGACGTCGTTGTTCTTCGCCGTCGCCGCCAACGGTGCCTACCGACATGCCGCGGTCTGGCTGAGCTTCCTGATCGCGCTTTACTGGATCGGCTGGAGCCGGGTCACCGCGCCATCCGGCTCTCGCGCATGGCTCGACCGGCGCTTGCCGGCGATCGGACGCGTGTCGCTCCTGCTGGTGCTCGCGATCCAGAGCGCGGCCGGCATCAACGATCTGCGCAACGCAGTGACCGGCGTGGTCGCGAGCCGCAGCGCCGATCTCGGCCGCCTGATCGCCTCGCGCGCCGATCTGGCCGACGCGGTGATCCTCAGTGAGCCGGAATGGCTGGTCGAGGCGCTGCCTTATTACGTCAAGAACCGGACCTATCTCGCCCGCGACCACAAATTCGGCAGCGTCGTGATCTTCTCGCGCAAGGGCAAGATGGACGGCGATCTCGGCGAGACCCTGCGCCTTGCCCGCGAGCTTCGCGACACGAGCCGCGCGCCGGTCATCATCCTGCTGGCCTACCGGCTCGACGAGATCACGCCGGACCGGATCTACGACGAAGGCAAGGACTGGCGGACGTTCCGTGCCTCAGCGGCGCAGATCCGCGATTTCCGCGAAGCGACCACGATGCTCCGCCGCTTCGGCCCCGCCAAAACCGACGAGAGTTTCGACGTCTACCTCCTCAACTAGGCGACCGATCAACGACGACAGAAAAGGACCGCGCGATGGCGCTGATGGACAGCAAGGTCGAAGCCGGCAAGCCGCCGGCCGCAAGCATCCGGCAGTACCTCGCCATCCTGCGGCTCGATCACAGCACCAAGCACATCTTCATCGTTCCCGGGATTGTCCTCGCCTGGCTGTTGCGCGGCGTGAGAGGCGAGCATGTTGCAAGCGCGATCGTCCTCGGCCTCGTGGCCGCGATCTGCATCGCGTCGGCCAATTATGTCATCAATGAATGGTTCGACCGCGACTTCGACCGGCATCACCCGACCAAATCGCAGCGCTCCGCGGTGCAGAGCGCGATGGACGGCAAGATCATCGGACTAGAGTGGCTGCTGCTCGTCGCGCTCGGTCTCGTCTGCGCATCCGCGAGCAGCCGCCTGATGCTGTTCGCCACCGGCATCTTCGCCCTGCAGGGCATCGTCTACAATGTCCCGCCGCTGCGCAGCAAGGACAAGGCCTATTTCGACGTCATCTCCGAATCCGTCAACAATCCGCTGCGGCTGTTGATCGGCTGGGCGATGATCGACCCGACCTCGCTGCCGCCGGGCTCGGTGATCATGTGCTACTGGTTTGGCGGCGCGTTCCTGATGGCGGCCAAGCGGCTGTCCGAATATCGCGAGATCGCCGCGTCCCACGGCAGGGAGCTGCTGGCGCGCTACCGCGCGAGCTTCGCGCACTATACCGAGGTGTCGCTGACGGCCTCGTGCCTCAGCTATTCGCTGTTCTCGGTGTTCTTCCTCTCGGTGTTCCTGGTGAAGTACCGCATCGAGTATGTGCTTGCGATGCCGCTGGTGGTGATGCTGTTCACCACCTACTTCTCGATGTCGACGTCGCCGGGGTCGTCGGCGCAGAAACCCGAGAAGCTCTATGGCGAGCGCGGCCTGATGCTGCTCGTGCTGGCGCTGGTCGCCGTCTTCCTGGTGGCAAGCCTTGTCGACATGCCGTTCCTCGCGCGATTGGCCGAACAGCACTACATCACATTGAACTGAGCCAGTCGCGGCGGGCTAGCGCCGACGCGGATGCGCCTTCTGATGCCAGGCCCAGGCCGAGCGAATGATGTAGCCGAGATCGGACCGGCTGGCCTTGAAGCCGAGGCCGCGCTCCGACCTGGAGGGATCGGCCACCAGGATCGGCGGATCGCCGGCCCGGCGCTCGCGCACCACGCTCGGCACCGCTTCACCGGTCTCGGCGCGGATCGCGTCGAGCACCTGGCGCACCGAATAGCCGGTGCCGGTGCCGAGATTGAACACGCCGCCGGCGTCGCCCTTCAGCAGCAGCTCGAGCGCCGCGATATGGGCGCTGGCGAGGTCATCGACATGGATGTAGTCGCGCACCGCGGTGCCGTCAGGCGTGTCATAGTCTTCGCCGAAGATCGCAAAGTCCGGCACGTGCCCCAGCAGCGCCATCAGCGCGCGCGGAATCAAATGCGTCTCGGGATCGCGAAGTTCGCCGATGGTGACGGAGGCGTCGGCGCCGCAGGCGTTGAAATAGCGCAGGCAGACCGAGTTGAACCGATAGGCTGTGCGGTAGTCGGCCAGGATCTGCTCGATCATCAACTTGGAGCGGCCGTAGGGATTGACGGTCGGACCTGCGGCACTCTCGGGAATTGGATCGCGTCCGGCGTTGCCGTAGACCGCGCCGGTAGAGGAAAACACCAGGCGGTCGCAGCCCGCCTCCCGCATGCCGCGCAGCAGGCCGAGCGTGCCGGCAACGTTGTTGGTGAAGTACTTCTGCGGATCCGCCACGGACTCGCCGACCGCACTGAACGCAGCGAAATGCATCACGGCGAGCGCATCGTGCTCGCCGATGGTGGCGGCGATCCTGTCGTGGTCGGAGACATCGCCGATCACGAGCGGCCCCCAGCGCACGAAATCACGGTGACCGGTGGACAAATTGTCGTAGACGACCGGCAGAAAACCGGCCTCGGCAACCGTCTTGGCGCAATGGGATCCGATATATCCCGCGCCACCCGTGATCAGGATCGAACCCCTGCTCGCCATTTCAAATTATTGCCCTGCGCGAACCAATTCTGCGCCTCAACAGGCGCAGTGATCGCATCGGTACGACATTCCGTCCGAGGCGGCAAAATGACGATGGGAATAGCGTTAAGACCGAACGGATTTGCAGCCGAAGCGACGGCTAGCGCGACCCCAGCGGCACGTTGGTTCGTTGACCGACCGGCGGCGCGTGCCGTGACGGTCTGCCATAAGGGTAAGCCGGTGTTGCCGGCGGGACCGGCTGGGTCGCCTGCGGCCGCGACGTCGGAACGCCGCCGCCCGGTCCATCGATCGAATAGCGCGTTGTGCCCTGCGTGGTCTGTCCGGTGCCCTGTGCAAGGACGGGGACGGTGGCGACGACCAGCGCCGCTGTTGTGACAAGGCCGGCCAGCTTCATGTCGATGCCTCGGTGGGTTGGACCGGAGTCAACCGTTGATGCCTCCAATCGTTCCGGGAATGTCGCCGCAGCGCTCTGGCGATCGTCTCTGATACGAAAAATGGCGCGGCGAAATGTCTCGCCGCGCCATTTTCGATCGATGGAGCTCGTTCAGAACTTCAGGCGCCGGCCTGCGTGACGGCGGCCCAGTGATCGGGGTTCGCCGGGGTCTGCATCCTGACCCAGCGATAACGCGCCTGCGACCAGCTGCGGATCTGCGCATTCAGATTGTCGAGCACGATGTCTCCACCCCTGGCGCGGACCACCAGCACGAGATGATGCTCGCCGGAGGAGGTCACCACCTCGCTCAGCAGCAGATCGCGCATCGGCCAGCCCCGCGCCAGCAGCTCGTGGCGCTTGCTGACCGCATAATCGTTGCAATCGCCGCGCGCCGGATTGATCAACCATTCCTCGCCGGCAAGGCCGCGTTCGTTGCGCTGTGGCGCGATGCTGCGATTGACCGACGCGTTGACCTCGATCAGGTCGGCGATGCGCTGCCTGGTCAGGCGCGTGGCACCGCCGCGGAACACCATCCGGGCGCGGGCTTTCGGCTTGCATTCGTCGGCATAGCGCATGCAGAACATGGTGTAGGCCATCGGCGCCAGCGTCGGCTCGCTGAAGCGGATCTTCTCGATCACGCCGCGCAGCGGCAGCGGGAAGCCGACCATTCCAGCCTGGGTGTTCTGAGCGCTTGTCCCGAGCGCAAGGACGGCCAGAACCAGGGCCATCACTCTCTTGACGTTGTACATTCCTCACTCCCCACAGTGACGGGAAGCATGTACGGGAAATGTCTTGAGCTTGGGCTCAAGCGCGCGGCGGCATTTGTTTCAAATGCGAGGGTGCGCGCGAGCAATCCGTTAACCAAGCCGTTTCGGCGGGGCGCCGCCGCCAGATCAAGGGCCGGCTGCGGCCCGAAATCTCTCGTTCCCATGCCGGCGTGGTTGGCCTGTCGTGAAGCCGGCGGCGCTCTCTGTTAAATCGCCACCCGCTGCCTGGGTGCGATCCCGCACCAGCTCATCACGAGATCGGCAAGCATCTTGATCTCGAGATCCGCGGGCGTACCGCCGGCGAAATCGGCGACCGATTGCCCCAAGGCGACGGCGCGAACATAGGCCGAGCGACTGCCGATCATCGGCCCGATCTCCTCGTCGAGCGTATCGAGCTCCTCGATCAGCTGCTGGCCTTCGAGCGTGCGCTGGTCGACGCGGTTCGGCACGATCATGGCACGGAGCGCCGTTCGCCGCGTGGCACGCACCTCCCGCACGATGTCGAGCGTCCGCGCGGTGGCCTCGATGTCAAGGCCGGACGGCGTGCATGGCATCAGCACGATATTGGCGACCGCGAGCACGGCGCCCAGCACCCGATCGTTCGGCGCGGAGTCCACCACGATGATCTGATGCGGAATCTGGCGCATCAGCCTGGCCCATTCGGCGACCGGCCGGGTTTCCGGGTCAAGCTGGTAGACGGGGAACGACAGATTGCCGGGCTCGGCCCAGTGACACGCGGACGCCTGCGAGTCGGCGTCGACCAGTCCCACCACACCCGTGCGCCGATCCAGTTCTGCGGCCAGCAAGACCGCAAGGGTCGTCTTTCCGACCCCGCCCTTGCGCTGGGCAACCGAGATGACAAGCGGCATCGCAAACTCCTGGCGTTATCCCCCGTGCGTGCGCAGGAGGGCACCTTCATCAACGAGCGTCAGCATCCGCGGCAGACAGACCCGCTTTGCGTCGTAATTGTCCCGCACGAAGCTGCGCGCCTTCATCCGCATCTTCTTGAAGGCCTTGGGCCGTGACAGCACCGAGACTACCTGATCCGACAGCGCATCAATATCAAAAAACGGCACCAGCAGGCCGTTGCCGTCCGAGATGATATCGCGAAGGGGGGCGGTGTCGGACGCCACCACCGCGCATCCCGCGCTCATGGCCTCCAGCAGCGACCAGGACAGCACGAAGGGATAGGTCAGATAGACGTGCACCGATGAGATCTGCAGCAGCTCGAGATACGGTTCCCGAGGAATCCGGCCGAGGAAATGCACCCGGCGCAGGTCGATGTCCGACTTGATCTCGTCCAGGAACATCGACTTCCAGCTCGACCCCTTGGGTGGATTCGCGCCGTAGGATGTCCCGCTGCCGCCGACGATCACAACCTGCGCATTCGGCCGCGCGGCGAGGATCCGCGGCAGGGACCGCATGAAGACATGGAATCCGCGTACCGGCTCCAGGTTGCGCGAGACGTAGGTGATCACTTCGTCGTCCGCCGACAGCGTCGCACCGTTCGGAAGCTGAAACCGCGCGACCGGATTGGGCTTCACCTCGTCGGTGTCGACGCCCTCGTGGATCACCTCGATCTTGCTCTGAAACTCGGCGGGAAAGGTCGACCTCTGCCATGGCGTCGGCGAGACGCCCGTATCGCATTCCGTGAGCGCCAGCAGCGTGGTCGCATTCTTCAGATGGAGCGCGACATTGCCATCGAGGCCCGTCATGGGAAACTCGGGATCGAAGCCGACGTCCCTGCCCTCGGCACCGTAGTAGAATTCGCAATAGAGGATGATCCGCGCGCGCGGAAACATCGTGCGCAGCGGCAGCGTCTCGCCCCAACCGGGATGCGCGAAGATCAGGTCGGGCACGAAGCCCTGCCCCGACAGCGACGACAGCGCGTACAGAACCTCTTCGGCACGCCGCGATTCGACATCGAAGCGCCGGGCAAACGGATGGACGACCGCGGAATCCGTCTTGGTCGTCGAATATTTGAGCAGCCGGATATCCGGCGTCGTGCTCGCGGTCGATGAACCGACCGCAACGACCCTGTTGCCGGGCTGCTCTGCGAGCGCACGCGCAATGTGGCGGTACTGGGCTGGAAAGTTATTGTGGACGAACAGGACGTTCATTGGCGGGCGAGCGCGCCCTCCGGCCGCACGGTCTTCGATTGGGGTCAGGGTCTGCATCATCACCGGCGGTGTGTCATCGATTGGCGAGCGAAACTATCTTACCGGATTAACATTAAGCCCCCTTCTATCACACAGATTTTTGGGGCACACTGCAGGGGACATATCAATCCATTCCGTTAGGCTCGCAGGCGACAATGAACGAACAGATTCAGCAGAAAACCATTGATCTGGCACGGGGTCTCTTCCTGGTTCGGTACAATGGCGCAGATGATAAGGTGTCACCTCCGGTAGTGCGCGTATACGCGGATCGCGCCAGTCTTAACAATTGTAATATCATTACCGGACCGGACGTGGTCAATGGAACCCTGTTCGCGCCCGAGAGCGCGCTGGTCGTGTCGGTCGCCCGGCCGAGCCGCCTGATCGTCGAGGTCACCGCAGGGCGCGTCGGAGGGTCGACCGCCGCCAATATCAAGATCGAGCCGCTGACCCAGGGACAGCCGGCTGAGCAGCCGGCCGGCCAGCCATACGACATGTTCGAGCCGGAGGCCGGCCCCGGCGAATTGAGCGACCTCAAGCTGCTCGCACATGTCGCGGGTCTGGGCGACGTGACGGTCGGCTCGAATGTCTGGATTGCCGGACCGTCCGCGCCGGCCCGGATCGAGGGAATTTCCCTCGAATGGCCCAACAAGCCGCGCGATCTCCACCTGCAATATGCCGTCAAGTTCGCCCGGCCGCAGCGGGGCGACAACCAGTTCGTTCCTCTCGGAACCTTTGCCGGAACCCGGGGACGCGCATTGGCCATCACGGGGTTCTCGCTGGAGGCCACGGGTCCCGGCGCGGATCGCTACGCCATCGCGGCCGAAACCATCTTCCTGGGGGCTCCAGCCCTGCGGGTCACCGGGAACCGGATTGTGGTGTCGGGTCCTTCGGGACGGGAACCGCTGGTGGGCCTCAAGCTCAATCTCGAGGAGCGCCGGGTCCAGGCGGCGCCCCTCGCGCCCCAGCAGCCAAGACGCATCGAACCCGCCACTCCGATGCCGCACCAGGACGGACCGCGCCTCGAGGGACGGGTGCGCGTGTTCCGGAGCCGGCAGGGGCGCCGTCAAGACGGCAGGCTGACCATGCGGGCAGATAAGGGCGCCATTTGACCGCCGACGCGCGCAGGATCGCCTTTACGTCCAAAACGCTTCACCACGTCGATCTCGAGCGGGCCGCCGTGGGGGCGCTCGAGGCGCGTGATTTCCGCCTGGCGTTCGCGCTCGCCGACCGCCGCTGCCGGATCCTGCCGCATCCGGACGCCCGCGCCCATCTGCTGCGCGCGGAAGCGCTGTTTCATCTCGATCTCAGGGATGCGGCGATCGCCGGTGTCGCGAGGGCGCTCGAGCTCGAGCCGGACGATCTGGTCGCTGCGCGGCGAATGATGGCTTGGGGCGACGAGCTTCAGCAGATCGAGGCGGCGCGAAGCGTCACGCGGCGTGATGACGATCCGGATTCGGTCAGGGGCGCCCTGCTGCTGCTCGAACAGAGCGGCCAGGACAGCTGCGCCCGCATCGACTTTCTCGATGAAGAGGTGAAGGGATGGGTGACGTGGCGCGGGCCGGACGACCCGCACCTTTCGCTGGCACAGGCGGACCAATCCAGCACAATCCAGCTTCCCGCCGATTCACGCCACAGATTCGCGCGTGACGGGCGACATGCCGCGAGCTTCCGTCTGATACGGCCCGCGTCCGCGACCTCGCAGCGCCTGCAGATCACGCAGGCGGACCGCGTGATCGCAAGTGTTCAACTCCCGGCCAACCGCGTTCCGGATCACCGGAGCGCACCACGCCGGCCGGCTCGCCTTCGAAACGGCGAACCTCCTCCGCTCACCATCATCATCCCGGTATACGGGGATCTGGCCGCGACACGAGCCTGCATCGACAGCGCGTTGAATGCGCTCGCCTGCACGCCGGGCTCGACCATCGTCGTCGTGGATGATGCCTCGCCCGAGCCCGACATCAAGCGCCTGCTCAACGAGCTCGCCGCCGAGTTCCGCATCCGGCTGCTGACCAACGAGCACAATCTTGGCTTTGTCGGCGCGGTCAACCGCGCGCTCGGCGAGACCGGCGCCGGCGACGTCGTGCTGCTGAACTCGGACACGATCGTGCCGAAATACGCGCTGCAACGCCTGCGCAGCGCCGTGCAATCGACGCCGCGCGTCGGCACGGCGACCCCGCTGTCGAACAACGGCGAATACACCAGCTTTCCGATCCCGAACCGGTCAAATCCCCTGCCCGCGGCCGACGAAATCGAATTGCTGGATGAACTTGCAGGCAGGGCAAATTCCGGGATTGCGATCGACATCCCCAACGGCATCGGGTTCTGCCTCTACATTACCCGCGAATGCCTCGATGCCGTGCGCGAGCTCTCCGACGACTTCTATCGCGGCTATCTCGAAGACGTCGACTTCTGCCTGCGCGCAGCGGAGGCCGGCTTCCGCAACGTGTGCATTCCTTCGGTTTTCGTCGGGCACGAGGGCTCGCGCTCGTTTCTTGGAGAGAAGCGTTCGCTCGTGATGCGAAATCTTCGCGTTCTCGAACACCGCTACCGGCGCTATGCGACGGAATGCGCCGCATTCCTGCTTGCCGATCCACTCCGCGATTGCCGGGCGGCGCTCGAGCTCAAGCTGCTCACGAACCAGCAGGTCGCCGCCGGCCCCACAGTCATCCTCTGCGGCTCGTCCGCCGGCCACGCAATCGCCGTCAGGCGCTGCCGGCAGCTGGCTGCAGAGGGTCAGCACGGTCTGGTGGTGCAGATCCGCTCCGAGGGACACCGCCAGCTGGCTGCGATGTTCGATCCGGATGGCGGAGCGCCGCAGTCGATCGCACTCGACGTTGCGACGCCTGAGGGCCGCGAAGCTCTTCTGAGGTTTCTCGCCGATCTCGGAATCCGGTCGCTCGAGATTGCGGAGCCGAACCGCATTCCCGGCGCATGTCTGGCGCAGCTCACGCAACACTTTGGCTACGATCTCCTGATCACCGACACCGCGCTTGCAATGCGCACCGCATTTGGATCAGGCGTTCATCCGGATTGGACGAGCCTGGTCGCCGGGGCGCGGCGCGTGACTGCGATCGGCGACGACGGCACAGCCTTTTCGGAAGCCGTTCTCGGCCTGCAAGTCGTGAGGTTGAGTGACCCGTCTGCGCCGCCGGCGCTGTATCCCGCCGTGAGCGGCCCCGCGCGTCTCGGCCTGCTGGTCCTGCACGCCAACGCCACGGAATTTCGCTTCATACGAGCGTTGAGCGATCAACTGGCCGACGCCGACGAAGACGTCGAGATCATCGTGCTGGGAAGTACCCTCGACGATCTCAAGCTGATGCAGCGCACCAATGTCATCGTCACCGGCGATATTGCGGTCGACGACGTCGCCACGCTGGTCGAAGCCCACGGCATCACGAAATTGGTTCTCGACATCGGCGAACCGGCGTTTGGTCATCCATTGGTGGAGGCGCTGCTGGCAACCGGGCTGCCGATCGCCGCGACGGAATGGAGTCCAACGCCTCCGTGGCGTGGCCGAAGCACGGACCTGAAGCTGCAGCCGGGCCTTGATGGCGATGCAACGGTTGCCGCCGTATGCGACTGGGTGGTCGAGGACGTCCTGCTACAACCCGATCGGAGGAGCGGTCGGCACCGGCGGCAGGTTGGCGCGCGGCTTCCATGATCGCGGCGGCCATGCAAGCGAGGAGAACGGCGTCGAATCCAGCCCCAGCAGCGGGCTGTAATAGGGATCGTCGAGCAGCACCTCTCCCCATTTCGCGCGCAGGATCGACAGCTCGCGCCTGAAGCGTGCCCTGCGATCCGGCGCGGAATCGCGGCCGCGGCTTGCCGACTCCAAATGAACGAGTTTCGCGTCCGGCGTGAACACGATCCGCTTTCCAAGCTGGCGCAGCTTCAGGCACAGATCGATATCGTTGAAGCTGATCGGAAAGCGGATCTCGTCCATGCCGCCGACCGCCACGAAATCGCGCTTGCGCATCAAGAGGCACGCTCCCGTCACCGCCGAACATTCGTGCGCCACCTGAAGCAGATCGCCATAGCCGGGATCGCCATCCATCCGGTCGTTGAAGGCGTGCGCGGCCGAGAAATTGGCCCCCAGCACCACTCCGCCGTGCTGCACGACGCTGCTCGGCCAGAGCAGCTTTGCGCCGACGGCTCCGACATCGGGAGCCGCGAGCCGCCACAGCATCTCCGCCAGCCAGCTGTCGTCGAGCGCCTCGACGTCATTGTTGAGAAAGCAGATGTTGTCGGTATCAACACAAGCGACGGCGGCGTTGTTGATGAATGCGAAGTTGAACGGCCCCTCGACCGAGATGACGTCGATTTCCTGCGCGGACAGGCTATCCAGATAGTCCAGCGTTTCCGGCTCGGTCGAGCTGTTGTCGACGACGAGGATCCGGGCGTTCGTCTCATGCGCCGCCGGCATGACCGTCTCGATGCATCGCTTGAGCAGCTCGGCGCGATTTCTCGTCGGGATGATGATGGTGGTGCGCTCGTTCCAATCGACGGCGCGCTTGACCTGAACGGCCGGAAGAAGGCCCGCTTTCCGCGGCTCGACATTGGCCTCGATGCCGGCCCTGGCGAAATACGCCTTGCTTGCAGCGACCAGTTCGGCCGTCGCGGCCGATGCATCGATCCGCGGCAATGCCGCAACCGATCCCGGAAGATGATAGGTTCGATCCGGCTCCGCGCAGCAAAGGAAGATGTCGTAGAGCGACGTCGCCGATCGCAGCGCGTCCAGGGCACGTTCCCGGCGCACCGCGAAACAATACGCCCCATAGCCCTGCTCGAGCGCGCGCTCGAGATCGAACGCCGAAAACGCCAGCGGCCAGACAGCGCCGGCGCCCGCAGCGACCTCGACGTCGCCATAGACGAGATCGCAGCCGGGTTCGGACGCGAACAGATCGGCGAAGCGCTGCAAGGCGTCTTCCGCGAGGATCGTTCCGCTCAGACAAAACACGAAGAACGCGCTGCCGGCGGCATCGCCATCGACAAACTCGCGCGCCGCTTTTGGATCGAATTGACTGAACGCCCGCGCCGGCAGGGACACCGCCGACCAGGCCGAGTGCCGTTGGGCTTCGAGGCTTTCGATGCTCTCGTCCACCCTGGCATCGCCGATCAGGACCACTGCCGCCTCGGATGCGACGTCAGACTGTTCAGATCGCGTCGTCGGCGAGAAGCGCTCCTTCCAGCCGCGATAGGCGTGAAACGGCATCGAGGCCGGCAGCACCCGGTCGAACAGCTCTCCACGAAGCCGCTCGCTGTCCCAGCGCCCGAGATCCGCGAGCGTTTGCTCCAATCCGCGATCGAAAGCGACAAAGGAAATCGGCTCCGAGACCAGGCTCCGTCCCGAAATCGTCCGCGCGGATAGGCCGCGCATGCGGCCGTCCGCAAAATGCTCGGGCAGATGAAAATCGATCCGGCGGCCGACGCCGAACTCGCCACCCCGCGCAACGTTGGTCCACCCGGTCGGCTTCACGGTCATCACCGGGCGTTGCGCGATCAGGATTTCGATGTCCTCGTCGATGTCCTGAGCAAGCCAGCCTTCGAAGCGCAAACCTCCGACCCACTCGATATCGCCGATCCGGTGCCAGCGCGCTTCCGGCGCGGCGACATCGCAGCGAATCGGGGCCCCGACCGGACTGCCGATATTTGCCAACCTTGCCTCAATGATCCCAGCGTTCGCGCTGACCTGATCCTGCACGTTGAAGGTAAAGCCAAATCGCGCGTCGCCGATCCCGGCCTCCGCAAGCTCCGTTACAAACTCGTCACACAATGATGACATGTATGGCTCGCCGTCGACGAGCAGGTCGACGGTGTAGCGTCGGCCGAGATCGGCGGGATCATAGACAAACCCGGAAAACGTCGTGCGATCGTGTCTGGAGAACTGCGTTTGCAACGACGCGTATTCAGCTCCCGAGGGCTTCTGCTTGCCAATCGTCTTCGTGCTCATGTCCACCCCTGAAACGGCGGCTCGATTGTCGGTCGATTTCAAGTTGAGAATGTGTCCATGGTGCGCCCGAGGTGACTAGCGGGCGCTCAGCTGCACCGAGGCGATCACCGTTTGCACAAAAAGCCGCCGACCTCCAACACAAACTATACGCCATAAAACTTGGCGTTATCGGCGCCAATTGTGCTAGTGCTAACTCCTCCTCTCCACACTGATCGACGAGCGGATTCATGAAGATTGCAATGGTTGGAACGGGATATGTAGGTCTCGTGTCCGGAGCGTGTTTTGCCGATTTCGGCCATCAGGTCGTTTGCGTCGACAAGGACGCCGGCAAGATCGAAGCCCTGAAGCG
Organism: Bradyrhizobium sp. BR2003; assembly: GCF_009720285.1. Lineage (NCBI taxonomy): Bacteria > Pseudomonadati > Pseudomonadota > Alphaproteobacteria > Hyphomicrobiales > Nitrobacteraceae > Bradyrhizobium > Bradyrhizobium sp. BR2003. The sequence goes on from NZ_SMYJ01000019.1 coordinate 89,172, forward strand.
CGGCAAGATCCCGATCTACGAAACTGACCTCGATAAGCTCGTCGAGACCAACGCCGCGGCCGGACGGCTGACCTTCACGACGGAGCTGGCGGGCGCCGTCGCGGACGCCGATGCCGTGTTCATCGCGGTTGGAACGCCCTCGCGGCGCGGCGACGGCCATGCGGACCTGAGCTACGTCTATGCTGCCGCCAAGGAGATCGGCGCAGCGCTCAAGAAGTTCACCGTGGTGGTGACGAAGTCGACCGTGCCCGTGGGCACCGGCGACGAGGTTGAACGGCTGATCCGCGAAACCAATCCCGACGCCGATTTCGCCGTTGCGTCGAACCCCGAATTCCTGCGCGAAGGCGCCGCAATCCAGGATTTTCGCCATCCCGACCGCATCGTCGTCGGCACCGAGGACGATCGGGCCAAGAGGGTGATGGGCGAAGTCTATCGTCCGCTCTATCTCAACCAGGCGCCGATCCTCTATACCGCGCGCCGCACGGCTGAGTTGATCAAATACGCCGCAAATGCCTTCCTTGCCACCAAGATCACCTTCATCAACGAGATCGCCGATCTCTCCGAGAGAGTCGGGGCGAACGTGCAGGAGGTCGCGCGCGGCATCGGGCTCGACAACCGGATTGGAACCAAGTTCCTGCATGCCGGCGCCGGCTATGGCGGCTCGTGCTTCCCGAAGGACACCCGTGCGCTGTTCAAGACCGCGCTCGACCACGACGTCCAGCTGAAAATCGTCGAGGCCACGCTGACCGCGAACGACAACCGCAAGCGCGCGATGGCGCGCAAGGTCGCCAACGTGCTCGGCGGCGAGCTGCGCGGCAAGACCATCGGCGTGCTTGGCCTGACCTTCAAGCCCGATACGGACGACATGCGCGAGGCCCCCTCGATCCCGCTGATCAACGGCCTGATCGACTTCGGCGCCAAGGTTCGAGCCTACGATCCCATCGGCATGGAGCAGGCGCGCAAGGAATTGCCGGAGATCGAGTACTGCAAGGATGCCTATGAATGCGCGCGCCAGGCGGATGCGCTGGTGATCGTGACCGAGTGGCGCCAGTTCCGCGCGCTCGATCTCAAGCGCATCAAGCAGGAGATGAAGCATCCGGTCGTCGTCGACCTGCGCAACATCTACCGTCCGGACGAGATGGCCGCGCACGGCTTCACCTACGACAGCATCGGTCGGCCGCGCTGAGCGCTCGCGCCTGGCGACGATAGCCCGCCGGTCGGTTCAATCCTGGAGCCTTGGTTCTGATCAAATCAGAACCAGGGCTCTTTTGTTGTGTGACGCGTTTTCTTCACGCGCACCGGCATCCGCTTCTGAAGGCGCCTTAAGCGTGGGCGGGCGCGCCGAGCTGGACAAATGCATCCAGTTCGCGCGCCAGCGCTTCCTGCCAGGTCGGCATTGCCACGCCGAACTGCGCCTGCAGCCGCGACAAGTCCAGCCGCGAATTGCCCGGACGCACCGCCTTGGTCGGAAAATCGGCCGTTGCGATCGGAGCGACGTTCTCGACCGCCAGCGTGACGCCGCGAGACCTCAGCCCGCCGACAATGGCGGTTGCGAAGCCGTGCCAGCTGGTTTCGCCGGCGCAGACGAGATTGACGACACCTCCCCTGCGCACGAGCTGATCGTGCAACGTGGTGAGGTTCGGCAGGACGATGCCGGCGACCGCACTGGCGATCGCTGATGCCGTGGTCGGCGCACCGATCTGATCGGCCACGATCCGCAGCTCCTTACGCTCGCCGGCGAGCCGCGCGATGGTGCGCAGGAAATTCGTGCCCTTTGCGGCATAAACCCATGAGGTGCGCGCGATCAGGTGCGCCCCGCCCGCCGCCTGGATCGCGGCATCACCGGCAAGCTTGCTGGCGCCGTAGACCGACAGCGGTTCTGTCGGGCTGTCCTCGCGCCACGGCCTGTCGCCCGAGCCATTGAAGACGTAGTCCGTGGAGAAATGCACCAGCGGCACGCGGTTCGCCGCAGCCCATTTGGCCATCACCTCGGGCCCCTTCGCGTTGACCAGGAACGCCTGCTCACGCTCGTCCTCGGCGCGATCGACGGCGGTATAGGCCGCCGGATTGATGATGAGATCGGGCTTCAGACTCTCAAGCTGGCTCGTCAACATCTCCGGCTTCGACAGATCGAACTCGGCGGTGGGCGGCGCGATGATCGTGCCGTGGCTTTCCAGCAGAGGCTTGAGCGCACTGCCAACCTGGCCGCGTGTTCCCGTCAACAAGATCCGCATCAGATTTGTCCATAGGTCGGAAGGTTGCTGGCGTCGGCCAGGAGCGGCGCGTCCGCATCCTTGGCCGACAGTTGTGGCTTGTCGACGCCCCATTTGATCCCGATCGCGGGATCATTCCACCGGATCGAGAGCTCGTCCTTGGGGCTGTAGAAATCGTCGCATTTGTAGAAGAAGTCGGCGGTCTCCGAGAGCACCACGAAGCCGTGAGCGAAGCCGCGCGGCACCCATAATTGCCGGCGGTTGTCTTCGCTCAATTCGACCGCGACATGCTTGCCGAAATTCGGACTGCCGACGCGCACGTCGACGGCAACGTCCAGCACCTTGCCGCGCAGCACCGAAACGAGTTTGCCCTGGGTGACGGGGTTTTGCAGATGCAGCCCGCGCAGCACGCCATAGGCCGAGCGGGACATGTTGTCCTGCACGAAGGGACGCGTGATGCCGTGCTCGACATAGCGCGGAGACTGGTAGGTCTCGAGGAAGAAGCCGCGCTGGTCGCCGAACAGCTTCGGCTCGACGATCAGGACTTCAGGAAGCTCGGTCTTGATGACGTTCATCTAACATTTGTTCCAGTTTGACGCGCCCGAAATGTTAATTTCCCTCTCATAACAAACTTGTGCAGCGCACGCTATATGTTATGTTCTGATAGTCAAATTGTGAGGGACCATGAAAGGCATTATCCTTGCCGGTGGCACCGGCTCGCGCCTCTATCCGGTGACGACAGTCGTCTCCAAGCAACTGCTGCCCGTCTTCGACAAGCCGATGATCTACTATCCGCTGTCGACGCTGATGCTGGGCGGAATCCGCGATATCCTGATCATTTCCACGCCGCAGGACAAGCCGCTGTTCCAGCGCCTGCTCGGCGATGGCAGCGAGATGGGTGTCCGGTTCGCCTATGCCACGCAGGAGACCCCGCGAGGTCTCGCCGACGCCTTCATCGTCGGACGCGACTTCATCGGTGATGACTCTGTTGCCCTTGTGTTAGGGGATAACATTTTCTACGGCCACGGCCTGCCGAGCATGCTGTCGGCCGCCTCGATCCGCAAGAAAGGCGCCACCGTGTTCGGCTACGTCGTGAACGCGCCGGAGCAGTACGGCGTGATCGAGCTCGACGGCACCGGCCGGGCATTGTCGATCGAGGAGAAGCCGAAGCGGCCGAAGTCCAACGTCGCGGTCACCGGCCTCTACTTCTACGACAATGATGTGGTCGACATCGCGGCCGGCATCAGGCCATCGCCGCGCGGCGAGATCGAGATCACCGACGTCAACAAGGCCTATCTCGAACGCGGCGACCTCTATGTCGAGGTGCTCGGCCGCGGCTTTGCCTGGCTCGACACCGGCACCCATTCCTCGCTGGTGGAGGCCAGTCACTTCGTCCAGATCCTCGAGCAGCGCCAGGGCCTGCGCATCGCCTGCCCCGAGGAGATCGCGCTGCGCCAGGGCTACATCTCGCTCGAAGCCTTCGCGAGGGTGGCACAGAAGACCGCCAAGAGCAGCTACGGCGAGTACCTGCTGTCGGTCTACCGCTCGTTCCACGGCGAGCCCCGCGCGGCGGAGGTATTCAAACATGCGGTTTAAGGGATCGACGATCTTCGTCACCGGCGGCGCCGGCTTCATCGGCTCCGCCGTGGTCCGTCACCTGCTGCGCGACACCCACGCCCGCGTCGTCAACATCGACAAGCTGACCTACGCGGCAAACCTGGCTTCCCTGCCCCGTGCCGCCGAAAGCCTGAACTACACCTTCGAGAAGGCCTGCATCTGCGAGGCACAGAACCTGCGCCGGCTGTTCGAGAAATATCAGCCCGATGCGGTGATGAACCTTGCCGCGGAAAGCCATGTCGACCGCTCGATCGACGGTCCCGGCGAATTCATCCAGACCAACATCGTCGGCACCTTCACGATCCTGCAGGAGGCGCTGCGCCACTGGCGTACGCTCTCGCCCGAGAAGCGCGACCGGTTCCGCTTCCTGCATATCTCGACCGACGAGGTGTTCGGTTCGCTCGGCGATGAGGGGCTGTTCACCGAGACGACGGCGTATGCGCCGAACTCGCCCTATTCGGCCAGCAAGGCATCGTCCGATCACCTGGTGCGGGCCTGGCGCGAGACCTACGAGCTGCCGACCCTGGTGACCAACTGCTCCAACAATTACGGCCCCTATCACTTCCCGGAAAAGCTGATCCCGCACATGATCATCAAGGGGCTCGCCGGCGAGCCGCTGCCCGTCTATGGCGACGGCAAGAACATCCGCGACTGGCTGTTCGTCGAGGACCACGCCAAGGCGCTGACGCTGGTGCTGGAGCGCGGCGAGGTCGGCGAGACCTACAATGTCGGCGGCCGCAACGAGCGCACCAACCTGCACGTGGTCGAGAGCATCTGCGACCTGCTCGACGAGGTCGTGCCCGCGGCAGCAGGCCCGCGCCGCCAGCTGATCAATTTCGTCGCCGACCGGCCCGGCCACGACCGCCGCTACGCCATCGACGCCACCAAGCTCGAAACCGAGCTCGGCTGGCGCGCCGAGGAGAATTTCGAGACCGGCATCGCCAAGACCGTGCGCTGGTACGTCGACGAGCAACCCTGGTGGCGCGCCATCCTGGAGGGCGGCTACAAGGTGGAGCGCGTCGGCCTGAACCAATAGCCGCCGATCTATCCAAATCACGGGCGTGGATGGCCAACGGGAAGCGCAGAACCGCGATGACGATCGAACCGGATCTCATCGCGGTTTGACCAGCCGCGACCGCCTTCCGACGGTGGATTGGCAGCCACCCGCCAGACAGCAAATCGAGAAACCACGGGAGCCCGCCATGAAAATCGCAATGGACGGTCAGGAACTGACACTATTCAAAAGCTTCGTGGATCTCTCGAGGCGCTATCTGGAATTCGGGTCGGGAGGCAGCACCTGGCTCGCCTGTCAAACCAGGAAGGAGTGGGTCATCTCCATCGATTCCTCCGCGGAGTGGCTCGCCAACGTCGGCGACGCCACACGTGACGCGAGCACCAAGCCAGAGTTGCTGCACGTCGATATCGGCAAGCTGCGCGAGTGGGGCTATCCGGTGGAGAAGGAGAAGGAGAGCTCCTGGCCCGCCTATCACGAACAGATCTGGGAGCGGCCGGAAAGCAAGACCGCGGATTTGTACTTCGTCGACGGCCGATTTCGCGTGGCCTGCTTCGTGCAGTGCGTCCTTCACGCCGCACCGGGAGCCTTCATCGCCATTCACGACTTCGAGAATCGTCCACATTACCATTCCGTGCGGACAGTCGCGCGCGAAATCGCGCGTGCCAACAATATGTCGGTCTTCCAACGGCCGGCAGAGATCAATCGCGCCGCCGCGCAGGGTCTGCTTGAGAAGTACCGGCTGGAGCCGTTGTAGCTGATCGCCACGCAGCTCGTCGCTGCGCTCTCAAATCGCTTCCAGCACCAGTCACCGTTGGTCGGGCGCGACATCTGACGCGCCCTCCTCCAGCGAAGACATCGCCATTCCAGATCAGACGCTAGATCAGACCTGGATCAGCTTCTTCAGGTCCGGAAGAAATCTTTGGATCGTCGCGTCTTCCACATCGTTGCGGTCCCGCAGCGTGAAGAACTCCATTGCGCGGATCTTTTCCGGATCGCCATCGGCCAGCGGCCTGCCGCGCTCGCGCTTCTTCAGCAATTGCTCGCGTGACTTGGTGTAGTAGTGATTGATCACGAGCTTGTCCCGCTTCGGAGCGGTACAGCGCCCGCCGATCGGGAACACCGGCGTGCCGTCTTCCGCGACGTAGCACCCCAACACCAACGATTGATGCGGATGCAAATAGGACACGATGGTGTCAGGCCGCACGATCGACTTCATGATGAAATGATCCGGGAAATCGTCCGGCGCGCGGCGCGTGAAGGACTCGATGCACAGACCGGCCGGCCGCGCGTCGTGACCGTTCGACCCGAAGTTCAGCCAGTGCACCGCAACCGCCGGCGCCGGCCCCACCTCCGCCAGGACATCCTTGATGTTGCCGGCCTTCGTCGGAAACAAATACTCGTCGGCATCGATAAAGGCACACCACTCCGCACAATTGCGATAGCTGTCGATCGCATGCGAGAAGGCACGCATCTGACCGAATTCCCCCTCCACGAAATGATAGGTGATCATTTCGGGCCACGGGAAGGACTCAATGACGGCGCGCGTATTGTCGGTGCTTCCGTTGTCGTAGAGGTAGAAGTGGTCAACTCCCACCAGCCGGTGAAAGTGCAGCCATTCCTGCAGATCGTCGCCCTCATTCTTGATGGCGCACACGACGGCCAGGCCGTGCTTCTTGCGATCGACGCCGACATAGAGCTTCTTCGCCTCCATCACGCGCAGGAGGCCGGCGAACTCGCGCCGCAGGTTTTCACTTTTCGGCGCCGCAGCAAGCGCGGAAAGATAGACGTCCTGCGCCTCCTGGGCGGACCCCATGTTCAGATCCGCGATCGCGAGGCGATGCAACACCCGCGAGTCGGATGGCATCTGCTTGACGAGGCCGAGAAGAATTGCACGCGCTCCGGCGAAATCACATGCCTGCACAAGCGCCGCCGCCTTTGCAAACTGGAATTCCTTGTAGTCGCCGAATTGCTGCTCCAACTGCTCGACCGACTGGATGAGATCGTCGGGTTTCGGATTTGCGATCCGCCCGGAAAAGAAATCTCTAAGCCTTGTCTCGATCTCACTTGCTGGAAGCGTATCGAGATTCACGCCTGAGCTGAAACTAGACAATGCTGGAATTTCCATGTCCAACCTGAGCCGCTCCCCACGAGATCAACAAGCAATTACCATTGGTTCGCACCACGAATTCCCTATTAGCGCACTTATCCTACAAGAATAAGGCTATAACAGGCAGTGCTCACATTTTAACTGTTGTAAGGTTATTTCGAGGAAAATCAATACAATAGAGTAGAGGGCTCGGTGTCATTTGCATGAATCCGTCGCACCGGACGGGAACGATCGGAAACCGCCAATGGGGAACAAAGCAGTCCGTAAGCCGGGCTGGATCGGCTTGCGCTCCGTTCCGACACGATCGGAACGGAGCCGCCGGCTCGTGCTACTCGATCAGCGCCAACGGATCGGTCGGGTCCGATCGTTCGATTCCACCGTCCGGTGTTCGGTATGGTAGGGCGCGTAGATCTGCTTGACCCAGTAATTGAAGTTCGGGTGAAGCTTCACGAAGTCATAGAATGAATCGCCGAAATTGGACGGACTGAGACAGGTCTTGTTCTGCGGCCGCGAGGTGATTGCGTTCAGACAATACGACAGCATGCAGGCCCGTGTCTCGCTCTCTGCCACCTTGCTCAGACTTCGGAAACTGTTGGTCGAATGAAGCCGATACAAATAGCGGTCGGCCTCGAGATAGGTCGGCTCGACCCTGGTTACCGCGCGCAACGCGAAGTCCCAGTCATGGCAGTACTTGAGGTCGGCGAGCCAGCCGACCTGCCGCAGCAGTTCACGGCTGAAGACGAAGTTTCCGGTCGATGCCGCAATCTGCGAATCCAGGAACGTCCACGACAACGGCGCACCTGCGATCTGGGCCCGATCGATTGCGTAGCGCAGCCGGGTCGGAAACTGGTAGTTGCTGATCGACTTGCCATGCTCGTCGATCGGCTCGACCGCCGAAAAGCCGAAGAACAGCTGCTCATCGCCGTGCTTGTCCGCGAACAGCCGAACCCGATCCTTGGAAAAGGCATCGTCCGAATTCAAAAGGAAAATCATGTCGCCGTTCGTCAGCGACAATGCCCTGTTCCAGGTGTAGTGGGCGCCGAGATTCTGCGGGTTCTTGAGCAGCTTGCAGGAAACAAAGCGCTTTCCGAACGACCTCTTCTTGATGACCTTCTGCGCGACCTCAAAACTCTTGTCCGGCGAATTGTCGTCTACGATGACGAGCTCAATGTCGGCAAAAGTCTGTTGATAGACGGTCTCGAGGCATTCCTCGAGATACTGCTCATGCTTGTAGCAGGCGATGACGACACTAGCGAGCATCGGCGGCGACCTCAACGTCTCACGATGATCGAGTGGCGAGATCTCACGAGTGCGCTGGTCCCGTCGCCGACCTCCAAAACCGCGAGTTGATATTCACCGTCCGGCAAATCCCGAATCGAGAAGGACAGCTGGAAACCGAAATAGCAGTCCTTGCTCTCGGCCTTCATATATTCCTTCACGTCCACGCGCTCGTGCCAATCAACGATCAGACAATACCCGCCGTTTGCTGCGCCCTCCCGGGTAAGCCCCGACAGGACCAGGAATCCCGTTCTCTGTCTGCTGGCTTCAAAGGCATTGCCCGCGCAAATCCATCCCCGCACCAATATCTCGTAGCGCGGATCGACGATCACCCGTTCGCCGGTTTGAGAATTGATGTTCTCGATCACCAGCAACGAACCTGCCGGATTATCGGACGCGCCTTCTGCCTCCACTGGCGTGCCGCTTCTCGCGCGCTGCACCCCCGAATGGGTGAGGCCCGCCCGGTGCAGGCTGGCGAGCACCTCGACATGCGTCGAGGCTTCTTTCACCGCCCACTCAAGCTCCTGCCTGCTCAGGCAGTCCAGCAGATCCGGACTGTTTCGAATCTGCGCCGAAATCGGCTCGGCCGTAGCAACCCTTCGCACGACCTCGAGAAACGCGCGCCCGTAGCGCGAATCCGGTTCGAGATGAGCCCCCTCCGCCCACTCGTTCCAGGAATTGATGAACACCAATGACTCGGAAAAACTGTTGCCCTTGGCGCGCAGGGTCGCATCGCGAAGCCAGACCTCGAAGGCCTCCGGACTGGACCTGGTAAAGACGTGACCGCGCGGCCCCTTGCGGGGCGTATTATCCCAACGCGGCATCACCGCGGGGAAGAACGGGAAATCGTAGGTCTTGCCGATCGACGATCGCATGGCGTCGACATAGTCGTAGACCTTGCCGGCGAAGGTCGGCGGCGCATCGACTTCGGTCGGCGGCACCTCCCGCGTCGAGACCGTGTGCGGCGGAAACTCGATCGCCGCATCACAATTGACGTCGCGCGGATCGAACTCTCCGAACGTCATGGCATTGCAAATGAGAAGCTCGCCGATCCCGAGCTCTCGGGCCCGCTCGCGCCAGATCTCAAACAGGCGCTGCTTGTCCGGCAACAATGACGGCCGGTAGATGACGATGACCTTGCGACCGTCGACGGTGATGTAGCGCTCATCGAGCAGCAGGTCGGCCATGTCGTCGATGAAGCGGACATCGTCGTCCAGCGAGTGATTTTGTCCGAGCAGAAGCTCGGCATCCGAGCCGTCCCAGCGGCGGGACCAGTTCTCGTTCGCCCAGCAGATGCAGAACGGCAGGTTCGGCTCGCCGTCCTCAAGCAGCAGCTGGAGCGGCTTTTCCAGCAGCCTTCGCCCCTGGAACCAGTAGACGTAGTAGCAGAACCCATCGATGCCGTATTTGCGGGCGAGCTCGCCCTGCTGGCGGCGCGTTTCCGGCAGCCGGACGTCATAGAACCCAAGATCGGCCGGCAACCATGGGGATTCATGGGCCGGAAACTGCGCGCGCATCCGCGCGACGTTGGTCCACTCGGTGAACCCCGGTCCCCACCACCTGTCATTTTCTTCAAATGAATGGAATTGCGGCAGGTAGAAGCAAATGTAGCGCACTTCCTTGGGGGACGCGTCGACGAGTCCGCCAACGATCCCGTTGTTGTTGGGAAACAACAGGTCTTCGTAGTCTTCAATCGAGAAGCCCAGCGCAACGACCACTTCGTTCGGCGTAAAGCCCTCGAACAGCGGGATCTCGTAATATTCGCCATCGTTCAGGCTGATGCGCAAATAGATCTGCGCATGCTTGGGGTCGACAAGCGCGTTTCTCAGGGCGCGCGCAAGACGACGGCGCACGCCTGGTGTGGATAGATCGATCCGAAATCCGGGACGACCGATCACTCTCTGCGGACGGACGCGGGCCGGCATCGGGCGGCCTGTCCTTCCCTCTTCGACACAGTGGGAAGCGACAAAGAGCGCGATCGAAACAGTCGCAGCGGGCGACAGCGCATCGACAATCCAGCCCGAGATTCCCCGCCCCGAATATTCGAGGATCGCGCCACGCAGCCGCGATCCCGACTGGAGATCGCTGACATCGGGATCCAGGAACAGGCTCTGCGGATGGTCTTCCTGCTGAACCGGACTGGCAACGGGCAACATGTCCTTCGTATCCCTGACGCTCCGTTCGACCATCTTGTTCATTGCCACTCAATCTCCTGCCAACGTTTAACGCCGGCTCCAGTTTCTTTCCCGGTCGCACGGAAGTTCGATCCCGAGATCACGTTGCCTGACACGCCCCAGATCGTGACCTCGTGGTTCTTATCGATCATCTTCACACAACCAGAGGTACAATGAGCATTTATTCCGTGAACGCAACATTAGCGCAATCTCTCTGTCGTCGATATGAAAGCCATTGTCAGTTCTGCCTAGATTGTCACGCGGACGTGCCCGCTTCCGTGCCTTCGCGCCCAAAACAAAGCCGTTCACCATCTCTGCTGTTCACGCGACGAGATGCCCGCCTTCAACAATCAGCCGACGCTCTCGCCCATTGCCTGCAGACGACGTCGCGCGCCTTCGTTGTTCTGCTGTGCCGCTTGTCGATACCAATGCAACGCCTGATCGCGGTCCTGCGCGACGCCGTCGCCGGCGCGCAGTGCATCGCCAATCGCGAGTTGGGCTTCGACCATGCCCTGCTTCGCCGCGGCCTCGAACCATTCGGCCGCCTTCGCCGGATCGGCATCGCGCCCCTGTCCCCGGCCGAGCATCACGGCAAGGTTGTATTGCGCCGTCGTGTGGCCCTGGCGCGCCGCCGCCTCGTACCACGTGACGCCCTTGGCGAGGTCCTGCTCGACGCCCTGCCCGGTGCAATACATCACCGCAAGCTTGAACTGCGCCGCGGCATTGCCGCCGTCCGCAGCCTTGACGATCCAGCCGGCGGCGGCCTGCGGATCCTTGAGGCCGCTCTTGGGATCGGAATACAGCAGCGCCAAAGTGTGCTGGGCTTCGACGTGGCCGGCGCTTGCCGCACGCTTGAACCATTGCGCTGCGGCCGGAACATCGACGGCGCCGCCGGATCGGCCCATGTGGAGCCCGCCCAGCTGAAATGCCGCAGCGGAATGACCACGTTCAGCGGCGTCGGTCAGCAGCGCACGTGCTTGCGCAAGGCGCTCCGCGGACGGTTCGTCCTGGATCAGAAACATCGCATAGGCCGTCTTCGCATCGGCATCGCCGCCGTCGGCGGCCTTGCTAAGCCACTCCGCCGCACGCGCCTGATCGCGCGGCACGCCGTTGCCCGCCGAGTAGAGCCGGCCGAGTTGCACGCCTGCGGCGCTGATGCCTCCCTCGGACGCGCGCTCGAACCACTTGATCGCTGTCGCGACATCGCGCGCCACGCCCCTTCCGTTGAGATAGAATACCGCAATGTTGTGGGCCGCCGTAGCGTGGCCGCCTTCCGCCGCACGCTCGAACCATTTCGCAGCCTGGCGGATGCTGGGCGGAACGCCGGTGCCGGTGGCATAGAAGCGTCCCGTCAGGAACTGCGCCTGCGTATCGCCGCGCTCGGCCGCCTTCTCGTACCAATACGCCGCCTCGCGCAGATCCGGCTCGGCGCCGGTCCCGAGCGCATAGAACTCGGCGAGCGCCTGGATTGCCGGCAAATAGTCCTTCCGCGCCGCCTTGCGCAATGCGGTCTCGGCCCTGTCGATATCCTTGACAGCCCCTTTGCCGCTCAACCGTAACAGCGCAATGTTGTAGAGCGCTATCGTATCGTCATGCGCAGCGGCGCTCTGGAACAGCCGTGCGGCCTCGTCGACATTTTCGGGAAGCCCGGTGCCCTTGAGGCACATGAAAGCCAACGCAACCTGTGCCCGAACGTGTCCCTGCTCCGCCGCCTTGTGATACCAGATCGCGGCGTGCGCAAAATCGACGGGAACGCCGCGACCCTGATAATACACATCGCCGAGTGCAAATTCGCCCGACGCCGCCTTCTGCTCGGCCGCGGCTTGGTACCAACGCAGCGCGGCGGCGTGATCCTTCGTGCAGCCCAGACCGTTGGTGTACATGTCGCCGAGGATCGCCTGCGCCTCCGCCTTGCCGGCTTCCGCCGCCACCGACATCCAGAGGAAGGCGGCGTCGACATCCTTGGGCACGCCGATCCCGTTCGGGAAGACCAGATCGTGGAGGTTGGTCGCCTTGTCGCCGAGGCGCGCCGCGGTGGACTGCCGCCACATCTCGGGCCGGTTCGGTCCGACCGTGGCCTGCACCCCGTTCAAGTAGATCAGGCCGAGCTGGAATTGCGCATCGGTATGCCCCTTCAGCGCAGCGCGCTCATACCACGCGACCGCGTCCGGAATATTGCCGATAACGCCCTCGTTCCGCGCATAGAGCAGCCCGATCCGGTAATCCGCCTCCGGGTTGCCCGCTTGCGACGCCAGCCTCCAGAGGCGCAACGCCTCGAGATACTGCCGGCTCTCGTATGCCTTCAGTCCCCGTTCAAACTGCGTCGAGTCTGAACGGGACGAACCGGATCGGAGCAAGTCGAGTAAAGATCGCGCCGATACCGTCATGGCTCGCGCATTGCTTCTTTTGCGCTGCGCAGCATGCCACCGAGCAGATACATCGCCACCGATCGGGTGCCGACATTGACATCGCCCTGCAGCGTCATGCCGGGGATCAGGCGGAAGTTCTTCGGAACATCCTTGAAGTTGGTCTGATCGACCGAACACCGCGCCTTGTAGTAGGCGTCGACAGGCTTTCCATCATCATCGTTCGTGAAGGCGCCTTCGCTGATCCAGCGAATCCTGCCCTCCGCCGTGCCGTGCTCCGCCGCGTTGAAGGCATCGACCTTCATCGTGCAGGGGTCGTTCGGCCGGACGAAGCCGACGTCGCGCGACAGGATCTGGATTTCGGCCTCGAGCCGCGTCTTGAGCGGCATCAGCGTGATGAAGGGATCGCCCGGCTTCAGCACCGATCCGACAGAGAGCTTGGCAAGAGTAAGGACGACCGACGGCTCGGCGGCCGTCCAGCGGACGAGGTCCTGGTGCTTGATCGCCTTGTCATAGTTTGATCGGGCGGTATCCAGGCTGTTGCGCGTCGTGACCAGATCCTGGCTCAGCTGCGCATTCCATTGCTCCGTGAAGGCCTTGCGATCCGCCCTCAACGATTCCAGCTGGTGCTGCGCCTCCAGCAGGCTGTTGTGCGTGTTGTCGATCTGACGCAACAACTCCAGGCGGTTGTCCTGCGACAGATACAGGTTGAGCTTGGACCCGCTGCCGCTTTCGGCGAGCGTCGAGCGCATGTCCTCGATCTTGCCCGCGATCTCGGCACGCTGGCCATACCGTTCGTCGTCCTTCTTCGACTTCTGGATCGTCGCCTCGGTCTGGCTGATCTTGGAATCGTAGCTGTTCACCTGCGCGTTGTACTGGGCGACGCGCTGGTCGTAGAGCGCCTTCTGCAAGGCGTTGTACCTGGTGGCATCCGGATCCTTGGTGTCGCCATACGACAGCGGCTTTCCGGACAATTCGGCCTCGTCACGGGCGACCTGCGCCTCGAGGCTCGCGATCTGCAGCTTGTACTGCGTGACATCGGCAGCCGTGAACGTCGAGTCCAGGGTCGCAAGCAATTGTCCCGTGTCAACCTGCTCACCTTCGCGAACATCGATCGTCTTGATGATCGACGGATCCAGGGCCTGCAGCACGTTGATCTGGTCGACAGGAACGATCCGGCCGCCCACGCTCGTGATGACCCGATCGACGCGCGTGAAGCACATGACGGCCACGACGGAGACCAGGAATGCCGACAGCACGAACAGCGTCGCACGCGCCAGTAACGGCTCGGCGGCTTCGCGGATGGCGTCGGTCTCGGACTGGAACTGGCGAACGGTCGCGAGCGAAGCTTGATTAGGAGACAAGGGTCGGACTCCTGAAGTTCTTTTCGTTGCGGCCCGCCGGCACGAGATGCGTATTCTGCTGGTACCAGAGCGAGCTATAGATGTCGTTCCGTTCCAGAAGCTCCTCGTGGCGGCCGATATCGTTGACCACGCCCCGGTTGAGCACGAGGATCGCATCGGCCGAGGTCAGCGACGACAGGCGGTGCGAGATGATGATCAGCGTGCGACCATGCGCGATCCGCGAAATATTCGCGTTCACGATCGTCTCGCTCTCCGCATCGAGCGCGCTGGTGGCCTCGTCCAGGATCAGGATCGGCGGATTGACGATCAGGGCTCGCGCGATCGCGAGGCGCTGGCGCTGGCCGCCGGAGAGATTGGTGGACCCCTCATAGATATAGGTCTCGTAGCCTCGCGGCAGCTTGTCGATGAACTCCTCGGCACCGGCCAACCGGGCCGCCCGGACGACGTCGTCGAAGGTCGCGTCGGGCTTGGCGGCGGAAATATTCTCGCGGATCGTGCCGCTGAACAGGAAATTCTCCTGCAGCACGACGCCGACGTTGCGCCGGAGATGGTCGACATCGTATTCGCGAACGTCGATGCCGTCGACCTTGATCAACCCGCCGTAGTCGGAGTGCAGGCGCTGCAACAGCCGCGTGATCGTGGTCTTGCCCGAGCCGCTCTTGCCCATCACGCCGAGCGTCGTACCGAGCGGAATCTCGAACGAGATATTGTTCAGCGCAGGCGAGACCGCGCCCTTGTACTTGAACGTGACCCCGGAGAATTCGATATGGCCCTTGAGCGGCACCCGTACGCCATGGCCGGAACGTCCCTCCTCGGCCGGCTGGTTCACCAGCCTGCCGACGATCGTCACGGCGGTGCGCGCCTCGTCATACTGGTTGATCAGTTGGGCCATCTGCATCAGCGGGCCGGCAACACGTTGCGACAGCATCAGAAACGCAAACAGCGCGCCAACATAGACCGGATCGCCGCTCGACACGGCCAGGTAGACACCGAACGCGTAGGGAGCACTCACGGCCAGCCGCTCCAGCGGACGCACCACCGTCTGGATGGCGGTTCCGGTCAGACCTTCCGCAAGACGCGCCTTGGCGACGCGCGCCACGAGCACATCCCACATGTGGCGCTGCCGCGTATCGAGCGCCAGCGACTTGATGGTCCTCATGCCGTTCAGGCTCTGGATCAGGAACGCGCCCTGCGCGCCCTCGGCCATCAGGGTTGCCGAGGACTTCTTCCGGTAGGTCGGCAACATCAGGATAAGCCAGGTGACGATCATCCCGGCAAAAGCCAGAACCATCAGCGTCATGATCGGGCTGAAGAAGAACATGACGGGCAGGAAGAAGAACAGCGTCGTCGAATCGAGAATGGTCCCGAACAGCTGTCCGGTCAGGAAGCCGCGAATTCGAAACACCTCGCGGATGTCCCGCGAGATCAAGCCGACCGGATTCTGCTCGAAGTAATCGATCGGAAGATTGAGCACCTTCTCGAACACGTAGGTCGACAGCTTGACGTCAAGACGTGCCGTCAAGCGCTGAACCAGGTATTGCCGCAGGAACGTGAACGCCGCCTCGAACATGATGATCACGAACATGGCGATGCACAGCACGTAGAACGTGTTGTAGGCCTTGTAGAAAATGACCTTGTCCGAGAGCAGCCGCCAGAACATGATCGGTGCCAGGCCCATGAAGCCCAGGATCAGCGCCGCGATCGCGACGTCGCGCAGGATGCGCCGTTCCCGGAACAGCAGGGCGGTGACAAAGCCGAAGCTGAACGGCTGGGTCTCGTCGGAGATCTCGTAATCGCGCTTGGCCATGACGACGTCGCCCGACCAGATGTCCTCGAAGCGCGGTTGATCGATGATGAGGAGCGCATCCTCACTCGCGTTCGGATCCTGCAACACTACGCGCGAGCTGTTTTCGTCTCCCTCGAGGCGCAGCAGCACCATGTGGCTGCCGTCGCGCAGGCGAACGATGGCCGGCAGCGCCCGCTTGAGATGGCTCAGCCCCTGCCAGTCCAGCGTGACGGCCTTGGCCGTCATGCCCGAGGAATTCGCGCATTTCAGCAGCTCGGGCAGCGTAACTTCCTGATCACCCAGGAGATTGTCGTGGATCAGCTGGGACGGGGTCAGATGCAGACCATGCTGTCTTGCCACGATGACGAGACAAGCGAGACCCGAAGGTGGCAGTGCCTCCACCGAAGGTGCGCCGACGAGCGAGAGGTGTTTGGTCATGGATGCCTCGAAGTTTCGACTGCGCAAGGTCCGGTCCCCAGCGAGATATAACTTATCACTGTTAGTTCGCTAACGCAGCATTTTCAGCACGTCACCCGAAAAAGATATGCATCACGGCAAGCCGCGAAGCCGGTTTCGAGCACGTTCTCGTGCGACTTAACCAGGGAACCTTATAACATTGTTTAACATCGACGAATCACGAGGCGGCGGTAACCGTCTCCTGGAAGTCGAATCCGCAGGCCTCCAGCTGCGGCCTGATCCGCTCGTCCCTGGCCTCCGGCATGAGCGCCAATGCACAGATCTCAAAATTCCCGCTTCGAACCGACACCGTCGGAAAACCGGCGCTGAGCAGCAGATTGCCCATCCGCTCGGTCGAAAAGCCGGTCTTGTGCGCCATGTGGTGGCGCCCCTGCTCGATCGCGCCGGAATGCCCGTAGATCATGTCCAATGGCCGGATCGGACCTGCCGGCGAGACGTAAGCGATCGCACCGAGGCCGCGCGTTAACATGTGCTGAGCCACCGCCTCGAGGTCAGGAGACATGATCAGTGCGAATCCATCCGGTTTGAGGACTTCGCGGAACTGGACGAATGTGGGATGAACCTCATGGGCATAGAGATGCTCCATGACATGAGAACACCAGATCGCGTCGAACGAGGCCACCGGAAACAATCGCGAAATATCCGTAATCGACCCGACGACGTCGGGATTCACGCCGCCGTCGACGTCTAATCGAATCTCGTCCCATTCATGCGATGTCAGGAGCGGCTGGATGCGCTTGGTAACCGTCGATCCAGCGCCGGCATTCAGCATTTTCTTCTTGGCCAATTCGAGAGCTCCGCGGGTTCGTTAAGCGGCTGAGTTCTGCAGCGATCGCTCGTCTTGACCAAGGTGCCGGGGCCGCGGATAGCCATCGACCCCGGCTCCGTTGTGTCAAGCGAGCGGCACGGCTTTACAAAAGCTACGTGGTCCGAATGTGACGAACTAACCTCTAACATCCGTTGGCGGATATGCCTAACACGGAACTTTGTGATGGTGACCGGCGCATCCAACACGGACCGGTCGACGAAGTTCCATGCTCGCACGCCAAAGGACAGCGCCGCCTCAATCCTGGTTGGCGCGGCGCTCTCGCTGAGTGGACAACCGAGGACCTTACAGCCTGATCGACTGACCATCGTTGAAGATCAGGTATTCGATGTTGCTGATCTGGGTCACCTGGCCATTGCTGCAGTTGATGTCCAGAAAGCCGTCCTTGCCCGCGGTGATGCCGGTCAGGTCGGCCAAGGCGTGATCCAGGAAGGTCAGCGAGTCCTGGTTGCCGCCACGGCCGTCGATCGTGTCACGGCTGGTGGCATTGGACAGGTAGAAGTAGTCCTGACCGGAGCCGCCAACCATCGAGGCCGTACCCGTGGCGGAGCCGATGAACGACGCCCTGTCATTGCCGCCGCCGATCAGCCACTGGTGGCCCGAACCGGCGATCAGCGTATCGTCGCCGGCGCCGTCATACATCGTGTCGTTGCCGGCGCCGCCGTGGAGCACGTCGTTGCCGTCACCGCCATAAAGCAAGGCCCCCCGCGACGCATCGCACGTCGTTGTCGCTGCCGCCGGACTCGGCAACGGTCCACACGCCGCCAACCAGCAGGTCGTTGCCGGCGCCGCCATACATCGTTTCGGCACCTGCACTGACACCACCAACCAGCGTGTCGTCACCCGTACCGCCGTCGAGAACCTCGTTGCGATAACCCGGACCCGCGCTCAGCCAATCGTCACCGTCGCCGCCATACAGGCTGTCTTCGCCCCAACCACCAACCAGCGTGTCGTTTCCGGTACCGCCGTCAAGCGTGCTGGGTTTGCTGTCATCCGTGCTGCCCGACACCAGCACGTCGTCGCCGCTACCGCCATACAGTTCCGACGGGCCACCACCGAACACGGTGTCGTTGCCGGCGCCGGCAAAAACCGTCGTATCGCCGATAAAATCTGTACTCTTGCTGCTGATGAACGAGACATAGTCGTTTCCGGCGCCGGTCGCGACCAGCACCGGGCTGCTGCCGATCACGCTCAGCGTCACGTCGCTGTTGGTGGCCTCGATGATCGCCTTCAGGTTAGCGCCAATGTGAACGGCATTATTGGCGTTGATTTCGATCAGAACATTGGCGTCCGGATCCGGATTGCTGATGCCGGCGCCCTGCTCGACCGGGACCGTCGCGCCATCATCCGGGCTGGTGTAGCCGATCCCCGTGCTGATCAGATAATCGAGAATCTGCTGCCGGGTCGCGAGATCGATCGTGGAGTTGATTGCTGCTTCGAGGTCGGTCTGGTTCAGATTGGAGGTCGCCAACGACGTAGCCCCCCGCTTGGAATGACGACGACTCAACCTGCGCGTTAAGTTTTTCGGCAGCTCACGTTAGAGCAGCGCGTCACTACCTAAAGTTATCAGACGGCACATCAGAACGCCACATGCCGCCCAGCAAAAACGCCGCCTCAACCAGGGTTGAGGCGGCGCCTTCGTCTAGTGCAGACCTGGATTAGTGCAGACCTGGATTAGTGCAGACCTAGGATCTTACAGCTTGGTCGAGTTACCGTCGTTGAAGATCAGGTATTCGATGTTGCTGATCTGGGTCACCTGGCCATTGCTGAAGGTGATGTCCATAGAACCGTTCGATCCAGAGCTGATGTTGCTCACGTCGGTCGAAGCGTGATCCAGGAAGGTCAGGGAGTCCTTGTTGCCGCCACCGCCATCGATGGTGTCGCTGCTGGTGGCGTTGTTCAGGTAGAAGTAGTCCTGACCAGCGCCGCCAACCATCGAGGCCGTACCGGTGTCGGAGCCGACGAACGAATCCTTGCCGTCGCCGCCGATCAGCGTTTGCGTGCCGGAGCCGGCGACCAGCGTATCGTTGCCGGAACCGCCAAACAGCGTGTCGTTGCCGGCACCGCCATAGAGCGAGTCGTTGCCGTTACCGCCATCGAGCGAGGTCGCATGCGACGCATCGCTGCCCGAGTAGAGCACGTCCTTGCCGTTGCCGCCGAACTCGGCAGCAGTCTGGGCACCGCCGACAAGAAGATCGTTGCCGGTGCCGCCATACAGCGTGTCGACACCGGAACCGCCATACAGCGAGTCGTTACCGGCGCCGCCGTTCAGGCTGTCGTTGCCCGCACCAGCGTACAGCGCATCGTTGCCCTTACCGCCATCCAGCGAGCTGGAATTGCCGGCGGTGCTGCCGGACGCCAGCACGTCGTTGCCGTTGCCGCCGCTCAGCTCCGACGAGCTGCCGCCGTAGAGGGTGTCGTTGCCGGCGCCACCGTTCAGGGTGTCGGCACCGGAGCCGAACAGCAGATCGTTGCCCTTGCCGCCGTCCAGCGTGCTGTGACCGGAGGCGTTGTCGACCAGCACGTCATTGCCGGAGCCCGCATCGATCGAGTCGTGACCGGCACCGCCGAAGATCGTGTCGTTGCCGGAGCCGGTGAGAACCGTCGTGTCGCCGGTATTGTTGACGAACACCTGATCGTTGCCATGACCGGTCGCGACCAGCACCGGGGTGCTGCCGTTCACCGTCAGCGTGACGTCCTGATTGGTATTTTCGATGATCGCCTTCAGGTTGGCGTCGGTGTTAACAGTGTTAATCGGGTTGTTCTCGATCAGAACGTTGGCGTTCGGATCCGGATTGGTGATCCCGAACCCCTCCTGAACCGGGATGGTCGCGCCGTTGTCCGGGCTGGTGTACCCGATCCCCGCATTGATCAGATAGTCAAGAATCTGTTGCTGGGTCGAGTGATCGATCGTGGAGTTGATCGCCGCCTTAAGGTCCGTCTGGTCTAGATTGTAAGTCGCCATCGATGTAGCCCCTGCTTGGGATACGAGGATTCAAGCCGCTCGCCCACACTTAAGCTGTTGATTCACAACTGGTTTGTTGCGATGCAACCCAAATGTGGACCCAGGTTACGAACTTGTTAAGTCCATTGTTAAGTCCGCTAGGCCGGAGTGTCAATCAGCAATGTGCTATTAACAATCGGTTCCACGAGGTTTATGTGAGACTTAGCGCCACTTCGGATGCGCTATAACATTCAGCGCAGGCCCGCCGCCAATGTTAGCCGCGGCGCAAAAAAGGGTAGTGATTATACGGGGTTTCAGGGGGCCCCGGGATACCGCGGCAGCGCCGAATTTCCCTGATGCCGCGAGCGCTTCGATGCGATTTTCTGATCTGAAAAAATATTTCTGCATCGCGTGAGACGTTTTGCAAAAAAGCGTCAAACTTCGCAGTCGGCGCCCCGCCGGCCAGTGTTATAGCGCCGCCTGGCCGCAGTTTGCAGGCTCGATCAAGCGATAACCAGGGAATCACCCGCAGAATCAGCGCCATTCGACCGCGCGATTAAAACCTGGCGCGACGCCGGCCGGACGCCGCACCGTAACAAATTAACACCAGATTTGCCGCAATATGTTAGCGACGCCGGCATGGAACCGGCGGGACGAGGCCCGATCACGGGCCGAGTGCCGACCTGCGGCGATCATCCAGCGGCGGCGCGTGCGTAGATGGCCTCGAGCTGCCGGCGATTCTCGTCCGGCGCGTAGCGTTCGAGATAGGCGGCGCGCGCGGCTCGTCCCCATGCGGCGGGCAGGCCGGCGGCGCCGAGAACCTCACCGATCCGCTTTCGCAGCGCGGCCGCGTCGCCCGGCGGCACCAGCGCGCCGGTCTTGCCCGCGGTCACCACCTCGGCAAGTCCGCCGATCTCGGAGGCGATCACCGGCGTGCCTCGCGCGAAGGCTTCGACCACGACCATCGGAAATCCCTCGTACCACAACGACGGCACCACCAATGCCTCGGCATTCGCCATTTCCCGAAGCACCTCACTGCGCAAGAGCCCGCCAAGGAACGCGACATGGCCGGGCGCCCGAGCCTCGAGCGCGACGCGCTCAGGCCCCTCGCCCACGATCCGCAAGGGCATGCCGGTCCCTGCAACGGCCTCGAGCAGCACGCCGACGCCCTTCTCGCGGCTCAGCCGTCCAACGTAAAGCAGCCCGCTGCGCGGCGTGGACGGATCCGGGGCCCCCGGATCGGCGATGAAGTTCGGCTTCACGTCGATCCGGTCGGCGTCGAAGCCGGCCTGCGTGAACAGCGTCTTGGCAAACTGCGTCAGCGCGATCAGGCGCAGCCCGGGACGCGTCCAGGTGCCGCGGCGCTGGTGCTGCGCGATCATGTAGGCAGAGGCGATCGAGCCTGGAAGCGATCCGCGGTAGCAGCGGTGCACGACGCCCCAATGATGGCCACGGTCCAGGCACTTGTGGCAGATGCGGCCGTCGCGCAGCAGCATGCCGCCGGCGCAGATGGTGCGATAATTGTGCAAGGTCGCCACCGCGGGCACACGCTTTTGCCGGCAGAGATCGAACACCGCGGGCGACAGCAGCGGAAAGAAATTGTGGACGTGCACGACGTCGGGGCGAAAGCGGTCGATCGCCTCCGCCACGACCCGCTTTCCCTCCGCATTATCGGCGATCGACAGCGTGGTCATGATGCGTGCGGGGAGCGAATTGATCGTCTCGTTGCTGACCGTGAGCGTTTCAACGCTGTGTCCTGCGGCGCGCAGCAGGTCGACTTCCGCTTCAAACACGACGTCCTCGCCGCCGCGTCCCTGATACCTGTTGTGAGCGACCAGGATCTTCATGATCGGGCCGGGTCCGAGAACCAGCGAAGCTCGGTCACCAGGCTGTGGCCGGCAGCGAGCGTACCGGAGCCGATCAGCGTCGTCGCCGGCACCTTGAGATCGAAGGATGGCGAATACCAGCCGGCCGGCATGGTCTCGTCACCCCGATACGGCATCCAGCTGAGTGCCGCCGGCAGATCGAGCTCGCCGCGCCCACCCGGCCATGCGAGCTGCGCCCTATGCCCTTCGAGCCTGCATTCGACATCGGGACCGAGATGCCAGCTGAGGCTCGCCGGCACCGCAAGCCCTTCATCGGCAAGCACGGCATCGGTGACGACGAGCCGCGCCGCCTGACGCTGCAATTGCACCGAGCGGCGATGCACGACACCTGCTGCGTCCCGATATCCCGAATGCTCCGCGACCCAGCTCGCATCCGCATCGCGATCGTCCAGGCCGCTTGCTGCGACAAGCCGGCTCTGCGCATGCCGTGTCCAGAGAAACGGCCCGCCCGACACCGATTGGTCGCGCGCGAACAGGCAGAGCGTGTTGTGCGCCAGCGTGGAGCGGAAGTAGGCCCGCCATCGCGGATCGCCATGGTAGCAATAGGTGCCGGGGTCGGCGAAGATCTCCACACCACCGATCCTGCATTCGAGCGACAGCGCGTCCGCATGGGCGTGCGCGGCAATGCGGCCGAAGCCATGCGGGCCGTGGTCACAACGGCACCACACCGCGCGCTCGGAATCGATCAGAAAGGTCTGTCCAGCTCCTTCAAGCAAATGCGGGCGGCGCTTGGGCCGCCCAGCGATTGCACGAGCCTCGATGCCGTCGGTGAGCACAAAGCTGCGCAGATCGCGCTCCGGCGATTTGGGCCACCATGGCAGATCGCCGAACAGGCGCGCGCCGGTGGCGAGCAGGCCGAGCCAGCGATTGCCGGCGTAATCGTCGAGCAACAGGCCGATGCCGTCGTCGCCGTCGCCCTGCCGCGGCGGATGACCGCGATCGTCCAGCATCGCGGCAATGACGTCGCTCATGCGGCACATCGTGGTCCAGACCGCATCGCCAAGCGGATGTCCTGATGACTGGCCCTGCACTGCCGCCACCAGCAGCAGTTCGAGAACAAAACCGTGATAATCGGTCGCGAGCTCGCCGTTGCTGCCGCAGGCGAGCGTCTGCGCAACGGCTTCGTGTGCCAGCGTGCCGGCCGCTTGCTCGCGCCATCGCGCACTGTCCTGGAAGAACGGAAACACGCAAGCCGCCACGAACTGTCCGGCAGCCTCCGCGATGAGGTGGTTGTTGGCCGAGGAGCCACGGCTTGGGAACTGCGACAGCCAGTATTGATGCGCATAGAGCTGCGTCAGGAACAGATCGTTGTCCTCGAACAGCGCAGCAGCCTCGGGCCAATTCTGCAGCAGCTGGCGTACCCAGACCCATGAGATCAGCCGCACGCCAAGCTCGATGCCGCTAATCCAGTGCGGGCCGCGCGGAAATGGATTTTCGCGCCACCAGCTCACCAGATGCTCGGCCGCGCGCCTGGCGTAGCGCTCGTCGGAGGTCAGGTAGTACGCGGCCGCGAGCACCGTGAGATGGTGGTGACGCGATGGCTCCCAGATGTATTTGATGTTTCCGACCGCGGTTTCGTCACGATAGGGAACCGCGAATGCGTGCACATCAGCCGGCGCCCGCTTGCCGCTTCTGATATCGACGAACCAGTCGGGCCGTTCGCCGAGAGCCCCATGATCCCTGGCGAAAATCCGCCACTGCCCGGCGAGAATCCGGTCGGCGCTCTGGATCAGCCGTTCGGCGGCCTGTCCTAAGGCGTGGGCGGGCAAAGGCAGCGGCTTCAGGCGCGGCTGCCGCGGGCCGGGAGCGAGCCTGGCGCTGGCGCGCCGTGCGATATCGGGCGGAGTGATCCGCCAGAGCAGATGCAGCACCTGGTCGTTCACCCGCCCGGCAAGCTCGGACGGCTCCATGCGCTGCAGCCTGCGCAGATACCAAGCCGGATTCATCTCAACGCAGTCGAGGCGCGCGCGACGCCCTGCTCTGCTGCGCCGGCCGTCAGATCGATCGGCATCCCGGCGGCCGCGCTTTCCTGGACGGCAAGTGTTGCGCGCGTGGTCGCCAGCAGCGAGTCGAGCGCAATCGGCATCGCAGCTCCCGATGCGACCGCAGCGATGAAGGCATCCAGCATCGGCCGCTGGCCCTTGTCGAGCCGCGCTGTCTTGGCCGTGCGCTGTCCGGCGTGCCAGACCTCGAATCCAGAGAAATTGTCGAAGGCGGCAAAACCCGTGCTTGCCGATATCTCGAGCGCTTCCTTCGGCACCCGCGGATCACCGCCGGTGAGATAGCTGAGGCTCGCGACCGAACCGTCGGCAAAATCGAAGGTGGCGACCAGATTGTCGACGTCCTTGCCAGCCAAGCTCGCGGAGACACGCACCGGCTCGGCGCCGAGCCACCAGCACAGCACGTCGATGAAATGGCCGCCCTCGCCGACGAAGCGGCTGCCTTCGCTTTCGGCCTGCAGATACCAGGATGACTTCTCCAACGGCCCGGCGATGACGCGATATTGCAGGGTCTGCGGTCCTGCCGGCGCGAACGCTGCGCGCATGCCCTGCAGCAGCGGCGAAAACCGGCGGTTGAACCCGACCATCAGCCGGTTGTTACCGGTTTCCCCGATCACCTGCTCCAATCGATCGAGCGAGTTTGTATCGATCGCCAGGGGCTTTTCGACAAACACCGCCTTGCCGGCGCGCAGCGCCTGCGTCGCGAGGTCGGTATGGGAGGCATGGCGCGTTGCGATCAGCACCGCATCGATGTCGTCGGCGCCGAGCACCGAGGCCGCGTCCGTCGAGGCACGCGCGAATCCGAATTTGCGGACCGCAGTGGCGCCGCTCAGGCCGGTATTGGTGGCGACCTCGACGAGATCGACGCGCTGGTTGCTCGCAAGCTGCGGCAACAGCATGCTGGAGGCATAATTGCCGGCGCCGATGACGCCGAGCCGCACCCGGCCGCTGCGCAGGGCAACCGCCGGTCGATAGATCATCTGCATCGCGCGGGGAGCGGCGTCCGGATAGGCGAACACCATGCCGAGGCCGACCTCGCCCCGGCTCATGCGCTCGAACGCCGACGTCGCCTGCTCCAGCGGCACCACTTCGGAAATCAGCGAGGAAAAATCGAGCCGCCCGTCGGCGAGTAGCGCGACGATCGCTTCCATATTGCGCTTCTCGGTCCAGCGCACATGGCCGATCGGATAATCGATGCCGCCCTCTTCATAAAGCGGATCGTAGCGGCCGGGGCCGTAGGAGCGCGAGAAGCGCACGTCGAGCTCCTTGTCGTAGAATTCGTTCCACGGCAGGTTCAGCGTGCACTTGCCGATATCGACAATGCGGCCGCGGTCGCGCAGCAGTACCGCCGAACGCGATGCGAGATCGGGATCGTCGCTGCCTGCGGTGATGAACACGCAATCGACGCCGTTGCCTGCGGTCAGTTGCTCGATCCGGGCGCGGAATTCGGCCGCGGCATCATCCGATGCGACGGCACAGACCGCGGCGCCCGCAGCCTCCGCCTGCCGGCATCGCCCCTCCAGCCTGTCAAGCCCGGCGACCACGACACCGGCGCTGCGCAGCAGCCGCACCATGATCTGGCCGATCAGGCCGAGGCCGATCACGCAGGCGGTCTCGCCGAAACGGATTTCCGACTGGCGCATCGCCTGCAGCGCGATCGAGGCGATCGTGGTGAATGCGGCCTGCTCCAGCGCAGCGCTGTCGGGCAGCGGCACGCAAAGGTTCACCGGCACCCAATTATATTCGGCGTGGGTTGCATATTGATTGCCGCCGCAGCAGACGCGCTGTCCGACCGAGAAGCCGCCGACGCCCTCGCCGACCTCCACCACGGTGCCCGACAGCGAGTAGCCGAGCGGCGTGTAGGAATCGAGGCGGTTCATCACCTTCTGATAGGTCGCGAGCAACCCCTGCTGGCGGACCGAGCTTACCACCTTGGCAACCTGGTCGGGTCGCGCGCGCGCCTTGCCGAGCAGCGACAGGCGGCCTTCGGTGAACTTCATCATCTCGGTGCCGGTCGACACCGCGGAGAACGCCGTGCGCACCAAAACCCCGCCGGGGCGGCAGCGCGGCGCCGGCACATCGATCAGCTTGAGCTCGCCGCTCTTATAGTTCTGCGCGATCTGCTTCACGGTCGGTCAATCGCCTCAAGTTAACAGCGCTCCTTGTATCGCGCCCGCCGCTCGCAATGAAGCCAAGAACATCGTCATAATTTCTCATTGCCGGAGGCTTAACATTGTTATCATTCCAGCAACAGGACCGGTTTTGGCGAGATCTCGACCTCGCCGTTGGCGACAGGCCCTTCGCCGCCGTCGAGGCCCTGGTAGAGGCTATAATGCGGGTCGACCCGATAAACGGACCAGCCCTTGGTGGTCCAGAGGATCAGACCGTTGCGGCCATCCGGCATGCGAAGCTCGACGCGCCAGGTCGACGGCGACGTCCTGCCTGCCGCCACGACGCTTGCACCAACCAGCCAGGACTGGATCGTGCGGTAGGCAATTCCGCTCGGCAGCAGCCCGCGCGCCGGGTCCCATAATTTTCCAAAGTCGCTGCCGCCTCCGGCAAACTCGTACCAATAGAACCGGTCGACACCGCTGATCCATTTCAGGATGTAGGCGCGCGCCAGACACCCGTCGGGATTGTCCTCATAGGACGACCAGCCGGCCTCGGTGTCCCAGATCGGCCTCGCGGACAGGTCGTGCGCGGCGAGGATTTTCTTGAAGCGCGCAATGATTCCGAGCACCGCTTCGGGTTCGTTCGTGTAGCCGTGGAAGGCGAACACATCGGCATATTGTCCGCCACCTTGCGTCATGAAGGCCTCTTGCCAGCGATACCCGTCCGGCGTGCCATTTGACGGCGGCGTCAGCACGGTCAGCGACGGATCGCTGCTCTTAATGATCTCGTAGGCCCGCTTCTGCAGCTGGACCATGGTGGCGATATCGCCCGAGTAATATTTGGGATCTTCAGGCTCGTTCCAGATTTCCCAGTATTTGATGCGGCCGGCGGCGCGCGTGACGGCCGCACGCACCCAGTCGTCCCATGATGCGAGATCGGCGGGCGGTGAACTTGCGCCAGGCGTGAACGCCGGCGGCGCATCCTTCACCGCCGCGGCCCATCGCGGCGTATAGGCGAGATTGAGCACGATCTCGACGTGCTCGCGTTCCGCCGCGGCAAGGATGGCGTCGAAGCGCGCCCAATTGTAGATGCCGGGCGCCGGATTGACCTGCGCCCAGTAGATCGCGCCCCACAGCCGAACGCCGTCGAATTTGAGCTCGGGCCAAGGCTGCGATTTTGGCTGCGACTGCCCGATCGCGTTGATCGTCATGCCGAAAAGCGTCGGCGGGATCACCGCATTCACGCGACTCGCATTGAGCGCATCATATGCCGTCAAACCAGCCCATTGCAGCGGCCATTTGTAGGCCAGCGGCAGCAGCGCGCTCAAAACCAGCGCAATCAATGCCCGTTGGCCCCAATCCCTCACTCTGCCTGCCATGTCCCTGTCTCGTCGCCGTCACATCGGTGCCGGGATTGCATAGTGGAAGCCGCGCATGTTAATGCCGATGTTAGTCGGATTGTGATGTTGTTAGGTCAATGGTATAGATCATCTCAGATGTCGAGAGCTGAACCATCACCGCGGCGGATCCTGATCATCGTCGAGAACCTTCCGGTTCCTTTCGATCGCAGGGTGTGGTGCGAAGCAACGTCGCTGCGCAAGGCGGGCTATGAAGTTTCGGTGATCTGCCCGAAGGGTCGCGGCCATGACGAATCCTACGAATGCCTCGAGGGCATTCACATTTACCGTCATCCGATGCCGGTGGAAGCGCGCGGGATCGCCGCCTACCTGATCGAATATCCGGTCGCACTGTTCTGGGAAACGCTGCTGGCGATCAAGGTGGCGTGGAAGCACGGCTTCGACGTGATCCAGGGCTGCAATCCGCCCGACCTGATCTTCCTGATCGGCCTGTTGTTCAAGCTCGGCGGCAAGCGCTTCGTGTTCGATCATCACGACGTCAATCCCGAGCTCTACGAAGCCAAATTCGGCCGCAGGGACATGTTCTGGCAGCTGCTGCGGCTGGTCGAATTTCTCACCTTCAAGACGGCGAGCATCTCGATCGCGACCAACGAATCCTATCGCGAGATCGCGATCGCGCGCGGCGGCATGCCCGCCAATCGCGTCTTCGTGGTGCGATCCGGCCCCAATCTCGACCGGGTGCGCACGCGGCCAGCCGATCCGGCCTGGCGCCGTAGCCGGCGCCACAGCGTCGGCTATGTCGGCGTGATCGGCCAGTCGGAAGGCATCGATCTGCTGCTGCAGTCGATCGGCCACATCGTGCACGATCTCGGCCGCACCGACATCCAGTTCAACATCGCCGGCACCGGGCCGGAGTGGAATGCGGTGGTCAAGCTCTGCGAGGAGATGCAGCTCTCCGACTACGTGAACTTCACCGGCGCCATCGCGGACGACGCGCTGTTCACGATGCTCTCGACCGCCGACGTCTGCGTCAATCCGGACCGCGTCACGCCGATGAACGACATCTCCACCATGAACAAGATCATGGAGTACATGGCGCTCGGACGGCCGATCGTTCAGTTCGACGTGCGCGAAGGCCGCCGCTCGGCGCTCGACGCCTCGCTCTATGCCGCGAAGAACGACCCGAGGGATTTCGCCAGCAAGATCATCGCGTTGATCGACGATCCGTCACTGCGGCGGACGATGGGGGCATTTGGCCGCAACCGCGTCGAGCGCGCGCTGTCGTGGACACATGAGGAGCCGAAGCTGCTCGCGGCTTATGAGTCGTTGTTCGGCGGGAAGGTCCCCGCGCAAAGCCGTATACCGCGCGCGCATGCACCCGCCGAGCGGCCGACCTCGCAACCTTCCAGCGCGAACGCAGCCGCCGGGCGGGCATCGTCTTGAACGCGCAGCCGCCTCACTCACGTCAAACGCGACGCGGCTGCGGCCACGCGCACGTCCCGGATTGTTGAAGGTCGAAGCATGAACGTCAGCATTTTCGGCCTCGGCTATGTCGGAACGGTCTGCGCCGCCTGCTTCACTGAGCTCGGCCATCAGATCATCGGCGTCGACAAGAGCGTTGCGAAGGTCGACCTGATCCGCGAAGGCAGATCGCCGGTCGTCGAGCCGGGCATTTCGGACAAGGTGGCGCGCGCGATGGCAACCGGTCAGCTGACCGCGACCACCGACGCCACCGAAGCGATCGTCAACAGCGACATATCGATGGTCTGCGTCGGCACGCCCTCGTCCGGAAACGGCAATCTCGACCTGACCGCGATCCGACAGGTCGCGATCGAGATCGGCCGCGGACTCCGCGCCAAGAACGCGCCGCACACCGTGACGATCCGCTCCACCGTGCTGCCCGGCACCACCCGCGGCACCGTCGGACCGCTGATCGAGGAAGCCTCCGGCAACAGGATCGGACGCGATTTCGACCTCGCCTTCAATCCGGAGTTCCTGCGCGAGGGCAGCGCGATTGCGGATTTCAACGCGCCGTCCAAGACCGTGGTCGGCGCCTTCAACCAGGAAACCGCCGACCGCGTCATGGCGCTTTACAAGGATCTGCCCGGCGCCAAGATCACGCCGCCGGTCGAGACCGCGGAACTGGTGAAATATGTCGACAACAGCTGGCATGCGCTCAAGGTCAGCTTTGCCAACGAGATCGGCACGATCGCGAAGACGCTCGGCATCGACGGGCGCGACGTCATGAACATCTTCATGCAGGACACGCGGCTCAACATCTCGCCGGCCTATCTGCGGCCGGGCTTTGCCTTCGGCGGCTCCTGCCTGCCCAAGGACGTCAAGGCGCTGAAACACCTGGCACACAGCCGCGGACTGTCGACGCCGGTGCTCGAAAGCATCCTGCCGAGCAATGACATGATCATGTCGCGCGGCGCCGACTGGATCCTGTCGCATGAGGGCCGCCGCATCGCGTTCCTCGGCATCAGCTTCAAGGCCGGCACCGACGATGTCCGCGACAGTCCCTTCGTGAGGCTGGTGAAGAGCCTGCGCGGCGAGCGGCGCGACATCCGGATCTACGACCCCAATGTGCAGCTGTCGCAACTGATCGGCGCCAACCGGGAATTCCTGATGCGCAATCCGGAGCTGGTCGGCCTGTTGAACGACGATGTGACCGCGACCATCGAGTGGGCCGACATTATCGTGCTGACGACGCCCGATCCGCGCTTCATTGCGGCGCTGACGGCGACCCGTCCCGACCAGGTCGTGCTCGAACTGTCGGAGATCGGGTTGCCCGAGCAGGTGCGCGCCAAAGTGAGCGGCTTTCACTGGTAGGGAATATCATGGCCACCATGGGCCAGACCCGCGAGCGACCCGAGATCCGCTTTCACGACGAGATTTCGTCGGGATGGGAGACGCTGCATCAGAGCCGCACCTTCAAGGCGCGCACCGCTGCGATGTTCGGCCTGCTCGGCAATGCGAACCTCAATGGGCAGCGCTGGCTCGACGCCGGTTGCGGCACCGGAACGCTGTCCCGCCTGCTCGTCGCACGCGGCTGCGACGTCACCGGCGTCGACGCCTCATCGGAGATGATTGCGGCGGCTCGCGGCCACTGCGTCGAGGGTACGCTGGCCGGACGACTCACCTTCCAGCAGATTCCGACCATCGCTAGCCTGCCGTTTCCCGATCGATCCTTCGACGGCGCGCTGTGCGCGAGCGTGCTGGAATATGTTCCCGACGTGGCGCAGTGCCTGGCCGAGATTCATCGCTTGCTCAGGCCCCGCGGGCTTTTGTTGCTCTCCATCCCCAACCGCGGATCACTGCTGCGCCGGGGCTACAAGCTCGCGCATGCGGCCTCCTCACGCGTGTCGGCGCGGCCACTGTTTCGCTATCTCGCGTTCTCCAAATTCGACACCTCGCCGACGGCCATGCAAAATCTGCTGCGACAACACGGCCTCATGATGCTGGGGAGCAGCTTTGCCGGCTCCCCGCTCCCGCCGGCGCTGGATCGGCAGCCCGCAGTGGGCACGCTGATCAACATCCTGGCCCGGCGCGACGGTTGACGTGGCAGGCGGATGGCCGCATCAGGCCTTGATCGCCATCAGCGATTTGGTCATGCCGAGAAAGCGTTCGCGATAGATCTTCGCGTCGGGAAAGGTTTCCGTCATCTCGCGCCAGTCGAACAGATGCCAGTCGGGCGCGGTGCGCTTGAACCAGAAGCGATTGAATATACTGATCAGCCCGATCTGCAGCCGCCTCGGCAGCAGGACGATGATGCCCGGCAGCCAGGTATGGCTTTCGATCGGAAAATACCGGTACGGCGTCTGCACGTAGAAGGACTTCGCGACCCGCGAGATCTCGCCCGCAAAGCGGTTCTGGTGCTCGCGCGCGATGCTCTGAAACACCGCTCCGTCCTCGATCGTGACGACATGCTGCTTCGGCCCGGTGACATGTTCGATCACCGACGAGCAGAAGCAGAAGTCGAACGCCTGATCGTCGAACGGCAGGCGCTCGGTCTCTCGCAGCAGCAGCGTCTTGAAGCCGAAGCGCTCGCGCGCGGCATTCAAATCGTCGGCCGATATGTCGCAAACCGTGATGTCGGTATGGCGCGGCAGGATCGCGCGAATGTGCCGGCCGGTGCCGCCGCCGAGATCGAGGATTTTCGCATCGAGCGGCAGGTTCACGGTGCGGACAAGGAATTCGCCGCGCCGCCGGCGCGCTGCATTGGAAAATCGGGCTTGAATCGCACCCAGCAAGGTCAGTCTCCTGCTACCGGTCGGTTCGATCTAGCCCGGCCTGCGCGATCCTTCACGCAACGGTCCGCCGATTTGCCCATCGCGCTCACTTGATGGCCTCGAAGAAGATCGACTCGTCCGGCCGGTTGTCGAGCCGGTCGATGTCGGGACAGGCGCCCTCGCGATAGGCACGCGTGTGGGTTTCCGAACAGCCGGCGTCGCGGAACAGCGCGGCGAGCGAGGCGCGGGTAAAGCCCCAATGATGCGCGAAGGCGGCCTCCTTGCGGCGATCGATCTCGAACATGCCCTTGAGGAAAGCCTGCGGCGCCGCCGGATCGTAGAGCGCGACGATCCGCTCCATGTCGGGGACGACGATCCGGCACACCCCGCCCGGCGCCAGCACCCGCGCGATCTCGCGCGCCAGCCGCTCGACCTCGTCGGGAAACAGGTGCTCGAAGACATGCGCGCTGAATACCGCCGAAAGGCTACGATCCGCGAACGGCAGCGGCTTGGTCAGGTTCATATGGCGGAGCCCGGCGAACTTGCCCTGACGATGCTCGGCATAACGGGCATCGCTCAGCACGCCGGCGAGATGCAGCGCTTTCGCCGCGAACGGCATCCGCGCGATCCACAGGTGCATCGTGATGTCGGTATTGATCCAGCCGTCGATGCCGCAATTGAAGGCGCCGATATGCAGCTTTTCGAGCGATCCACCGCGCGCGTCGTCGATCATGTCCGCTCCCGCGCCGAATTTGTCAGCACAACCGTGATCACCGACGCCGTGCTGGAGGCCACCATCGCCGCAACCGCGCCCATCACCTGCCAGGCCTCAGCCGCGAACGGCAGGACGCAGCACAGCGCGACGAGACCGGCGATCCGGCTCAGCATGAATCGCTGCGGCTTGCCGGTCGCGAACAGCGGCAGCGCGAGGCCGAGCCACACCGCGTCGAGCGCCATCGCAGCGCCCATCAAGGCGAGGCTGCCGGTGCCGATCTCGTAACTCTGTCCGTGGATGACAAGCGCGAGAATGCGCTGGCCGAGCAGCACGACCACCGTGCCATAGGCGGCCGCGATCGAACCGAGCAGCAGGGCATTTTCGCGCGCGGCAGCGACGACCGCGCTGCGCCGGCCGGCGCGCAGTTCGGCCGCGATTTCCGGCAGGCGAACCGAGAACATCGTCGCGCAGAACTGGCTGAGCGGAGCGAACACCAAGAGCAGGATCCGCAGCGACGCGCTCGCGTCCAGCCCGATCAGGAAGCCGCAGACCGGGATCAGCCCGATGCTGCCGATCCAGTAGGTGAGCGAGGTCGCGACGAACCAGCGACCGTTCCGAAACAGCCGCTGCAGCGAGCCGCGGAAGATTCTGGCTTGCGGCCGGGCCAGTTCGCTGGTGTGGGCCAGCAGCAGGCTGCCGGCGAGCGCGGCCGAGATCGCGATACACGCCATCGCCGCCGCGGCGCCGGCGAGTTTGAGCGCGATCATCAGCCCGGCCGAGACGACCAGCGCCACGCAATAGCTCAGCGAGGACGCCAGCGCGCGCGGCAGTCTGCCGTCGAGATAGCAAATCCGGCGGAACATGCTCTGCAGGCGAACCGCCGGGATCGCAAGCCCGGTTGCGATCACGAGCCCACCGGCGTCCCCGCCGACGGCGACGATTACAAGGCCCCCACTTACCAGCAGAAGGCCGAGTGCACCCGAGGCGAGCAGTGACGACAAATAGAGGCCGAGCCGCAGCTGCGGCCATAGCGATTTCGGGATGCGGTGCGCGGTCGCCGGCAACCCGTCGTCGAACAGGCCGCGCAGAAACACCGCCTCGATCAGGATCGAGAATGACCAGGCGACGCTGAACCCGCCGAATGAATTGATGTCGAGCACATTGGCGAGCACGATCGTCAGCACGAAGGCGGACCCGCTCAGCAGCGCCTGATCGATCAGGCCAAGCGCGACATTGCCCCCGGCACGCCGCAGCCGGCGAAGCAATCCGCTCATGGCACAGGCGACCCGGGTCTGGGCCGCCGCCCGGTCCAGCCTGTCGGTCAACGCGCTCACGCCTCACTCACCCGTAGTCTGTTGAACATCCGCCGCGGCGCCATTTGCAGCCTGGCCTCCGGGCCGAAATAGCACCAGAACACCAGCACGCAGCCGAAATAATTGTGCAGCAGCTGGCTGGAGTCATTGGCCGACGCGATCACGACGAACAGCAGCATCGCGAACGGCGCCATACAGTACATCCCTCTCCGCTCGAACGCGAAGACGATGGTGTTCCACAATGCGAGCGCCAGCAGCAGCATATAGAGCGCACCGCCGAGCAGGCCGAACTGGAGAAAGGCGTCGAGATAGGAATTCTCGAACGAACCGAACTCGGTGTTCCACGGCGCCATGCTCGTCAGTTCGTTCACGGGCGAGTTCGGCAGTTCGTTGAAGAATCCCGAAAACCCGTAGCCGAGCCAGGGGTGCTGCCAGAAGAAGTGCGGCCAGACCGACCAAAGGAACGAGCGGCCGGTCAGGTTTCCGCTGCGGCCGACCAGCCCGTACAACTCGTCGCTCGGCACAGCGAACACGACGAGTGCAACAAAGGCGAGGCCGAGCCAGTAGATCGAGGCAGCGCCCCTGTGCCCGAGCACCACCAGCAGCAGCCCGAAGGTCACGGCAAGCGCCGTCAACATGCTGATCAGCGGTCCTGCGGCGCCGGCCGCGGCGAGCGCGAAAAAATGACATCCCATCAGCAGCAGCGTCCAGCCGAATTGTCGCCGCGGCCCCGCCAGCATGCGCACGAAGCAGATCAGCACCATGAGGCCGAAGAAGGCGCCCGCGAGGTTCTTGTGGCCGAACACGCCGGCATAGGCCTGGGTTCCGAGCACCGTCGGCCGGTGCAGCGGGTCGTAATCCCATTGCGAGCCGATCACCGGAAACAGCAGGACGTGAACGATCAGCACCACGATCCCGATCCGGAACAGCGTATCGACGAGACGATCGACCGGGCAGCTGATCACGACCCACGCCGAGAACATCGTGGTCAACAGATACATCGCGAACTTGATCGACGAGCCGGCGGGGTCGGCGCTCAGCGCCAGCGATACCAGGGCGAAGGCGATGAACGTCAGATAGAGATGCGACTGCAGCATCAGCAGGCCGAAGCGATTCCGATCGATCGCAATGTGCAGCATCAAGAGGATGTAGAGCAGCAGCCATGCGCCGCGGAACAGCGTGGATTCCCCGGCCCTTTCCGCGAACGAGATGCCCTCGATGAAATTGAACAGGAAATAGATGCAGCCGAGCACCATCACCAGATAGGCGTGCAGAAAGACATCGGCTCGCAGCCACCATCTGCCGATCATTGCACGGCCTCCTGCCGGACCGGCGCCCTCAAGAGGTGATCGACCGCGGCGGTGAAACGCGCCGCGGCGTCGGCAAGCGCATCGCGTCGCACGCTCTGCCGGGCGTGCCGCGACATCGCCTCCCAGCGCGCGGGATGTTCGAGCAAGCCGCGCGCTGCGTCGACCCAAACCTGTTCATCGAGCGCGCAAACATGACCATTGTCCTGGTCACGCACCAACTCGCCGCCTGCCCCGACATGGGGCGACACCAGGCAGGGAACCCCGCACTGCAGGGCCTCGTTGCACACCAGGCCCCATGGTTCCAGCAACGAGGGCAGCAGCAGCAGCCGCGACTGCAGAAAGACGTCCGATATCGCTTGCCACGGCAGGTAGCGGTCGTGGCTAACATCGATGCCGGCACCGCCGAGCCGCGCCAGCATGCGCTGTTCTGCGGCGCCCGACCCGACCACACGCACCTTCAGCCCGGGCACGATTCGGCCAAGCGCGATCGCGACGTTCTCGAAGAAGATCGCGTTCTTGGCGTCGTCATTGAGGCGGGCGCACCAGAGCAGATGAAATGGACGGTCGTGAAATGCCGGCACAACCGCCGGCGGATCCCATGCCGGCACCAGCGGCACCACGAACAGATCGTCGGTACGAACGCCTTCACCGCGGAAATACGCCCTGCCCTTGTCGCTGCAACACACCACTGCGTCGCACTGGCGTAGCAGCCAGGGCCGCGCCAGACGGTGATAGGCGGTGTTCGGCATCGTCTCGCGCCAGCCGTCGATCGTCAGCGCGAGCGCCTTGCCGTTGGCGCGCGCCCATGCGGCGCCGGCCAGCATCGAGGGATACAGGCCGTTGACGAACAGCAGGTCGGGCGCGAGCGCATTCAGGGCGCGACCGATCCCGATATTGACATGGGTGTGACGCGACCGCGACAGCGGGATCGATACACCCGGCACCGTGCGCGTGACGTAGCGCGGCGTGAACGAGCCGGCCCAGGAGCGATCGGCCTCCTGCGGCGTACAGGACAGCACGGCGAGCTCCAGCCCACGGCTGGCCAGCTCGTTGTAGAGACGGTTGGTGTAGGGTGTGATCATGTTGTTGAAGACGACCACGCGCGGCGCCATGGCTTATCTGTCTCGCGGCAGCGCCCGCGCCTCGTCGCGCCGGCAGAGCGCCCCGCAATGATAGGTCGCAAGCCGGGTCGCGAACGCCGGACCGACCGACAATAGCGACTTCCGCACGATACTTTTGGCGAGCCCCCTCACCCGCGAGGAATGGAACGCGTGAACCGGCAGGCTGTGGTCATAGGTGCCGAAGCCCGCGACATGGAGCCCCGCAGTCTCCAGCACCAGGCGGAACGTGTCGGGCGTGTAGAAATTGATATGGCCGATGTCGAGCGTCGATTGCAGCGCCCGGCGATTGGTCCGTGCATGCAGCTCGCACGGCACCTCGACATAGACGAAGGTCCGTGCGACCCGGGCGAGCTCGTGCAGGAATGTGCGCGGTTCGGGCACGTGCTCCAGGACGTGGCTGGCATAGACGAGGTCGAACGATCCGTCGGCGAACGGGATCGTCGTACCGTCATAGCTGGACCAGCGGAATGGGGCTGAAGCTGCGCCGTCGATCTCAAGATTGGTCGCGGGATCGATCACGTCGATGCCGGTGAAGTCGCGGCCGATGCCGATCGCCGACAGCCGCGCCAGCACGGCGCCGGTGCCGCAGCCGACCTCGAGCACATTGCCGACCCTCGCGGCGGCTGCGCCGAGCAAGCCGGCGATATGATCGGCCTTGTCGACCGCGCAGACGCGGCGCCAGTCGCGCTCCCGCGCCGAATAGACACCCTCATAATGCGCGTTGTGCTGTCCGACGCAAAATTCCATCGTCATGGCCTAGCCCTCGCCTCCGGCGGCATTCGGGCAAGCTCGTCGAGGCGGTCGTCCGATTTGCGCTGCAGATTGCGCCGTTCCGCCGGCGAGCGGCGGTCGAGATCGTATCCAATGTCGGCCATGGTGCGGGTCAGGATGTCGACGTTCCCTAGCGGGACAGCTGCGAGGCCGGCCAGCAACCTGTCACGGTGCACCCAGCCCGGTCCCTTCAGGAGATCGATTGCCTCGGTGTACAGTTCGGTCTTCACGAGACGCGCGAACTCGGCAACCACGTCGGCCGAAAGGTCGGGCGGCAGCGCGTCGAACATTGTAAGCGCCATCGCGCTGCGCTTGACCACGATCCAGCCCTCGTTCGGTCCGAGCCGGTACGACATCCGCAGCAGGTCGAAATTGGCGTCGCTCAAACCTTGCCTCGTATTGCGAAGCCAGAACAGCACGAGCCAGAGATAGGGATCGGCCGGCGCGCAGCCGAGCGATTTGCGGACAGCTTCGTCAAGCTCGCCCATCCGGGCGTCGACCTGCTCGCCGGATGCGAGCGCGTTCTCGGCGCGCCGCAATTGGATCACCGCCGCGCTGCGATCGATGGCCGGCATGCAATTCTTTTCCGCCACGGCGCGCGACAGCAGCGGACCGAGGTCATCGAGTTCGGCGTCGCTGACCGGTACGTTGCGAAGGATCAGGTCCTTTGCGCCGTCGAGCCGGGTCTGATCGACAAAGTCCGGCAAGGTGGTGGTGCCCCAGGCGACGGACGAGCACGCGACCGCGGCCAGCAAGCCGCGCGCAAGCCAGGCGGCTGCGCGCCCGGGCATCCCACCGTACGTCTCACTCGGTGTAGCCATATCGCCCATAGTGCGAGTTGTAATAGTAGTTCTTGCCGCCATAGCCGCTGTAGCGGCTCATCGCGGCAATATCGGCCTTGTTGAGCACGACGCCGAGCAGGTTCTCGTTGACCGCTCGCGCGCTGCGCAGAGCACGCTCGACCACCTGCACCTGGGTCTTGCCCCATTCCACGATGAAGACGAAGGAATCGACGAAGTGTGCGGTGATACGGACATCGACCACCGGCGTGAGCGGCGGGAAATCGACGATCACGTAATCATAATGACTGCGGGCCCCATCGATGAAATCCCTCATCTGGTCGGAGGCCAGCACGTCGTGCGAATGCGCGATGCGCGATCGCGTGGCGCCAGGCAGGAAGGCGAGGCCGGTCTCGGGATCGCGCCATAGCGTGTCCTGCAATGTCGCATTGTTCGACAGCACGTCGAGGATGCCGCGCTCGGCAGTCGCGGCGACCTTGCGGCTGAGCGACGGATTGCGCAGGTCGCAATCGATCAGGAGCACGCGGGCCCCGCTCTGGGCAACCAGTTGCGCAAACACGAAGGCCAGCGTCGACTTGCCCTCGTTGGGCAGCGCCGAGGTCAGGCCGAGGATCTTTGACGGCTTGGTGACGTTGAGGTCGGCATTGACCTTGATCGAGCGGATCGCTTCCGAGAACCGCGAGAACGGCGAATCGATCGCCGCCCACAGCACCGGCTCGTCGCCGCGCCGGATCGTGCGCGGACCGATCGGCAGATTGGGACGACTGGCGACCGGCGCCTTGATCTGGCCCGGCGAGACGCGGGGAACGATGGCGACGCAGTCGGCCTCGAGGATCGTCTCGACCATTTCAGCGGTGCGGAACACCCGGTCATAGAGGTCGCGCAGCACGCCGAGCCCGAGCCCGGCGATCAGGCCGCCGAGCGCCGAGAGCGCGAGCACGACCAGGGTCTGCGGATGGCTCTTGCCGAGCGGACGCGAGGCGCGGGTGATCACCCGCGCCTCGCTGACCGGGAACGACTGCTGCTGCACGTTTTCCATGTAGCGCTGCAGGAAATTGTCGTAGAGCGAGCGATAGGTCTGCGCCGAGCTCTCGAGCTCGCGCAGCGTGACCTGCGCCTGGTTGGTCGACTGCGACTGCGACACCGAGTCGTTGACGGCGCGCTCGATCTCGTTCTGGCGCTGCAGGGCGATCGCGTAGTCGCTCTTGTAGCTTTCGGCGAGCCGCTTCAGCTCGTCCACGATCGACGACTGGATCTCGCGCATCTGGTTGCGCAGGTTGACGGCGGCCAAATGATTGTAGCCGTAGCGCGACGACCAGTCAGCCTCGCGGTTGGCCAGCTCGAGATATTGCGAGCGCAGCTTGGTGATAACCTGGTTGTTCAGGGTATCGGCCACGGTCGCATCGGGGACGCCCCCTTTCACCACCGCCTCGATGCGGTCGAGCTTGGCCTTGGCGTCGGTGACCTGCGACTTCACGTGGAGCAGCTGGGTGTTGAGCTCGCCGAGCTGCTGCTCGTTGAGCAGCTTGCCGCTGGAGGTGACGATGTTGTTGGTCTTCTTGTAGTCGAGCACTGCGCGCTCGGCATTGGATGCCTGCGTGCGCAGTTCCTGGATGCGGTCCTGCAGCCAGACGCTGGCACGGCGCGTCGCCTGATACTTGGAATCGAGCTGGTCTACGATGTAGGCGTCGGCGACGGCGTTGGCGATCTGCGCCGCGCGCTCCGGATCGAGCGAACGGAAGCTGACCTCGATCACATAGGTCATGCCGCGGCGGCGGACGTCGAGCTGCTTCTGGAACGTGCGGACCGCGCGCCGGGTCCGGTCGAACTCGGTGGGCGGCGCGCCGCCGGCGAGCAGGCCGGACACGAAATCGAGCACGGCTCCTACCGCGCCGGCCCTCGAGCCGACGAATTCCGGATCCTCGTTGAGCTTGAGGTCGCGGATCACCGCGAGCGCCACGTTCTCCGATTTCAGGATCTCGACCTGGCTCTCGACCGCGGCGGAATCGACCGGGGCCTCGCTCACCGGCGATTGCTGCTGGAAGGCCTGGAATTTGCGCGTGTCGATGATCATCGTGGCAAGCGCCGTATAGCTCGGCGCCGCCGTCATCAGATAGCAGATGCCCCCGAACAGGCAGAGCCCGGCGGTCCCGAGGATGACCCCGTATTGCCGGAGCAGATAGCTGACGAAGGCGTCGAAGGTTTCCGCCAGCGACGGCAATTCGGCCGGACGATTTCTCAGATCGACAGACGGCGAAATCTGGTTGCGCTGAAGCATTTCGTCCTATCGCCGCGCCGACAGGATGGATCCTGCCCTCGCGCCCTCCAATGATCCTGCGAAGCGTCCCGCCGCCGACACCGAAGCGCGTTGCTGCAGAGAGTTCTCCATTGGCGATCGGAAGCCTGCTCAGGGAGTTACTGTTGAAATGAGGGTGGTGCCGGTACCCGTGGCCGTACCGGTCGTCGTGCTGCCCGAACTGCTGACCGACGAGGTGAAGCTGAAGATGCCGGTGTTCACGCTGTTGCCGTCGATGGCCTCGAGCGTGCTGCCTCCGGCGCCGCTGGCGCCGAGCGCACTGGTCTGGCCGCCGGATGCACCGGCGCTGCCCGCGCCGCCAGCGCCTGTCGCGGCGGTGCCGCTGTCACCTGACGCTGCGGCAAACGCCATCACGATGTCGAGATCCTTGGTGTCGGCAATCGCCTGCTGGATGCGCGTCGCATAGGGCTGGTTGCTGCGCACCACGATGCGCGCGGCCTGGGCGAGACCGGCGGCGATCGCCGTCTTCTGATCCTTGCTTGCCTTGGCGAGCAGCGCAATCAGCGGATCGAGCGACGTCGGATCGTTGAGGGCGAAATCGCGCGCCCGCGAGGTCAACTCCACGCCCGCATTCGGATATTGGGTCAGCAGCTGCTCCGGATTGGCCTTGAAATTGGTGACCGCCTGGGACAGCTGGATCAGCCCGCCAGGTGTCTCCGCCATCGCCGCGCCATCAGCCGCCGCGAGCGCCAACATCACCAGCATCGCGAGGCGCGGAGCGGAAAAATCGCCGGATCGCTCGAATGTGAACACAGCTATCTCCCTAACGAATACTAACAGTTCGTTAGCATAGTCAGAGTTATCGCGCCAATTAAATAGCCTCGCCGGCCGCGCCCCCGCTTCGGCGCGCCAAATCAACGTTAACCGGCCGCACGACCGTAACACCGGCGTCACGGTTGGAGCCGCCACCGCCGCCGCCCCTGCCGGAGCGGAAGGATTGCGACAGGCCTGCCCCGAGCAAGGCCGCGATTACAACGGCATAGCCGGTGATCTGGAGCGAGAAATCGATCATCGAATGGAGCGCGCCGGAGGCCGACGCGCAGAGCGCCGCGAGCGGCACGATCACGTCGCGGCGGCGGGTCCGCACGCCATGCGCGAGCACGCCGAACGCTGCGAGCAGCGCGATCATGGCGGCCCCGGCCATTAACATTCCGCCGTCGGACGCCAGTTCGAGCCAGCTGTTATGCGCCCGGTTCCAGGTCCCGCGCAGCGAGATGTCGTCGGTGCGATAGGCCGGATAGACCCATTCGAAGGTCCCGAAACCATCGCCGAGCCACGGGTGATCCCAGATCATCCGCAACGTTGCACGATAGGTCGAGAACCGTCCCTCATCCGACAGGCCCATCGTGCTGAAGCGCGCGCCGACGCCGCCGCCGAGAAGCTGCAGCAGTGTCAGCGCGATCAGGCCGCCGACGCCGAGCGCCACGATCATGCCGTAACGGCGCGGCACCCGGTTGCGAAAGAAGATCGCGGCGGCTGCGACCGCAGCCAGTAGCGAGATCCCAACGCCGCCGCGCGAGCCGGTCAGAAACATCGCCAGCAGGCAGGTGAGCCAGCCGAACGCGTGGCCGGCGAGCCGGCGCCGCGCCGGCATATCGAGGCGCGCGAGCAGCTGTGACAGGCCGGCACGGCGCGACGGCCAATGCCGCTCGATCAGCTCGCAGCCGAACAACAGCCAGATCAGCGCACAGCAACCGTAATAGATGCCGGCAGTGTTGCGATTGACGAAGGGAGATGTCAGCCACGCCAGGTGCGCCTGCTTCTCGTGCAGCAGGTAGATCCGGGTGGGATCGATCGCGAAAGTGATGGCGCCGCAGATCGCATAGACCAGGCCCGCCGCGGCCACCGCCCGCAACAACCCGCGCGCCAGTCTGCGGTTGGCACCGAGCACGACGCCGATGGCGAAGCTGAGCAGGCAAACGATTCCGACGCCGATCGAATAGAACGGCTGACCGCGCGCGATCGACACAGCCGGCGGCAGCTCGGCAGGCAGCAATTTGCCGGCCTGCGCCCACAACGCGTTCGGCGCCACACCCGACCAGGGCCGAAGCGCCGACTGCTCGTGCAGCACCAGCATCGCAAGCGCCGTCAACAGCGCCGTCACGGCGAGGATCGCAAGCTGACTGCCGCGCAGGCGCATCGGCAACACCCCGAGCAGCGCAATCCCGAGCAGGATCGACCAGATCGCGGGCGCAACAGTGCCGACCGAGCCGAGCGGCAGCGGCGCCAGCGCGACGACGGCGCAGAACAGCCACGACGACCAGCGCACGGGCCACGGCAATGCCGTCGCCCCGCCCGAGCCGGAAGCTAGTCGCGAACGTGTCATGAAGCCGGCCGTGCCGGCTCACGCCCCAGTATCAGGGCGCAAGCTTGATCGAATTACGAAGTAAGGTTGCGTTGTAGGCGGCCACGATCGGATCGTTCACCGTTGCGGTCACGAGGCGGATCTGCTGCATCACCTTGGCGTCCTCGACGGATGCCGCGTTCGACGCATAGAGCACGTCCTTGTTGCGCAACTGGAAACGCGTGGCCAGGAAATAGCCGGCCGGATCGCGGAAATTGATGTTGTAGACGACCGGGATGATCGGCCCTGAATATTTGCTGACGTCGACGCCAAGCTTGGCGGCCACTTCCGGCAGTTCGCCACGATAGACGAACACCGAGGCCGGATCGGCCGAGGAGTCATTCAGGCCGCCCGCCTTGGCGACCGCTTCGGCGAGCGAGATGCGCCAGGCTTCGAAATTGAACTGGCCCTGCGCGCCCGAAGCGCCGAAGGCGACGAAGGTCTGCGGCTCACGGTAGACATAAATGGTGTCGCCGGGATGGGCGTAGATGTTGCTCTTGGGCTCGTAGACCAGCTGACCGAACGGCACAGTGGTGCGCTTGCCGTCACGCTCAAGCATCACCCATGTGTCAAAGCCCTGCCCTTTCGGGCCGCCGGCGCGCGTGATGGCGTCGAGCACATGTTCGCCCGCCGCGTTGGCGGGGAAGCGGTTCGGCGAATTGACCTCGCCGAGCACGGAGATCAGCGATGTGCGCTGCTCGATCAGGGCGACCACCGCTTGCGGCTCGATCGCGCGGTTCTTCAGCGCATCGACGATCGAGCGCTGCACTTCGGTCGGCGTGCGGTTCTTGGCGCGGATCGCGCCGGCATAGGGCACCGAGATGTTGCCGTCGGTATCGACGTTCTGGTTCGGGAGCGTGATGTAGTTGCCGGGACGCACGCCGGCTTCGACCGGAATGAACAGACCGCCGGCGGCGGCCTCGAAGATCGTGACGCTGACGACGTCGCCGATGCCGAAACGGATGTCCTTCGGCGGCGGGCCCTGGATGCCGCCGGCAAGTTGCGGCGCGAATGACGCCAGCACGTTCTCGATCTGCGGTGTGATCTTGACCATCGCATAGGGCAGGCTTTCGGGATCGCGCTGCCCGGCCACGACATCGGAGCTCGTCGGACCGTTGGTCGGCATGTAATGGCAACCGCTGACCCAACAGGTGGCCGCAAGTAATAACATTACCCGAATGAAAATCGTACGCGACATTTAAATACTCCGGCCGTGCCGTAACACGCCGACTATCATAATCACAGGGTTTCGCGATATATTGCGATGCAATTGATAAATAATGTTAGCGAGGTGAGGCAAATCGGCGACACCGGCGCACCGCTGTGAGACAAAGCCCCGCGCGCCGTCACTCCGGCTTTGATTTCGTCCGATGTTCCCGTTATCTGTGAATGAGATGGTTTGAGTTAACCGATTGAGGGTTCGATGGCCCGCATGAAGTCACTGGCGATCGCGTTGGGAATGGTCGCCTTGCCGCCGCTAGGCCCCCTCGGCGGCTCCGGCGTTTTTGCTGCAGAACTAAGCGTTTCTGCCGCACCGCGCGCCTTGCAACGGGTCGGCGGCGACTGTCAGCGGCTGCAATATTGTCGTGGCGACGTCTGCCAGTGGAAGCGGTTTTGCTGGCACGGCTGTCCCGATCGCTACTCCTGCGCGCCGCTCTACGGCGCCTATGGACCATATGGCGGCCGCGATTATTGGGCGGCCTATAGTTACGGCGATCTGCGCCCGTTCTGAATGTTAAGCGATTAACAAAGCCACTGGTCATTCGAGCGTCGACCGGCGTCGCGCCGGCCGTTTGCGGCGTGCGGGTTAACCCCGGCTTAGGCCCGGCCCGCTATCATGCGAGCACAGGGTTTGGTTATGTTATTTGTTTTCCTTGGCAATTTGATCGGCGGCAGCGTTCTCGGGCTGCGCCAGCGCTGTCTGGTGCTGGGGCCGGTGGCGCTTGCGGAGCTCGCGCTGCTGGCCGCCATCGGAGTCGCGCGCCTGTCGTGGTCGGAAACCGCGCTGCTCATGATCGTCGCGATCGTAGCGCTGCAAGTC
This sequence comes from Bradyrhizobium sp. BR2003, assembly GCF_009720285.1. Taxonomy (NCBI): domain Bacteria; kingdom Pseudomonadati; phylum Pseudomonadota; class Alphaproteobacteria; order Hyphomicrobiales; family Nitrobacteraceae; genus Bradyrhizobium; species Bradyrhizobium sp. BR2003. The sequence continues at coordinate 133,658 of NZ_SMYJ01000019.1, forward strand.
GGTTATCTGGCAAGCACCTTCGCGCCGCCGTTCTGGTCTCGCACCTCGACACCACATCTCGCCCTGGGCCGTTCGCAATAGCAGGACACCTTACTGCCCCCTTTGGCGCGGCCGATTTCCGTTGACCTCGCGGCAAGCCCGGGGCATCCCGCTGTCTTGCGTCTCATCCTCCGCAGGACCTGCCCCTCTCGTGTGGAACGTCACGGCCTTCATCTGCATCTTGATCGGGGCGTCGATTCCGCTGGGTCTCATCGACGCATCGCTCGCGACGGGTCTCGTCGGCGCGGCGACGTCGCTCGGGCTGCTCGCAAGCCTCGTGGCGATCCGTCCAGGTGAGCTGTCGTTCCTGAAGTCGGTCGCCGGTCCCGCTGTTGCGGCGGCGCTTCTGCCGATGCTCTGGATCATCCTGCAGATGCTGCCACTGGCGGCCTTGGCGCATCCGGTGTGGAAGTTCGCCGGCGAAACACTGGGAGCACAGCTCAGCGGCAGCATCACGATCGACACCGGCGCAAGCCTCGGCGCGCTGCTGATCTGGCTGTCACTCATGTCAGTCATGATCGCCGCCGCCGCGATCGCGATCGACGCCCGCCGCGCCGATGCGGTGGCCCGCACCATTGCAGCAACGGTGGCCGTCGCGGCCCTGATCCTGCTGCTATCAAGCGATCCGATCAAAGTCTGGCCTGGCGCTGCGCGCGATGAGACGGCAAGCGGATTCCTGGTCGTGGTTCTCGTTGGCGTTCCGCTCAGTGTTGCGCGCGCGCTCGACGTCGGCGGACACGCTGACGGCCGCTCCGCAGCCCAATTGACACGGCTGCGCCGGCTGCTCGCCGCCGGCGCGCTGTTCGGCGCCGCCAGCGCCTGCTGGTACGGAGGGCGCGGCGCCGCGATCGCACTCGCCGCGGGCATCGCCCTTGTCCTGATGACCTTCGCCGCGCGGAAACTTCATTTGCATCGCTGGAGCAGCGCTGCCGCCGCGGCGGCGGTCGCGCTGATCGCCCTGGCGACGGCGATCGCCAACCGTCATCCCGACGTGCCGCTTGCGGTCGCCTTTGTTCATGCACCGTCCGAGTTCGTGCAATCGACCCACAATCTGCTCGCCGACCTGCCCGCGCTCGGCAGCGGCGCCGGCACCACGGCAATGCTGGCGTCGACCTATATGGACTGGCAGGGCGCCACCACGCGGCCGGTGGTTGCGACCAGCGCGGCGGCCTTGATCGCCCAGTTCGGTTCCGCCATGTTCTGGACTTTAGTCGCGGCTATCATCGTCGGCATCGCAGCGTTCACGGCCGGTGCGCGCAATCGGGGCCGCGACTGGTCCTACCCTGCATCGGCCGCAGCCGTCCTGCTGACGCTGCTGCTGGCTGGCTTCACCTTGCCGGAATTGCCGGCGCTGCCCGGAGTGATCGTGTTGGGAGCCGTGATCGGAACAGGACTGGCACAGCGGATCAGCCGTTCACGGTTGCAGGCGGGCTAGACGCCAGATGCGCCGCTTCCTCCAGCGTCTTGTCGGCCAGACCGGCGATCTCGAACATGAGGGCGACGAGACCTGCATCTACGCCGTCGGCGACATCCACGGTCACGCCGATCTGCTGCACGAGATCTGCGCCCGCATCGATGCCGACATCCGTCGGTTCCGGCCGGCGCGACCGATCCAGGTCTTCCTCGGCGACTATATCGATCGCGGACCGGATTCGCGCGATGTCATCGCCATGCTCGATCAACGCCGACGGACCCGCAGCATGGTCTGCCTGCTCGGCAATCACGAGGCCTGCCTGCTGGAGTTTCTCGTCAATCCCGACATGCTCGCGCAATGGCGGCAGTTCGGCGGCTTGCAAACGCTGATGTCCTACGGACTGACGCCCTCGCCCAATCCCGACGCCTCCGAACGGAGGGCGCTCGCCCGGCAATTGATCCGCCAGATGCCGCCGGCCCATCTCGCCTTCCTGCGCTCGCTGCCGCTCTGTTATGTGCACAAACGCTACTTCTTCGTCCATGCCGGCGTCAGGCCCGGCATCGCGCTCAACCAGCAGCGCAAGGAGGATCTGCTCTGGATCCGCGACGACTTCCTGATGTCGGAAGATGATTTCGGCAAGGTCGTGGTCCACGGCCATACCCCGGTGCATGAGGCCGAGCTGCTGCGCAACCGCATCAATGTCGATACCGGCGCCTATGCGACCGGCCGCCTGACCTGCGTCAAGCTCGAGGGAGCACGGCGAACCCTGCTGATGACCGGCAACCGGGCCGCGCGCCATGGCTAACACGGTGGCTAACACGATGGCTGACGCGATCGGGCGGAATGCGAGGCGCCTCTCGCCGGCCTTCGTGCCGGCCGCCGCTGCGATCGGCGCGGCGACGCTGGCCTTGTCGGCGTGGTGGCTTGCCGCCGATGCATTGCGCGGCAAACCGGCGATCGCCGCAAAGGTCGGCATGGTCAGAGGCGAGCTGTGGCTGCGCGACGGCTGGAGCCAATTGCAGATGTCGCCGGAGGCGGCCGAAGCCGCGTTCACGCGTGCGCTTCGGCTCTCGCCGATGGACGCCGGCGCCTGGTTCGGCCTCGCCTCGGCAACGGGACGGTTCGACTGGCTGAACCCCACCGCGTCGAAGGCGCTCAAGATGTCCTACTATACGGGCTTCAACCGCAGCGACCTGATCGCGCCGCGCCTGATGCTGCTCGCGCAGGTCGACACCACTCGCGATGTCGAATTGGTCGATCTGCTGCAGCGGCAGATCCGCCTGATCCTCACCCGCGCGCCGGAGCTGAAGGGTGCGATCGGGCAGGCCTATCGCGTGGCTGGTGACGCCAACCGGCGCATCATCGAGGCGGAATTCAAGGACGCCAACCAGAGCATTCCTGAGTAAGGCGCGTCTGGCGCCAGATGCCCAGCCGTCAGATGCCTTTGTGACGCAGCACCGCGCCGACCGTGCGCAGCAGGATGCGCAGGTCGAGCACGAAGCTCCAGCTCTTGATGTAGATGAGGTCGTGCGCCACGCGCAGCTGCATGTCCTCGATCGCCGGCGTCGCGCCGCGCAGCCCCTGCACCTGCGCGAGACCGGTGATGCCGGGCTTGACGTGCTGGCGCTGCGCATAGCTCGCGATCAGCTTCGAATATTTGTCGTCATGCGCCAGTGCGTGCGGCCGCGGCCCGACCAGCGACATGTCGCCACGCAATACGTTCACCAGCTGCGGCAGCTCGTCGATGCTGCGGCGGCGCAGCGTCGCGCCGATCCCGGTCAGCCGCGGATCGTTCGGGCGGGCCTGCGTGATGACATCGCCATCCTCGAGCACGTGCATCGAGCGGAATTTGAGGATGGTGAATTGCTTGCCGTCGAAGCCGTTGCGGCGCTGCCGGAACAGGACCGGCCCCCTGGAGTCGAGCTTGATCGCAATCGCCGTCCCGATCAGCAGCGGCGCGAACAGCACCAGGAGGCCGCTGGATGCCACGATGTCGAACAGCCGCTTGCCGGCGCGCTCGAGCGAGGTGAGCGGCGAGCGCTGCATTTCCAGCGTCGGGATCGGGCCGGTCGCCACCATCCGCAGCGCCAGGAATCGTTCCGCGGTCCGGTCCGGCAGCAGCCGCACCGGCAGCGGCGATGCCCGCAGCTGATCGCACACGAACTGGATGCGCGGCTCTTGCTGCCAGGGCATGGCCAGGATGATCTCGTCGGCGCCGCTCTCGCGGGCTGCACGAATGGCTGACGCGACGGCGGCCCGGTCGCCGGCGTCGTCAGACGATCCGGGGAGCTGGACCCGTCGCACCTCACTGAGGCCGAAATCGCGCAGCAGGCTCGCTTGCCGCACCCGGGACAATTCGTCCGCCATCCCGACCACGACCGCGCGGCGCGTGGCCAACATGCCGCGGTCGATCGCGCGTTGCAGCGGCGCCTGCAGCAGCATCCGTCCGGTGACCAGCCCGAGGCCGCCGATCAGGCCGAATGACATCACCGAACCGCGCGAGACGCCGGAACCCACCTTCAAGAGGAAGATGATCAGGGTCATCAGCAGAACGACCAGCAGCCATCCGCCGAGCAGGCTGCTCCAGCGCCTGTCGAGACCGGCCAGCACCTGCGCATTGTAGAGGCCCTGCGACTTCGCCACGAACATGTGAAGGATGGCGGCGAGGACCCCGATCCCTAGAAAACCCTCGAAGCTGTTGCTATAAACCGTGTGGTAATAAAAGAGGTGATAGGCCGCGCCGCCGACGATGCTGGACAGCACGACGATTATCATCTCGAACGCGACGGCAAACGCCTCGAGGGAGGCGAAAGCGAACGAGAAGGCGCCGAAGTTAACCGGTACCTTCGCCAATCGAGCGTCCGAAAGGTCGGTCATCGGGAATTAACATTCGTGTTAACAATTCATATGTGTATTATCAGGCGAGTCGTGAGCTCGCAAGACCTGCTGCGGATACCGGATAGAGAGCGCGCATGAGTTCATCGGCTGGCGAAACCGAGGCCGCGCTGGTGGCCCTCCTCCATCTCATCCGCCTGATGGGCGCCGAACTCGTCGCAGGCCAGCACCGCGACGACGTCGAGGTGCTGGTCAAGGCGATCGAGACCAAGCTGCGAGCGGCCCGCTTCCCGGCCGACATGCCGAATCAGGACATCGTCAGAGGTCTGGACCTTGCACAGGCCAGACTGCGTCCGATCTTCGAAGAGCTGCGCGCAAGGTCGGAGAAGGCACATCTGAGCGACCAGCTGCTGCTGGCTCCCAGGCCTTCACGTATCCACTAACGGATAGCTTACGTCAGCTTTGGGCTTCACCACGGCGGGGCAAGCCGCTCCCGCCGCCGGACCTGAGCGCAAGCTTTTCCTCGATCTTCATTTTCTCGAGCAGCAAGTCGGTCACGATCCGGCGCAGCCGTTCATTTTCCAGCCGTAATTCATCAATACGGTTATGGACGGGGGGGATCCCATCTCGATCATCGGTGCGAGCGGCGAATTCGGTAACAGTACCATTCGCCTGGTGGCCACGTGCGGCCTCCTGCTTGCGCCAGCGATGAAATGTCATCACGCTAACGCCCAGCACCTTGCACGCTTGGGCCTGGGACTGCCCGCGCGCCATGAGTTCCTCGGCCTGTTTGACCTTGGAACTGATCTCCTCAGTAGAATGACGCCTCATTGGTCATCTCATTGCCCCCTAGATTAGCAATCATCGCATGGCCTATAAGCTATGTAAATGCAACAGGAAATTCAAATTGAGGGTTTCCCGGGGGCCTTTCGGGAGCCTCGAACTTGCCGGTCGGCAGCAACACATAGTGCGAAGAAACGCCGAAGCTGCAAGGTATTGAGCGGAATATACGGGGAATATTCCTTCGCCGAAAGGGCCCGATAAAAAAAGTTATACGACTTTCTGTGTATGAGAGCTTGATCTGGTTAACTGGCGCACTGTTTGCATTCTCAAACGGGAAGCAAACGAGAATGTTCAATCGGTCTCTCGACAGATTGTGAGTGCGCCATGCCTCGCCGCGATAATCGCCTCATCGGTCAAGCGCAACTTTCACAAATTTCTAACAAATTAATCCCGCGACTTTCGCGTCCGGCCGCTTGCGGGCGTACACGCCCAGCAGTAGTTACTAGGACGTTAGGTGTCATGAGGGTTTCAACATATTTGAGGATTATTTTCACGAGACCTAACACTCATAACTCGATCCACGAATTATCAATTAAGCGCTTTCCCACCCGAGGCCATCAGGCGGAACCACGTCCGCCCGATCATCCACGAATCATTCCGTGCTGACGCTTGTCCGAGCCAGTCTCTGATCAACATTTTTGCGAGGATCGACACCATGGCGCGTCTCAAGGTCTTCGAAGGGAACCAACCCGCGTCCAGCGAGGCGGCCGACATCCTGGAACGCCTTGTCGCAGAAAACCGCGAGCTGCGGCATACCGCGGTCGAACTGGTCTTGCAGAATTGGATCCTGCGCGAGCGTCTGTCCGATGCCGGGGCGCACAAGTCCGTGGCGCAGGAGCACTGACCGCCCAACCCTCACGACCGCGATTGTCCGCAGCAACGTCCGCCAGCTCGCCTGAACGAGCATTGGGCCGACGCATTCTTCAATTTAGAATTGAATTGTCCGCAGCTGCAGGCGCGCCAGCATGCTCGCCGGATCGGCGAGGATGTGGTCGCATATTCTGCCGGTGAGAAATAGGCTGACGGACTTCAGCTGTGAACCCGGCGCAGCGCGACGCGCGGGGTGTTCTGCTCACGAGACATGCCGAACGAACGCGACGAGCCCGGGCGTTCCTGGATTTCACGTAACTCAGCGATATCAAGCATCAGCGCAACAACTTCGTTGCGCAGCGATTGATTGGTCGCGAGCAACGCCTCTTCGATCGGCTGATGCAAATGTTGAACTTTGTGCTGCTTCATGGCGCGCCCTCGCTCTGCGGTTAAGGGTATGAGCGATGTGATTGAAGTTTCGATGACAGGGTTATTCCGCGCACATGGAATGCGGTTAATGGGGCAGGTTTGCGACGAACACGGCTCCGAGTTAAATTTTCTCAATCAGGTTCCACAACCTGATCGCGAAGCGCTCGATCGGCGGCCTTTGATGTGTCGTGCAGATGAGTTGGCTGCGGCAGCGATAAGGCGCGCGGCTGGAAAACGCGGCTCAATGCGCGGCAGAAGCTCTACCAAGCGCATGATATTGCTCGGTGATCATTGATGGCTGCCGTGTCTTGCAAATGCTGAACGTACATTGTCCGGCTATCACAATGTCGCCGTGTTAGCGATCGCACGTCAAAGGGCGCGTTCAGGGGCACACAAGATATTCCACCAAAGCTGCTCCGTAGACGCAAAATCTGCTGCTGCCACGCCCATCAAGGATCGCAGAGTGTTTCGATCGGTTGCGAATATTGAAGCAGCTCTGACGGTTCTGAAGCGCTCGAGCAATCCGGCGAAATGAATTCAACGCTTGATATCGAACCAAGCGCGATTTCGCCTCCGCCGGATCCAAACGCGCTAGCGCTATTCTAATTAAAAATGAGCGGGACCGAAGCGTCCGGCTTGAACAGAGGGAGCGGAACGCCCTTCGCACGCTTGCCGCTTCACTCGCACGCGCTTGCACAGTCGCCACGAGCAGCAGCGACAGCGAAGATTCGCCATAAGCATCGCTAATTCGCCAACGCGCGTCGCGATCGCGCGCTATTTCGATTTAGTAGGCGTATCGTCGTCCATCTTGCCACCATTGGCGACGCATTTGTTGAAATAGTCCCGCTGAGCTTTCGCACCGCCCCTCGCGCTACCGGAAGCGGGATTGCCGGGCTGCAGCGGCGGAAATGCCTTCGCCACCAAAGCATCGCAGGCGCGCGCCACCTGCACGTCGATCGCATGCGCCGGAACCATCGCGCTGGAGATCATGATCACGGCTGAAGCGATCGCAAAACCGGATATAACTCGCATTGCCACACTCCGTTCCAAGCTGAACCAGTTTTTTTTCTCGAGCCCGGACTCGCAAGGAGCGCACTAAAGCATCATCCGGAAAAGCGCGAAGGGGTTTTCCGTCGCGACATACGCGGATCGCGTTTGCGCGAAGATCAGGCTCTGACCACGCGTTGAAACGTGACGTCGATTCTCGCGGCGCCTAGGTCCGATCGACGTCGTGATAGGCCCGATACCAGGCGACAAACCTGGCAATGCCATCCTCGATCCGCGTCTGCGGACGGAAGCCGATTTCACGCTCCAGGTCGGAGACGTCGGCCGACGTCTCCAGTACATCTCCCGGTTGCATCGGCAGCAACTGCTTTTCGGCCTGCCGCCCGAAGCCCTGCTCGAGCAGCGCGACCACATGCATCAGTTCTTCCGGCCTGCTGTTGCCGATATTGTAGACCCGCCACGGCGCCCGGCTCGAGCCCGGATCGGGATGCGCTCCCGACCAGTTGACGTCGCCCTCCGGCGCGCGGCCGATCAACCGCACCATCGCCTCGACCACGTCGTCGACATAGGTGAAGTCGCGCCGCATGTTGCCGTTGTTGAACAGCTGGATCGGCTTGCCCTTGGTGATCGCGTCGGCGAACGCATAGAGCGCCATGTCCGGCCGATACCACGTCCCATACACGGTGAAAAACCGCAGCCCGGTCGCCGGTACGCGATAGAGATGGCTATAGGAATGGGCGATCAGCTCGTTGGCCTTCTTGGTCGCGGCGTACAGGCTGACCGGATGGTCGACATTGTCGTGAACCGAGAACGGCAACTTGGTGTTGGCGCCATAGACCGACGATGAGGACGCAAACAACAGGTGCTTGCACGCGGTGTGCCGGCAGCCCTCAAGGATGTTGAGGAAGCCCTCCAGATTGGAATCCGCATAGGCGTGCGGGTTCTGCAGGGAATAACGCACGCCGGCCTGCGCGGCGAGATGCACCACGACCTCGAAGCGATAACGCTCGAACAGCGCCTTCATGCCGCCGCGGTCGGCGAGGTCGAGCTCCACGAAGGTGAAGCCACGATGCTGCTTGAGCAGATCGAGGCGCGCGCGCTTGAGCGCCGGGTCGTAATAGTCGTTCAGATTGTCGATGCCGATGACCGGCTGCCCTGCCCGCAGCAGATGCTCCGCCAGATGGAAGCCGATGAAGCCGGCGCAGCCCGTGACGAGTAGATTGCCTGCGATCACCACGTTTTGCCTGTGCCTTTCGCCTTGCGCCGGACCTTCCGGATCCGCCGTCACACGCGGCAGCTGCAGCTGCCTTTGCGTTGCGCGCCGCTAGGCGTCAGTTGCCGGCGGCCGGAGGCTTGTAGTCCGGAAAGCGGCTCAGGACCGCGGCCTTCATGAACTTGAAGTGCGCAATCTCGGTCGCCAACTCCTTCAGCCGGCGCTGGCCGTTGGAGATCTCGGCGTCAAACAGGTCTTGATGATAGTTGTCAAGCGCCTCGCGTTCCAGATATTCGTCGGTGCCGTTGCCGAGGGTTACCGCGGCGCGGGCCAGGACATCATCGACACGGCGGCCAAGACCGGATTGCTCGCTCTCGGCCGCCTGCAACGCAGCCTCGATCGCGGCCATGATCGATCCGATCCGGGCGCGATCGGTCTCGGCATCGCGCTCGGCCGACCGTGCCTTGAAACCTTCCTCGCCGCGCCGCGACCTGATCAGGTCATGCGCGCGAGACCGCAAAAACAGCTGAAACATCTGTCAGTATCCGGTTCGGGCCCATTAGGCAGCACAGGTCAAAAATCGCCCGGTCTTAGTTAAAAAAGGATGAATTGCCCTCGTGCCCGGCCCTCAGGTCGGCTTTCCACTTGATCCAGGCCTTGTCGTGCTTGTCATAGAGTTCGAGCCACCGTCCCTCACCGGCTGACGGCACCAGGCCCGTCCCGTCCCCGTCCGCCAGTCCCGGCAGCGAGGAGTCCAGGTCCTCGAACTCCGACGTCTCCTCAAGCGTCAGCCCGACCAGCACGCGCTTGCCACTGACATCGACGACATACCGCCTCGGCGAATGCCCCCTGAGATCACTCATGACGTGAAAGTTCCCTTGCGATCCGCGAGGCTGGCGACGAGATCAGGCGCACGCCGGCACGCAACCAACCCGCCTGCCGCAACGGACGCGGACATGATGACCGATTGCATGCTGCCAGCCAACCCCAACTCAAAGCACACCGTCGCGCTACCTCGATCGAACTACTCCGCTAGAACGCACGACGCATGTGGCCGAACGCACTGACCGGCTGGTCCCGCCTCGACGATCTCGCGGCTGATGGCGCCACATACGGTGCATAGATCCGATATTGCGCGCGGCGCTTGTGCGATCGCCACGAGCGCGCAGCGAAACCGGAGAAGAAGCCTGCGACGAACACCGCCGCGAGAATCAGAGCAGAAGAAACCATCACAATTGTCCACGTTCGCCCCGATGTTATTAACATTCGAAGTTGTGACGACATCATGATTGGACGCGCCGAAAGATTGTTCAGCCGCTGGAATTTTTGTGCAATCTGACGGCGCAACAATGATCAGGCGTCAACAATAGTTGTTCTCGCGAGACAACGTCTCAGGAGAACCACCAGAGCATGAATTTCAGGAACATCGAGCTGAGAAGATAAATCCACCCTGCCATCGCCAGCACCGTCAATCCGACGAAGACACCTGAAACGCTTTTCTCCTTGAGGCGGGCCAGCAACGAGTTTTTTTCTTCTTGCGAATAGAACATCTCAGGCTCAAGGCGTATCTGATTCAAATCAGCTAGCAGTCAATTTCGATGATCTCGTGACGCGTCGCCGCAGCCATTCGCCTCGCGCATCACAGATCACCGCTGCAAAACGCCACCGAGCCGCACGCCATCGCTCAGGGAAATTCCATTCGACGCGATCTGGAATTCGACGTCGGCGATCGCGGCAACCCGCGCGCCGGAATTTCCGCTTGCATTCTGTTCCGATCGACGTCGCGTCCGTACGTCAAGACGATCGTGCAGCTTGACCATGCGATGTGGCCCGCACGCGGGATAGCCGCGCGCCGGAAGCCGACGCGATCGACCGAACGGATTCTTCCCGGGAGTAATCTGCCTGCTTCGCCCCGCCTCTCAGTCTAACAATCGAGTCCTCGCACACGGCCAACCAATGATCATCGCCTCACACGCGGAAAAAGGCGAACCAGACAATGCCGAGGATCAGGACAGCAAGCCCTGTCGAGGCCGTGAGCAGCGCAAGAACCGAAGGTCCAGGCTCGGCCTGGCGCGCCTCGGTCGGGGTTTCAACAATTTGACCGTGTCGTTCCGTTGCCATGGCAACCTCTTCGCTTAAGTGGCTGTAATTCCGGCGTTTGCCGCTCTCCTTCGACAGCCAACGCGTGATCGGGAGCGATGTTCCGAGCGCTTTGACGGCTGCCCCGACGGCAGTCCCGCCCGCCGCGTCAAACCGGCGCAGCTCGAGGCCACGGTTAACGCCGTTGCGAGATTCACCGGACCGTGTTGTTTCAAACTGGGGTTCCCAGTGTTATCCTAGACCGTTCCGTCGGTTGCGTAATCGGAGTTTCCCCGGAGTTTCCCCCATGGCCCCTCGCGCCAATTGGAAGGGCTTTTTGCGCCTTTCGCTCGTGACTTGCCCGGTTGCCCTGTACCCGGCGACATCGGATACCGAAAAGGTCTCCTTCAACCAGATCAACCGCAAGACCGGCCACCGGATCAAATACGCCAAGGTCGACGCGGAGACCGGCGAGGAAGTCTCCACCGAAGACATCATGAAGGGCTACAAGGTCGACACCGACACCTATATCGAGGTCACCAAGGAAGAACTCGACGACATCGCGCTGGATTCGACCCGCACCATCGAGATCGACGAATTCGTGCCGCGCAGCGAGATCGACAGCCGCTATCTGATCCGCCCCTACTACCTCGTTCCCGACGGCAAGGTCGGCCACGACGCCTTTGCGGTGATCCGCGAGACCATCCGCAGCCTGAACAAGGTCGCGATCGGCCGCGTGGTGCTGACCAACCGCGAGCACATCATCGCGCTCGAGCCGCTCGATAACGGGCTGATGGGCACGCTGTTGCGCTACCCGTATGAGGTGCGCAGCGAGAAGGAATATTTCGACGACATCCAGGATGTGAAGATCACCAAGGATATGCTGGATCTCGCCAAGCACATCGTCGAGCAGAAGTCCGCTGAGTTCGATCCGGAGGAGTTCGAGGACCGCTACGAGCAGGCGCTGATCGACCTGATCAACCAGAAGCGCAACGGCATCAAGGTTGCCAAGCCCGCGGCGAAGACCAGCGGCAACGTCATCAACCTGATGGACGCGCTGAAGAAGAGCCTCGCCAACGAGAAGCAGGCAGCTCCCGCCAAGGCCGAAGCAAAGGCGGCGAAGGGCAAGAAGCCGAAGAAGCGCATCGAGGGCCAGCGCGAAATGCTGCTGCCGATCTCGGGCAGCGGCAAGCGCGAGCCCAAGGAGGCCACCAAGCCCGAGCCGAAGAAGGCCGAGAAGACAACGCGCGGCCAGGGCACCGCGGCGCGGAAGAAGGCGGGCTAAAGCGCGATGTGATTGGGTTGAACCGTCATCGCGCTTTAGCTCTTTGTTTGAGCATGATCTCCGCGCAAACGCGTCCCGCGTTTGTCGCGAGGGAAAACCGCTTCGCACTTTTCCGGATCATGTTTTAGCGCAGCGACCGCAAGATGAGCCCGGTCCACAGCGCCTGAGATGTCGCCCTGGTCGACGCCGTTTGACGAACCGATCGCGCTGCATCGCGGCGGCACGCTGGTAACGCTGCAGCAGGCTGCCGACTACATCATGAAGCTATCGGAAGACACCCAGCAGGAGACGCGCTGGCAGATCGCGGTCGAGCATCTGATCAATGCGGCGGAACAAGGTGCCGGCTGGTTGATGTTCGCGCGCATCGCGATGCTGCGCGCGTTGAATGGGGACGACTGAATCCGAAAATGCCGGGCTGCCTGCAGCACTTACTTGAATGCCGAACTGACGGCATTGAATTGGCCGCTTACACTGGTGCCGATGCCCCTGACGCCGGCGACGATCACGATGCTGATGCCGCCGGCGATGATGGCGTATTCAATGGCCGTCGCCCCGACCTCATCACGCAGAAACCTTGCCATCAACGCGCGCATGAAAAGCTCCTGTCCGACGCTCGCGGCTTTTTCTCCCGCGCCGTAGTAATATGCCGGCCAAACTAGGCCACATTGGTTGACGGCCCATTGAGGGAAAGGATGAACGGTCGCTTAAAAGTTGCAGCGAGTTTCCCTGCTAGTTCTGCCTGCATCGGGTTGTCGCCGGGCGAGGCGCCGGGCCGCGGCCGGAGCGCTTTCCAGCGAAGGCGACACCGACTCGCGCAAAGAAAACGCGTCAAAACAAGAATTTAAGAGCTCTGTTCTGATCCTGTCCGACCGGCAACAGCTCCGCTCGTAAACGCATATCAGGACTACCTGATCCGGCCCCGGCCGCGCTTTACCGGTGCCGCGGAATCCTGTTCCTTTATCGGACAGGCGACAACGAGGCCGGAGCGAACCGGCCGCATGCAAAGGGAGTGACCGTCATGAAGCTCGGCACCGCGATCGCGGAAATCATGAAGCGCGAAGGCATCGAGATCCTCACGGGCTACCCGGTCAACCACCTGATCGAATACGCCGCCAATGCCGACATCCGCCCGGTGATGGTGCGCCAGGAGCGCATCGGCGTGCACATGGCGGATGCGATCTCCCGCGTCACCTCGGGCGAGAAGATCGGCGCCTTCTGCATGCAGCACGGCCCCGGGGCCGAGAATGCGATGGGCGGCGTCGCGCAGTGCTACGGCGAATCCGTGCCCGTCCTGGTGCTGCCGATGGGCTATGCGCGCCGGCTCGCGAATATCGACCCGAACTTCAATTCCAGCCAGGCGATGAAGGCGTTCTCGAAATCGTCGGAGCCGATCAACATCGCCGCGGAGGTCTGCAACATCTTTCGGCGGGCGTTCACAAGATTGAAGAACGGCCGCGGCGGGCCGGTTATCGTCGAAATCCCCGCCGACATGTGGAACGAGGAGGTGCCGGAGCCCCTGAACTACACGCCGGTGCTGCGCACCCGCTACGGCGCCGACCCCGTGCATGTGAAAGAGGCAGCGGCGCTACTCGTGAATGCAAGACATCCGGTGATCTATGCCGGCCAAGGCGTTCACTATGCAAAGGCCTGGCCGCAGCTGAAGCGCCTCGCCGAACGGCTCGCGATCCCGGTTACCACCAGCCTCGGCGGCAAGTCGTCCTTCCCCGAGACGCACCCGCTCTCGCTCGGCTCCGGCGGCCTCGCCGTGCCGCGCGCGGTGCCGAAATTTCTTTCGGAAGCCGACGTGATCTTCGGTATCGGCTGCTCCCTCACCGAGACGTCGTTCGGCATCGCGATGCCGAAAGGCAAGACCATCATCCATTCGACGCTCGATCCGAACCACATCAACAAGGATGTCGAGGCCAAGGTCGGCCTCGTCGGCGACGCCGGCCTGGTGCTCGACGCGCTGCTGGAGGAGATCGGCAAGACGGTGACCACGGACCGCAACGCCAGCGCGGTCGCCGAGGAGATCGCCGCCTCCCACAAGGAGTGGCTCGCCAAGTGGATGCCGAAGCTGACGCACAACGACGCGCCGCTCAATCCCTACCGCGTGCTGTGGGATCTGCAGCACACCGTCGACATCCACAACACCATCATCACCCACGACGCCGGCAGCCCGCGCGACCAGCTTTCGCCGTTCTGGAAGTCGGTCGAGCCGCTGTCCTATATCGGCTGGGGCAAGACCACGCAGCTCGGCTATGGCCTCGGCCTTGCGATGGGCGCCAAACTGGCAAAGCCGGACAAGCTCTGCATCAATGTCTGGGGCGACGCCGCGATCGGCTTTACGGGAATGGATTTCGAGACCGCGGTGCGCGAGCGGATTCCGATCATGTCGATTCTGCTCAACAATTTCTCGATGGCGATCGAATTGAAGGTGATGCCGATCTCGACCGAGAAATACCGCTCGACCGACATCTCCGGCGATTACGCCGCGATGGCCCGCGCGTTCGGCGGCTACGGCGAGCGTGTGACCAAGCCCGAGGACATCATCCCCGCGATCAAGCGCGGCATCCGGAAGACCAGGGAAGGCGTGCCGGTGCTGCTGGAGTTCATCACCAGCAAGGAGACCGAGGTCTCGCGGCCGGGGACGTGAGGGCACCTCACACGCCTATCTCCGTCATGGCCGGGCTTGTCCCGGCCATCAACGTCTGCTTCCTGCCCAATCCAGGAAGACGTGGATGCCCGGCACAAGGCCGGGCATGACGAACTCGCGGCAAGCGCGAGTTCATTGGCCGGGCTCCGGCGCGCAGCGACTCGGCCTTGCCTCCCCACTTGATTTGACATCGCCAGCGCAGGCAAGCTCCCTCCGGTGCAACTTCGGAGGGGAGAGATGGCGCGCATCCTGGTGCTGGGGGCCGGCTTTGCCGGGCTATGGGCCGCGCTCGGCGCAGCCCGCAAGCGCGACGAGATCGGCGCGCGGGCAGCGGACACCGAAATCCTCGTCGTCGATCGCAACGCCTATCACAACATCCGGGTACGCAACTACGAGGTCGATCTCGGCGACGTCGCGCTGCCGCTCAACGAATTGCTCGATCCGGTCGGCGTCAGGCACAGGGTGGCCGAGGTCGCGGCGATCGATCCGGCGAAGCGCGAAGTCACGGTCACGACCAGCGCGGCTTCGGAGGTTCTGAGCTACGACCGGCTGGTGCTGACCACCGGCAGCGAGCTGGTCCGCCCCGCCATCTCAGGCTTGGCCGCCCACGGCTTCGATGTCGACACGTATGAAGCGGCGATGCGGCTCGACGCGCATCTGGCAGCGCTCGGCAAAGAGCCGCCGTCGGAGGCGCGCGCGACCGTCGCGGTCGTCGGCGCAGGGTTCACCGGGATCGAGGTCGCGGCCGAGATGCCGGCCAAGCTGGCGCACGCCGGCATCACCGGCGATCATCGGGTCATCCTGATCGATCCCAATCCCGTGGTCGGCGCGACCTTCGGCGCGCATGGCCGCCCGGTCATCAACGAGGCGCTGGCCACGCTGGGCGTCGAGACGCGGCTGAATGTCCGGGTCAGTGCCGTCGGCGCCCACAGCATCACGCTCGATAGCGGCGAGATCATTCCGACCAAGACCGTGGTGTGGTGCGCCGGCATGCGCGCCAGCCCCCTCGCCGCCTCGCTGCCGGCCAGGCGCGACGCGCTCGGCCGCATCAAAGTCGACCACACCATGCGCGTCGAAGGCCTGCCGGACGTCTTCGCCGCCGGCGACGTCGCCGCCTGCCTGATCGACGGCAAGCACCCGACCGTGATGTCGTGCCAGTTCGCGCGGCCGATGGGCCGCTTCGCCGGCCACAATGTGGTCGCGGATCTGTTTGGTGAAAAGCTGCTGCCGCTCAATATCGACTGGTATGTGACGGTGCTCGATCTCGGCGCCTGGGGCGCGCTCTACACCACCGGCTGGGACCGCGAGGTGCACACCACCGGCGCCGCCGCCAAGCTCACCAAGCAGACCATCAACCGGCAGCGCATCTATCCGCCGCGCAACGGCGACCGTGCCGCGCTGCTCGCGGCGGCCGCGCCGACGATCCAGACGGCGCCGCCGACGCGCAAATAACAAAAGGGGCGGCCACCGCATGACCGCCCCTGGTCGCCTTAACACTCGCGCCGCGATTACTGCGACAGCTTCACGAAGTTCGGAAACTTCATCTGGCCCTCGGCGATCGCCTTCGGCCAGACCGTGATCTGCTTGCCGCCCTGCCACTGGAACACGAGGCCGGTGACGGCGCCCGGACCGGACTTGATGCCGTGGGTGAACTCGTCGTTCTTGCCATAGAACTGGATCTTGCCGATCGTGCCCTCGAAGTCGGTCTTCTCGAGCTCGGTCACCATCTTGTCCGGATCGGTCGAGCCGGCGCGCTGGATTGCCTCGGCGATGATGTAGACCTCGTCATAGGCGGTGTAGCCGGTATAGGCCGGCGGCGTGCCGAACTTGGCCTTGAACGCCGCCGCGAACGGCTTGGTCTTCGGCGTGACGGCAACATCGGGTGTCGCCACCGCGAGCGAGGGCACGCCCTCGGCCGCGCCGTTGGTGTCGCCCCAGAAGGTCGGGCTCAGCGCCTGCGCGCTGATGCCGAACATCGGGATCGGCACCTGCTGGTTCTTCCACTGCACGGTCGGCTGCACGCCGACATGGGAGATGCCGGTGACGATCACGTCTGGCTTGGCGGCTTCCATCTTGTTGAAGATCGGCGTGAAGTCGGTGGTGTCGGGCGAGAAGCGGATGTGCTCGACCACCTTCAGGCCCGCCTTCGGCAGGCAAGCCTCGTAGCCGACGTCGAGCGGCTTGGTCCAGGCCGCGTCCTCGCTCATGATCGCGACCGACTTGAACTTGAGCTGGTCGACCAGCAGCTCCTTGGCCGCATCGCAGACCAGCTGCGCCTGCGCGGCCGAGGTCAGGTAGCCGTGGAAGGTGTACTTGTTCTTCTCATAGTCGTTGTGCACCGCCTTGGTGATCTCGTTCGACGCGGCGCCGGGCGTGATCAGCGGCATCTTCAGCCGCGAGGCCCACGGCTCGAGCGCCAGCACGACCTCGCTGATGTAGCTCGCGATCACGGCGGAGACCTTGTCCTCGCTCACCGCGCGCTGGAAGGCGCGCACCGAGTCCGCCGACGAGCTCTTGTTGTCGTAGGTGACGATCTCGATCTTGCGGCCCATCACGCCGCCCTTGGCGTTGATCTCGTCGGCCGCGATCTGCGCGCCGCCCGGCGTCGCCGCACCCGCGATCGACTGCACTTCGGCAATGATGCCGATCTTGATCGGGTCCTTGGACTGCGCGTAGGCCGGCGCTGCGAGGCAGAGCGCGAGCGCCGAGGCCAACAGGCTCACGCGGGTCGCGGTTGAATATGCTGTCATCATGGTCTCCGTTGTTTTGCTTTCTTCTTTTCAATTTTCGCGTAGTGTTTTCAAGCGAAGTGCGAAGCGGTTCGCGTTAAGAAAACGCGTCAAAAAAAGACTCAGAGAAAGTCCTTGCCGGCCTCCGCGGCGAACCGGCCCGGATCGCCCTCCCAGACGATCCGCGCGTGCTCCAGCACATAGACGCGGTCGGCATGCGGAAGCGCGAACGTCACGTTCTGCTCGCCCAGCAGCACCGTGATCTTGGTGGTCTGACGCAGCTTCTCCAGCGCCTTCGACAGCAGCTCGAGGATAACAGGCGCAAGCCCCAGCGTCGGCTCGTCGAGGATCAGGATCTGCGGCTGCATCATCAGCGCGCGGCCGATCGCCAGCATCTGCTGCTCGCCGCCGGACAATGTCTGCGCCATCTGGCCCTGGCGCTCCTTCAGGATCGGGAATAGCTCGAACAGCCAGGCGAGCTGCTTGGCCCTCGCCGCGTCGTCGAGATGCTGGCCGCCGAGATCGAGGTTTTCCCGCACCGTCATCTCGCCGAACAATTCGCGCGATTCCGGACATTGCACGAGACCCGAGCGGGCGATCTTCGCAGGCCCCGTGCCGCGCAGTGGCTGCCCGCCGCGCAGGATATCGCCGGTATAGGGCAGGAAGCCCGAGATGGTGTTGAACAGCGTGGTCTTGCCGGCGCCATTGAGGCCGACGACGGAGACGAACTCGCCCTCATGGACGTGGATCGAGACGTTCTCCAGCGCCTGCGCCTTGCCGTAATGCACGCTGACATTCTCGACCTGCAGCAGCGGCACCTTGTCCTTGAAGGAGGTCTCGGGCCGCGCATGGGTCTCGATCGCGCCGCCGAGATAGACCCGCCGCACGGTCTCGTTCCTCATCACGTCCTCGGCGCGGCCGGTCGTAATCTCCTCGCCGAGATACATCGCGAGCACGCGGTCGACCAGCGCCGCGACGCTCTTGACGTTGTGGTCGACCAGCATCACCGCGCGGCCCTCGTCGCGGAAGCTGCGGATCAATGCGGAGAAGGTGCCGACCTCGGCGCTGGTGAGACCGGCGAAGGGCTCGTCGACCAGCACGACCTTGGGGTCGCGCGCGATCGCCTTCGCCAATTCCAGCCGGCGCAGGTCGGCGAACGGCAGCGTCGGCGGGCGGCGGTCCGTCACCGCCCCCAGCCCGACGCGCTCGGCGATCCATTTGGCGCGCTCGGTCAGCGCCTTGTCGGGAAACAGCATGAACAGGCTGTCAGGCAACAGCGCGACCATGATGTTCTCCAGCACGGTCTGCCGGTTCAGCGGCCGCGAGTGCTGGAACACCATGCCAAAACCCTTGCGCGCGATCTTGTGCGCTGGCAGGCCGGCGACGTTCTCGCCTTCGAACAGCACCTCGCCCGCGGTCGGGCGCTCGATGCCCATCACGCTCTTCATCGCGGTCGACTTGCCCGAGCCGTTCGGCCCGATCAGGCCGAGGATCTCGCCGGGATGCAGGTCGAACGACAGGTTCTTCACGGCGGTCAAGCCGCCGAATCGCTTGGTCAATCCGCGGACGGTGAGCGTTGCTGTGGTCACGGTCTGATCCATTAAGAGCGCGCCTCGCGTGACAGGGCCGCTCCGAGGAAACCGCCGGGGAAGAACAGGACGACGAGCAGCGCCACCGCCGAGACGATGAAGGTCGCAAGCTCGCCGGTCGGACGCAGGAATTCGCCGGCCACGATCAGGAAGATCGCGCCTAACGCGGCCCCCAGCACCGTGCGCCGGCCGCCGAGCACCGCGGACACGATCACGTTCACGCCGACCGCGACGTCGACCACAGTGCCGACCGAGGCGGTGCCGAAGTAGAACACCAGCAGCGCGCCCGACAGTCCCGAGAAGAAGGCGCTGACGATGAAGGCCGCCAGCTTGTGCTTGACGATGTTGAAGCCGAGCGCGCCGGCCTGCACCGGGTCCTGCCCGCTCGCCTGCAGCACGAGACCGACAGGCGATTGCGACAGGCCGTAGAGGATGGCCGCGCTCACGGTCATGAAGCCGAGCGCGATCCAGTAGTTGGCGCCGGCATTGATGGTGATGACGTCCGGGATGGTGAGCCCGATCTCGCCGCCGGTGAGATCGGCGAACACCACGACGAAGTTCTGCAGCATCAAGACCGCGACCAGCGTGGTGAGGCCGAAATACGGCCCCCTCACCCGCAGCGCCGGCAGCGCCAGCACGAAGCCCGCGACCACCGACGCCAGCGCGCCGAGCAGGATGCAGACGTAGACCGACCAGCCGAACTGGTTGTTGAGGATCCCTGCGGTGTAGGCGCCGGTGCCGATCAGGAAGGTTGGCCCGAAATTGACCTCGCCGGCGAAGCCGAACAGGAGGTCCCAGGCCATCGCGAACACGCCGAAATAGAACGCGACGGTCAGCAGCCCGAGGATGTAGCCCGAGACGTAGAACGGCAGCGTCGCGGCGACCACCACGCAGGCCAGCGAAATGAAGAACAGGCGCGAGGAAAAGAAGCTGGCCATCTCAGCGCCTCCCGAGCAGGCCTTGAGGCCGGATATACATCACGAACACCAGAAGCAGCAGCGCCGGAATGGTGCGATAGGCCGGCGAGATCATGTAGGCCGTGATGGTCTCGAGATAGCCGACGACGAAGGCTGCGATAAGCGAGCCCGACACGCTGCCGAGGCCGCCGAGCACGACGATCGAGAACGCGCTCGCGGTCAGCGGCCCGACGCTGTAGGAGCTGACGCCGAGGAACATGCCGAGCAGCACGCCGGCGATGCCGGCGAGAATGCCGTAGATGCCCCACACCACGATGTAGATCTGGGTGAGCTCGAGCCCGAGCAGCGTGACGCCGCGCGGGTTCATCGAGGCCGCCAGCACCGCCTTGCCGGTCCTGGTGCGGTTCACCAGCAGCCACAGCAGGCCGATCACGAGGCAGCAGACCAGCGCGGTGAAGATATTGTTGCGCGGCGTGCGGTTGCCGAAGATGTCGACAACACCCTCGACGATCGGCAACACCGTCTTGGCGTTGTTGGTGAAGAAATAGGCGATCAACTCCTGGATCATGATGCCCCACAGCAGGGTGCCGGTGAGGACGAAGATTTCCTTCTCCTCGTTGGGGATCCGCCTCGAATTCTGGATCGGCTTGACGACCGCGAAATAGGTCGCGAACGACACGATCAGCGCGACGCCGACACCGAACAGCGCGCCGGTGTAGATGTCGAGGTGCAGCACGCTGGCCGCGGCCCAGGCCGCGACCGCTGCGGCGACCATGATGGCACCGTGGGAGAGGTTGAGGACGCCGGAGACTCCGAAGATCAGGGTGAAGCCGGTCGCACCGAGCGCATAGAGCGCACTGATGGCAAAGCCATCGATCAGGATTTGTAGGGCAAGCATCTCAGATTGGCCGCGGCAGCAGGGCTGCCTGTTGTGGAGGACACGGAACCGAACGGGGATGCTCCCGGGTGGGGCCCGGGAGCATGACCGTCAGTCAGTTCGTGGTGACCTTGATGAAGCTCGGGAACTTGAGGTCGCTCTTGGCGACCTCCTTCGGCCAGACCGCGACCTGCTTGCCGCCCTGCCACTGCAGCATCAGTCCGGTGATCAGGCCCTTGCCGTACTTGATCGAATGGGTGAACGGATCGTCCTTGCCGTAGAACTGGACGCGTCCGATGGTGCCTTCCCAGTCGGTCTTCTCCAGCGCATCGACCATCTTGTCGGCCTCGACCGAGCCGGCGCGCTTCACCGCATCCGCGATGTAGTAGACCTCGTCATAGGCGGTGTAGCCCGCATAGGACGGATAGTTGCCGTAGCGCTTCTTGAAGCCCTCAGCGAACGGCACCGACTTCGGCGTCACCGCGACGTTCGGGCCCGAGACGCCCTGATACAGCACGCCTTCCGCCGCATCGTTGGTGTCCTTGCCGAAGGTCTCGTTGGTCGCCTGCGAGGAAATGCCGAACATCGGGATCGGCACCTGCTGGTTCTTCCACTGCACCGTCGGCTGCACGCCGACATGCGAGATGCCGGTGATGATCACGTCGGGCTTGGAGCCTTCGACCTTGTTGAAGATCGGCGTGAAGTCGGTGGTGTCGGGCGAGAAACGGATATGGTCGACGACCTTGAGCCCGATCTTGGGCAGGCACTCCTCGTAGCCGACGTCGAGCGGCTTGGTCCAGGCGGCGTCCTCGCTCATGATGACCGCGGTCTTCATGTGCTTCTGATCGACCAGGAGCTCCTTGGCGGCGTCGCAGACCGACAGCGCCAGCGCGGCCGAGGTCAAGTAGCCGTGGAAGGTGTACTTGTTCTTCTCGTAATCGGCGTGGACGCTCTTGCTGATCTCGTTGGAGGCGGCGCCGGGCGTGACGAACGGCGTCTTCAGGCGCGAAGCCCAGGGCTCGAGCGCCAGCACCACTTCGCTGATGTAGCTCGAAATGACGACGTTGACCTTGTCCTCGTTGACCGCGCGCTGAAACGCGCGCACCGAATCCGCCGAGGACGAGTGGTTGTCGTAGCTGACGATCTCGATCTTGCGGCCGTCGATGCCGCCCTTGGCGTTGATCTCGTCGGCGGCCAGCTGCGCCGCCTGCGGGATCGATGCACCGGCAATCGCCTGCGCTTCGGCGATCACGCCGATCTTGAGGGTGTCGGCAGCCAGCGCTCCGCTGGGCGCCGCAGCCAACAGGCCGAACACGGCCGCTCCTGCAAGTTTCGCATGCACGGGGAGTCGCGATGTTCTTGTCACCCTGTTTCTCTCCTCTTTTTCTTCGGCCGCTTCGAGCTCTTGGGGCGCGACTATAGCCGCGACAAAATGCGCAGCAAGTGAAACTGCGCGCAGATCGCCATGCATGGACGGCGACTAAAGTAGTGGGTCGACGCGGTGCGGCTGAATAAATTTGAGGCAGAGGGGGAATAAAAGGTCGTGGGGCGCCGATCTCTTGGATCGTCATTCCCCGCTGCGCAAATTACGCAGGGCGAGCGAAGCGGAGAGAGCGGAACGAAACGCAAGGCTCGGGCAATTGATGTCGCGAGATCGCGGATTGTTGCCCGCTGGCCGTACGACAAGCTCAGTGTCGTCCCTTGCGAAAGCACGGACCCATAACCACGCATGCTGATTGTTACGCGATGTTGGAACGACGAGTCCGATTCACAACATCCGCCGCGGCGCATGGGTCCGCCGGGACGACAGCGGTGTACGCGGCCAACGTCCTTACTCAGCCATCTCCGCCGGCGGGTGGGCGGCGGGACCGGCGAGCGGGCGCTCTTCCATCGTGATCATGCAGATCGAGGCGGTGGTCAGCAGCACGGCGGCGGCGCCGAACACGTAGCGGAACGCATGGATCATGTCGGCCATCGGGATCGCGCTGACGGTGCTGGCGGCGGCATGATGCTCGCCGGCGAGCGAGATGTCGGTCCCCAGCGTCATCAGCAGGATGGTGGTGAAGGCGGCGACCGTGAAGGAGGCCATCATCGCGCGGAAGAAGTTCATCGCGCCGGTGACGGTGCCGACCTGCGGCCGCGCCACTGCGTTCTGCAGCGACACCACGCTGATCGGGAAAGTGGTGCCGAGGCCGAGCGCAAACACGCTCATCAACAGCAGCAATGCCCACAGCGGCAGCGTCGTCACCGCCATGCCGACGGCACAGATCGCGGCCACCGAGGTGCCGACGATCGCGACACGCTTGTAGTGCTTGGCCTTCGCCATGGTCCGGCCGGCGATCGCCGCACCGAAGGTCGAGATCGCCGCGAGCGGGATCAGCGCGAGGCCGGCCTCGCTGGCGGTGAGGTGATAGACCACCTCGTAATAGAGCGGCAGGTGCACGGTGAGGCCGACCATGGCGCCGAGCGCGCAGCCGCCCGCCCCCATCGCGAACGGCACCACCGAGCCGCCGAGCAGCGACAGCGGCAGGAACGGCTCGTCGGCGCGGCGCGCGTGCCAGACAAAGGCGCCGGCGAGCGCGATCGAGGCGCCCACCATCGCGGTGATGGTCGGCGACAGCCAGGACAGACGGGTGCCGCCCCAGGTCAGCACCAGCATCAGCACGACGGCCGAGGCCATCAGCAGGATGCCGCCGAGCCAGTCGACCTTGCGCTTGCGGTGGAACACCGGGATCTTGCCCATCTTCGGCAGCAGCAGCGCCAGCGCCGCCGCCGCGAGCGGCAGGTTGATCCAGAAGATCATCGACCAGTGCAGATGCTCGGCGAACACGCCGCCGACCACCGGGCCGAGGATGCCGCCGGCCATCCAGACGCTGGAGAAATAGGCCTGATAGCGACCGCGCTCGCGCGGGCTCACCACGTCGGAGATCACGGTCTGGACCACCGGCATGATGCCGCCGCCGCCGAGCCCCTGCAGGCCGCGGGCGACGATCAGCATGGTCATGCTGGGCGCGATCGCGCACAGCACCGAGCCGACCACGAACAGGCTGAGCGAGGTGATGATCATGACGCGGCGGCCATAGATGTCGCTCAGCGTGCCGAACACCGGCGCCACCGCCGTCGAGGCCAACAGATAGGCCGTGATCACCCAGGACAGATTGGTGACGTCGTGAAACTGGCGCCCGATCGTCGGCAGCGCGGTCGCGACGATGGTCTGGTCGAGTGCGGCCAGGAACATCGTCAGCATCAGGCTGATGAGGATGGTGCGGACTTCGTCCGGATTGAGCGGTGCCGGCGGTGCCAGCGGCGGCGCTTCGCTGAGTTCGATCACCTCGCTCGGGAGATGAGACAGCTCTTCGGCAATGTCGTCGGGCAATGTCGCTTGGTCGGCAGGAATCCGGCTCTGCCGTTCATACTTGTTCATTTGAGGCGTAATGCTGCTGCGCGGGCGCGTCCCGCGATAGAATCATTCTCTGCTTTGCAATTTATGCAGCAATTGAATGCTGAGGCAGGCACCCCAGCGCATGGGTGCATCCCGCCGCGCTATTCTCGCGGTGACGTGATCGCGGACGCGGCGACGGCGTCACGCTTTGGTGGTCTTGCCCAGCATTTTCGGCCGCTTCTTCAATTGTGCCCGTTTCGGCAGCAGGGCGGGCCATCGCACGATATGATCCTCGAGATCGGCGTCGTTGACGTCGAGCTCGGTGCCCTCCACCCGCCCGCGCACCGAGACGCCGGCCTCATGGACGGTGTTGGGATCGCCCGAGATCAGGGGATGCCACCAATAGAGGTCCCGCCCCTCGGCCACCAGCCGGTAGCCGCAGCTGGGCGGCAGCCAGTTCAGCGTCCGCACGTTTTCGGGGGTCAGGCGGACGCAATCCGGAACCTGGTCGGAACGGTTCGGGTAGTCCTTACAGGTGCAGAGGCCGGAATCGAGCAGCTTGCAGGAGATATGGGTGAAATAGATCTTGCCGGTGTCCTCGTCCTCGAGCTTCTCCAGGCAGCAGCGTGCGCAGCCGTCACACAGGCTCTCCCATTCGGCGTTGGACATTTCTTCCAACGTCTTGGTTTTCCAGAAGAATCCCTCCTGGTCCGACGGGCGCTTGGGCGGTGCGGTCATGATATCCCTGTAATGGCGGTGCAACTCTTCTTGGGATGCCGGCGCTCCCTCCGCAAGGGGGTGGTAGTGCGGGGTCGAAAAAGCCAGTGGGCAGCGTTAGGGCTTTCATTAAATTCACAAGCCGCACCATTGGTTTATGGCAGCCGCTCGGATAGAACGTGGAACGAGTCCCCAACGACGCAAAAGCGCCTTGGGATTGCCGCAACATCGAAGCAAGACGCTGGCCCGTGCCCGTTTTGGGCGCCCGCAGCGCTGTCGAACTGATCAAGGGTCCGGTCCTTTCAGATCATGCCGTCGCATTGGAAACAGAAGGTCCGGAACTTCTTCCTGGACCTCGATGCGCGTATCGACTCGACGCTTTTCTCGTCGGGCAAGGGCCTGCGCGAGCTCTACGAGCGCTATTCCACCTTCATGGACCGCTTCTATGTCGGCCGCTGGAAGCGCTGGGTGTTCATCGAGCCGCTGTCGGAGGCCGCGACGCTCGGGCTCGGCGGCATGATCCTGATGCTGACGCTCGCGATCCCGGCCTTCCGCGAGACCGCCGACGAGGATTGGCTGAAGAAGTCCGACCTTGCGGTGACCTTCCTCGACCGTTACGGCAACCCGATCGGCAGCCGCGGCATCAAGCATAATGACTCGATCCCGCTGGAAGATTTTCCGGACAATCTGATCAAGGCGACGCTCGCGACCGAAGACCGCCGCTTCTACGACCATTTCGGCATCGACGTGCCGGGCCTCGCCCGCGCGCTCGTCACCAACGCGCAGGCCGGCGGCGTCCGCCAGGGCGGCTCGTCGATCACCCAGCAGCTCGCCAAGAACCTGTTCCTGAACAACGAGCGCACCATCGAGCGCAAGGTGAAGGAAGCCTTCCTCGCGATCTGGCTCGAGACGCGGCTCACCAAGAACGAGATCCTGAAGCTCTATCTCGACCGCGCCTATATGGGCGGCGGCACCTTCGGCGTCGACGGCGCGGCACATTTCTACTTCAACAAGTCGGTGCGCGACGTGAATCTCGCGGAGGCCGCGATGCTCGCCGGCCTGTTCAAGGCGCCGACCAAATACGCCCCGCACATCAACCTGCCCGCGGCGCGCGCCCGCGCCAATGTCGTGCTCGACAACCTGGTCGATGCCGGCTTCATGACCGAGGGCCAGGTGTTCGGCGCCCGCCGCAATCCCGCGGTCGCGGTCGACCGGCGCGACGAGAACTCGCCGAACTACTATCTCGACTATGCCTTCGACGAGATGCGCAAGCTGGTCGACACCTTCCCGAAATCCTACACCGAGCGCGTCTTCGTGGTCCGCACCGCGATCGACATGAACGTGCAGAAGGCGGCCGAGGAAGCGATCGAGAACCAGCTGCGCCAGTTCGGGCGTGACTACCACGCGACCCAGGCCGCGACCGTGGTGTCCGATCTCGACGGCGGCATCCGCGCCATGGTCGGCGGACGCGACTATGGTGCAAGCCAGTTCAACCGCGCCACCGACGCCTATCGCCAGCCCGGCTCGTCGTTCAAACCCTATGTCTACACCACGGCACTGCTGAACGGCTTCACGCCGAACTCGAAGATCGTCGACGGCCCGGTCTGCATCGGCAACTGGTGCCCGCAGAACTATGGCCATTCCTATTCAGGTCAGGTCACGCTGACGCAGGCGATCACCCGCTCGATCAACGTGGTGCCGGTCAAGCTCTCGATCATGATGGGCGGCAAGGAAGGGCCGAAGGCGGGCCGCGCCAAGATCGTCGAGGTCGCGCGCCGCTTCGGCCTCAAGGCGCCGCTGCCCGATACGCCGTCGCTACCGATCGGCTCCGACGAAGTCACCGTGCTGGAGCACGCGGTCGCCTATGCGACCTTCCCGAACCGCGGCAAGGCGGTGACGCCGCATTCCGTGCTCGAGGTGCGTACCGGCGCCGGCGACTTGGTGTGGCGCTGGGACCGCGACGGCCCGAAGCCGCGGCAGGCCATTCCGCCGAACATCGCCGCCGACATGGCCGGCATGATGAGCCACGTGGTCAGCGAAGGCACCGCGCGCCGCGCCGCGCTCGACGGCATTCCGACCGCGGGCAAGACCGGCACCACCAACGCCTATCGCGACGCCTGGTTCGTCGGCTACACCGGCAACTTCACCTGCGCGGTCTGGTACGGCAATGACGACTATTCGCCGACCAACCGCATGACCGGCGGTTCACTGCCGGCGCAGACCTGGCACGACATCATGGTCGCCGCGCATCAGGGCGTGGAGGTCAAGGAGCTCGTCGGCGTCGGCATGGGCCAGAAGCTGCCGCCGCAGCCGGCGCAGGCCAATGCCCAGGCCAGCGCGGCGCCGCGCGTATTGGAAACCAAGCCCGGCCCGCCGCCGGTGTTGACCAAGCGCGGTGCGGATATCCTGGTGCGGGTCGAGAAGCTGCTCGACGACGCGGCCAAAACCGCCGGCAAGACCACGCTGAACGAACGCTCGGAGACCGGCAAGGCCGAGTCCTCGAGCGCGCTGGCGTTCCCCGAAAACTACGTTGCCGCGGCCGGGCCGGACGGCGCGACACCGGCAGTGCCACGCAAGAACTGACGTGCGGCTCCTCCTCACCACCTTGCTGGCACTCGTGATCGCCACGGCCGTTGGCCTCGGCCTGACCTATGCGACGGCGACGCGCGGCACCGATCTCGGCACGCTGAAGATCGGCGCCTGGACCGCGCGGCCGAAGAGCGGCACCTCCGACGTCGATCCCTATTCGCGCGCCACCATCGCGCGCAGCGGCGAACTGCCGATCGGCACCGGCGACGGCATCGCGTTCTCGGCGACCACAGACGACAAGAACAAGCCGCTCGACGGCCGCTGCGACATCGTGGTCAGCGGCGTGACGCCGGCGGCGCGATTCTGGACGCTGACGCTGTTCGACCGCAAGGGGCACCTGGTCGCCAACACGCTGCAGCGCTACGGCTTCACCAGCCAGGAGATCATGCGCGCCTCCGACGGCACGTTCGAGATCCACATCGCCTCGCGCTCGCGCGCCGGCAACTGGCTGCCGACCGGCGGCATCGAGCGCTACGCGCTGATGCTGCGGCTCTACGACACGCCGGTCGGGGTCGCGACCCGCACGCAGCGCGACGCGCCGATGCCGTCGATCACAACGACGGGTTGCCCATGATCCGCCTGCTGCTCACCATCCTCGCAGGCGTGCTGCTCGGCGGCGTGGTGCATCTCGTCAGCGTGCTGGCGCTGCCGCGCATCGCCTCGCAGGACGCCTATTCGCGGCTGACGCCGATGACCAAGCTCAACGAGGTGACGCAGCTGCCGCTGGCCGACCCGAGCCATTCGCCGATGCCGTTGATGGATCCGGCCTTCGCGGTGGCGATCTGCCGCTACGATCTCTCGACCGGACCGCTCAAGCTCACCGTGCCGGTCAGCCAGGCCTATACGTCGGTGTCGTTCTATACCCGCAACGAGGTCGCCTATTACGCGATCAACGACCGCTCCGCCGGCAAGAAGGTGATCGAGCTCGACCTGATGACGGAGGCGCAGCACAACGAGCTGCCGGAAGACGAGGAAATCACCGCCGCCG
This sequence comes from Bradyrhizobium sp. BR2003, assembly GCF_009720285.1. NCBI lineage: Bacteria > Pseudomonadati > Pseudomonadota > Alphaproteobacteria > Hyphomicrobiales > Nitrobacteraceae > Bradyrhizobium > Bradyrhizobium sp. BR2003. The sequence goes on from NZ_SMYJ01000019.1 coordinate 162,051, forward strand.
ACCGGCTGATCATCGACTCGCCGACGTCAACCGGCCTGATCCTGCTGAAGGCGCTGGCGCCGGAGCCCGGCCTGATGCCGCAGGCGCAGGCCTCGCTCGCCGCCTCCTCGTGCAAGGTGCAGACCGAGCCGGTCGCGGCCAAGCAGGAGCCGCCGCCGCTACCCGCGCCGGCGCCGGCGGCGCGCAAGCGCTAGCTCACGGCGAGTGCGTGCCGGCCGCAGCGGCAGGTCTCGTAGTCGACGGGATCGTGGCTGTTGACGATCGTCACATCAGCACCATGCGCCGCCTTCAATTGCCGCAGCTGTTGCTGGTTCTGAATGCGCGTCGCGCGATCCATGTCCGCCCGGCGCTGGAACATGCCGAGCACCAGCGGGATCCGCGGCCTGGCATCGAGCTGCGCGTGGTGAAAATAGGCGTCGCCGGCATGCAGCAGCCATTTGTCGTTGTCGCGCACCGCGATCCCGCAATGGCCGAGCGTGTGGCCCGGCAACGGGATCATCAGGATGTCCGGCTCGCGGTCGCCGAGCGCGCGCACGCCCTTGAAGCCGAACCAGTCCTCGCCGCCGGCACCATAGAACGCCCAGTCCGGCCCGTGCCGCCACTGCGCCGTGATATAGCGCCCCTGCGGCGGCGTGACCTGATGCGTCACCGCCATCTCGTACTCCTTGCGATGGACGTGCACCTTGGCCTTCGGAAAGTCCGGCACGCCGCCTGCGTGATCGCGATCGAGATGCGTCAGCAGCACATGGCGCACATCATCAGCTGAAAAGCCGAGCGCCTTGACCTGCCGCACCGCCGTCTCGGCCGGATCGAGCCGCGGCGTCGTCCGCCGCACCCATTTGCGTCCGAGCCGCGGCGGGTCGCCGATGTCGTCGAGTCCGATCCCGGTGTCGACCAGCACGAGGCCATCATTGCTCTCGACCAGCAGGCAGTGACAGACCATCCGCGCCCGCTGGAAGATGCTGCCGCTGCCGTTCACGAGCCGCTTTCCGATCGGGCACATCGTGCCGGTGTTGAGATGGTGGATGCGCATGACAGGTCCTCCGCAGTAACAGGCGCAGACTTGCCACTGGCGCTTGCATAGGTAAAATATTGTCTTTCTATTCATGTGATAGGATATACCTATGGATATACGCGAACTCCGCTACTTCGCCGCGGTCTACCGCGAGCGCAATCTGACCGCCGCGGCGAAACGCTGCTTCATCTCGCAGCCGTCGATCTCGGCGGCGATCACCAATCTCGAGGCCGAGCTCGGCACCACGCTGTTCATCCGGCACAAGAAGGGCATGGCCCCGACGGCCTCAGCCGCGCAGTTTCACGGCATCGCCCGCCGGATCATCGACGAGGCGGATGCGGCGCGAAATCTCTTCCGCAAGCCCGCGACGCGGCAGGCGCTGACGCTCGGTCTGTTGCGGACGCTCGATCAGGCCCGGACCATCGCGCTGCTGAAGCCGCTGACCGGCAATACCGACCTTGCGCTCCGGCTGGTCGGCGCCAGCGAGAAGGCCGACGCGCGGATCGTCGCCAAGACCATGGTCGGCGCCGGCGAGCACTTCATCCCGCTGTGGAGCGAGCGCTATGTCGCGGCACTGCCGCCCTCGCATCCCCTGACGCTGAAGGAGATGCTCCGGACCACCGACTTCGCCGGCGTTCCGATGATCGATCGTTGCCATTGCGAGCAGCAGGAATTCTTCAAGCGTGCGTCACCGCCGCGCAAGCCGGTGGCGATCGCGGAGTCCGAGGAGTGGGCGATGGCGCTGGTGGCGGCCGGGGTTGGCGTCGCCATCGTGCCCGAGGGCGTGGCGCGCGGCAATCCTGATGTCGCGATGCGCGCGATCGATATCGACGTGACGCGCCAGGTCGGCCTCGCCTACCCCTCGGCCCAGCCGCCCTCCGATGCTCTGAAGGCGTTCATTGCGAGCCTGCCACGGCAAGCCAACAATCGCCGGATCCAATCGACAGCGAAGAAGACGAAGCGCGGCTAGCCCTTGGTCACGACGGCCTGGCCCGTGACAGGCGCGGAGATAAGCGGTGCGTTGGCGGTGAGCCGCGCAAGTTCGTTGATCTGGCGTTCGGCATCGGCCGCCATGCCGTCGGGCGCCTGGATCACCAGCCGCTCCAGCGCCCAGCGATAGGACGAGATCCGCCGCTCGAGGGCCTGCTGGACCCATTGCACGATCAGTGTGTTCTCTTCCATCCGCGCCACCGCGTCAGCCCGCTCGCGCGGCGACACGTCGGCGATCATGTGGAGGCTGGCATTGCGCTTGCGATCGAGCTCGGTCACCTGGATCGCGGTGGCGAAGAACGGCTCGAAGCGGGTGATGTCGTCGCGCACCTCGTCGATCAGCAGCGAATAGCGCGAGGCGAACGAGCGATGCGGCTCGTCGATCAGATTGCGGCCATAGGCGGTGCGATCGAACACGACCCTCTGCCGCCACGGCGAAGGCAGCGGCTGGTAGTCGCCGAACACGCTCTTCCACGCCGGACGCGACAGCGGCGGCTCGATGAACTGATAGGCGAGGTCGCGCAGCTGACGCTCGTGTTCGGTGAGCTGGAATTGCGAGGCGTTCTTGCCGATGCTGCCGGTCGCCTCGGCGCCGATCCAGCGATGCATGTCGTCGTTGCGGAAATCGGCGCGGGTGCGGCCGAAATCGCCGCCGCTGCAGCCGGCGAGCGCCACGCCCGCCAGCAGCAGGATCAGCGCGGGGAGTGACCGCCGCGTGACGGTCCGCTGCACAAGCTCCGGCATTTCCCGATGTCCGCGATCAGGAGCGGCGTCGGCGACGGCGGCCCTGCGCAGTGCCCTGCTCCGGTCCGCGACCTCCGCCGGTCTCCTCCGTCGTTCGCTCGATCCGGACGACGGGAAGGATCAGTACGGTCCCCATGCCTTCGCCGGCAGCACCGGCCATGCCCGGCCGCCGTGCAGCCGCATCCGCCGGAAACTCAACGATGGTGCCCATGTTCCGTTCTCTCTGGCCCCGCACGGACATGATTTGCCCCGCGCACGCCGAGTTAAGAACGCGCATGGTTAATGACATCTTAAGCCTCGGGTACGGACGGTTACGGATATGGCGCTGTGCCTTAATAGACACGCGCAAATTCGAGCATTCACCTTCACGGCTTGTTTTCCTTAACTGCCTCTTAAAACAGCCTGCGTAGGCTCGCTGCCACAAGGTTTTCAAACCGCAGTTTGGCAAGTCGCGTACGCCCGAGATGAGCGCAGCTCCGCTATTTCCTGGTTTCGATGGGCTGATGACGCTCTCCCGTCGCGAGGGCGTCGACATCCGCCCGACGCTGCTGCGCGTCCTGACCGACCTCTATGTGCAGGCGAGCGCACATTCCGCCGATGAAGAGCGCCAGTTCGTCGAGCTGACGACGCGCCTGATCGACGAGGTTGACGACGCGACGCGTGCCGCCGTCCGCGCGCGGCTTGCGATCTATCCGGCGACGCCAGCCCGGATCATGGACAAGCTTGGGCTGCGCCGCGTCGGTCCCGACCAGCCGATGCCGGCGGCCGCGCCAATTCCCGCGCCCGCCCCGTCCGCGCTGCGGACCAAGATCCCGACCGAGGCCGAGCTGCGAATGGCCGCGAGCCTCGCGATGCGGCCGAACGATGCCGCCGAAATCTCCGACATGTTCTTTGCCGCCAGCACGACGGAGCGCGCGCAGATCCTGCACAATCTGCAGGAGACGCCGCTGAAGGCCGCGGCGCGGATTCCGGCCGCGCGCGCCGCGCGCGCGATCCATATCCTGGAGATGGCGGCGTTTGCCGAGGACCTCGATAACTTCACGCTCGAACTCGGCGAAGCGCTGATCCTGCCGTCGCGGATCGCCGCCGATGTCGTCAACGATCCCGGCGGCGAGCCGCTCGCCTGCGCGATGCGGGCGCTCGACGTGTCGAGCGCCGCGTTTCAGCGGATCCTGATGTTCCTCAATCCGGAAGCCGGCTCCTCGGTCAATTATGTCTATCGGCTGTCGCGGCTCTATGATCGCCTGAGCGAGCGCTCCGCGCTGGTGATGCTGGCGGCGTGGCGCGGCTCGACCATGGCGGTGGCCCGCGCCAAGTATCGCTCGTCGCTCTATGACGATGAGCGCCATCGCGTGCGCGCGGCATCCTCGCAGACGCGGCCCGCGTTGCAGCCCGGCAGCGCACCCGCTGTCCGAAATCAGAAGTCTGGAGGTTAACCCTTCGCCAGATCGAGGAAGTGCCGCCCGGCGCGGTCCTCGGTCTCGACGATCCAGGCATCGGGATCGAAGCGGAGCTCCTTGGTCAAGCGCTCCTCGACAGATGGCTCGGACACCGGCTGTGGCGCGGTCGGCACGAACAGCCGCTCGACCGGACGGCTGTCGTCATAGACCGTCTGCGGCGCGGGTGCATACAGCATCGCGTTGCCATCCATCAGCGCCACCTTGACGAACACGGCACCGGCTTCCTCAGCGCCCTTCTTGCGGACTGCGCCGAACACGCCCTCGGTCTGGCAGCGGCGCAGATACGCCGCGACCCATATGCTGGTTTTCAATCGCATGCACCGAGCTATAGGCCAGCGGCGCGGCCACGTCCAATTGTCACAGATGTCGTCGCGCAGCGGCGGGTTGACCCAACCAATCGTCACCCATATCCTTGAGTCTGCGGTGCAAGCCGCGCCCGGGTCCACGGGAAGGGTTGAACCCACTTGCACCAATTGAGCGGCCAACCAAGCCTTTGTGCAGCCGGTTTTGTGGACCATCGGCGATTGATGCACGGAGGTTTCCATGGACCGATCGCCCGCGCGATTGAATCTCGAACATCTGAAGAAGCAGGCCAAGGAGCTCGTTCGCCTGTATCGGCGGCAGGCGCCGGAGGCCTACGCGCGTTTCCGGCATGCGCTTCCGGCTGCGGCCGGGCGCAGCGATACTGAGATCGCTGCGCTTGATCTGCGGCTGCACGATGCGCAGTCCTGTGTGGCGCGCGATCTCGGCTTCGCCTCCTGGCCGGACCTGCGGCGCTATGTCGACGCACAATTGCCGCCCGGCAAGAGCAAGGCCGATCGCGTGCGGCGATGGCTGCAGCTGGTCTATGCCGCAGACGTCGCCGGCACCACCGACCGCGCCAATCCGCGCGTTGCGGCGCGGATGCTCACCGAGGATCCCGGCCTCATCGCCGACGATCCCTATCTCGCCTGCGCCATCGGCGACGAGGAGACGCTGCAACGCACCGCCAACGACGATCCAGCATGGGTCAATCGTCCCGGCGGTCCCTTGAAACTGCCGCCGCTGGTCGCGGTCACGCATTCCGGCCTGTTGCAGATTCCAGAATTTCAGGCGCGGCTGCATCGCTGCGCACGCCTGCTGCTGCAGGCCGGCGCCGATCCCGACCAGCACATCAGCAGCCGCTGGCCGCCGGGATCGCTCGACGCACCCGATGACAGCAATCCGCTGTCAGCGCTGTACGGCGCCGCCGGCCGCAACCACGATCTCGAGCTGACCAAACTGTTGCTCGAAGCCGGCGCCAATCCGAACGACAATGAATCGCTGTATCACTCGCTCGAAGGCTCGGTGACGACAGGCCTGCTGCTCGAGCATGGCGCGCGGATCGCCGGCACCAACGCGATGTACAAGGTGCTCGACGACGAGAACGTGGCGGCGCTCGACTTGCTGCTGCGGCACGGCGGAAATCCAAACGAAGCCGCCGGCAACGCGCCGCTGACCGATTGCGGCTCGCCGCTGCTGTGGGCGATTCGCCGGCGGCGGTCGCGGACCTGCATCGCGACACTGCTCGATGCCGGCGCGGACCCGCGCATCACGACACCAGGCGGGCTCAGCGCCTACAGGTACGCGCTGCAATTCGGACTGACCGAGGTCGCCGAGTTGCTGCGCGAGCGCACCGGTGACGAGACGCTAGTCGATGACGAGCGGTTCGTCGCGGCGTGCAGCAGCGGTGACGAGAGCGAGGCGCGGCGAATCCAGGCCGGTCGGCCCGATCTTCCGGGCTCGCTTTCACCACAGCAATTGCGGTTGCTTCCGGAGCTCGCCGCGGCAGGCGGCGACGATGCGGTGCGGCTGATGATCGAGCTCGGCTGGCCGATCGCGGTGCGTGGCGGCGACTGGGATGCCTCGGCGCTCAATCACGCGGTGTTCCGCGGCAATGGCGCCCTGACGCGATTCCTGCTCGAGCACGGCGCGGAGTGGACCGAGCAGCACGGCTTCGGCGACAATGCGTCCGGCTCCTTGTCGTGGGCCTCCTGCAACGAGCCGGTCAGCGGCGGCGACTGGGTGGGCTGCGCGCAGGCCCTGCTCGATCACGGGATGCCGCGCGCCATTCCGGATCGCGACGATCCGGAATGGGTGCTGCTGGCCGGCCGCAGGAAGCTGTTCTCCGACGAGGTCAGGGACGTTCTGCTGGGCGAAACGCCCTAACTCGTCACGGCCGGGCTTGTCCCGGCCATCCCCCTCTTGGCTTCAACAGGTCTCAAAGACGTGGAAGCCCGGGACGAGCCCGGGCATGACGAATACACATTCAGTGCCGTCGTAGAGAGACTACTCGATCGAATGCCCGATCATCGCGCTGAGTTCGCGCACCAGGCGATCGGACATCTGGCCGGTCACCGGCAGCTTGCGGGCGCGCTCGAACTTTGCGATGGCGTGCTGGGTATCGGCGCCGATCGTGCCGGTCGGCTTGAGCTGGCCGTAGCCATACTCCGTCAGCGTACGCTGGACCGCGGCGATGCGTTTTCCGGCCGGGCTCAGATGCTGTGTCGGGATCGACGCCGGCGGACGAATGACGCTGGGCGGCGCGGCGGCCGGGGACGGTGCGGCGGCCGGCGGCGCAGCGGTCGATTTCAGCACCAGATTGGCCATCGGATCGACCGGCTTGGCCTCGGCTTTGGGTTCCGCCGGCTTGGCTTCGACGGACCTGGTCTCGGCCGGTTTGGTCTCCACCGGCTTCACGTCGACAGGTTCGGCCGATCGGGCAGCAGCCTCGGCCGGGCGCGGGCGCGGTATCGGGCTGGTGGCCGCGGCAACCGGGGTCGGCGGCGGCAGCGTCACAACCGAACCGCCGAACATCGGCGACGGATGACGGCCGGCCTGCAGGAACAGCGCATTGATCAGGATCGCAACAATGGCAGACGTCGCCAGCACGCCGGCAACCAGATCCTTCGGACTGTGCAGCAGCAGGCGCAGGACGAGGCCACGTTCCTCCTCGGCCGCGATGGCCACCGCCTTGGCGCCGCGGCGACGGCGCGGCGTTTCATCGTCATCCAAAGTCTGTCTAGGCACTCTTCTTCACCTGATGGGTTTGCTCTTGTAGTCCGGAACGCAGCGCGGGCTTCAGGGTCGAGACGTTGCTGGACGGCTCGACGGCGGCGGGCGGAGTGAACGCCAGCGGCAGCGCGACCGATACCGTGGTACCCTCGCCCACCTTGCTCTCCACATTGATTTCGCCGTAGTGCAGGCCGACCAGCCCCTTCACGATGGAAAGACCGAGACCGGTGCCTTCGTGGCGGCGCTGATAGGTCTTGCCGGCCTGGAAGAACGGATCGCCGATTCGCTTGAGATCATCGGCGGCGATGCCGACGCCGGTGTCCGAGACACGCAGCACCAGCCGCGATCCCTCGACGCCGGCCGAAACGGTCACCTTGCCGCCGCGCTCGGTGAACTTGATGGCGTTGGAGACCAGATTGAGCACGATCTGCTTGAACGCGCGCGGATCGCCGTTCACGATCGGCAGATCGTCGGGCACGCGGGTGACGAGGTCGACGCCGCTCTCGCGCGCCTTCAACGCCACCAGATTGCAGCAATTGAGCAGCGCCGGCCGCGGCGCAAACGGCTCCGGCGAAATCTCGAAATTGCCCGACTCCATCTTCGACATGTCGAGGATGCCGTTGACGACCGACAACAAGTGCTGGCCGGAATCGTTGATCAGCTGCGCGTATTCCTTGCGGCGGGCCACGTCGAGGCCGAGCACGTCTTCCTGCGCGATCATCTCGGAGAAGCCGATGATGGCGTTGAGCGGGGTGCGCAGTTCGTGGCTCATGGTGGCCAGGAAGCGCGTCTTCGACGCATCGGCCTGCTCGGCTACATTGCGCGCCTGTTCGAGCGCCTGCTGCTGCACCTTGCGATCGGTCACGTCGCGGATCACGGCGACGACCTCGGCATCGGCGGCGGCCTGATCGAGCGGGCGGCAGCGCATCTCGGCCCAGATGAATTCGGCGGTGGCTTCGCCCCGCGCAGCGTCACGGCGCACGCGGAACTCGACGCTGCGCGAGTCACCGCGCGCGGCGTCCGACAGCGCCGTGAGATAGGCCGGGCGATCGGCGACATGAACGCGATCGAACAGGCCGTGGCCCAACAGCCGCGATGCCGGCACGCCGAGCATGTTCTCGGCCGCGGGCGAAATGAAGCGCACGGCGCCGTTGCGGCTGTGCCGCGACAGCACGTCGCTCATGTTATGCGCGAGCAGGCGGTAGCGCTCTTCCTCGACATAGAGCAGCGCCACGCTGGTGCGCGCCAGCGACTCCGCACCGAAGGCGAGCCCGGCGGCGTAGAAGATCGCCGACACGACGCCGAAGCCGACCAGCGTGCTGTTCGAGGCAACCGCGGGATCGACGACCGGCAGCACATGATAATGGCCGAGCACGCTCAGCAGCGCCGCGCAGATCATCGCGAGCGCGAACGCAAACGCCACCACGCGCCGCGAGGCCGACAGCGCCGCCTCGATCGGAATGACGACGAGCCACACCGCGGCGAACGAGGCGATGCCGCCGGTCGTCGCCGCGATCATCATCACGAGACCGGCGAGCGCCAGCGACGACAGTACATGCGCGCCTTCATAGCGGCCGGTGCGCGACAGGAACCACGACAGCAGGATCGGCGCGATCAGCCAGGCGAATGCCGCGACCTCGATCGCCGTCGGCGCGCCGCGCATCGCAAGAAAAGCAGGGAACGAGGCAAGCGCCGCCAGGCTGCCGAGCAGCCGCGGCGCCATGAAGGCACGATGGCGCGCACGCGTCAGCGCATCATATTGCGCCGACGGATGCAGCAGCGCATCCAGGCAATCGCGGATCAGACTCAAACTACTCACAGCACTCGCGCTTCGGCTCAATCGTCAACACAGACGCGCCGGAACGCCTCCTTCGTGATTGCAGGTCAACGTGTCAGAGCGAACTTAAGCGAACGCTAAGGCTGGGCGACCAGCCGCCAAACACCGTGCATTGGAGTGGGTTTGACCCGCTGTTCACCGGCCATTTGTCGGGGATGGTGAACGGCTGGTTTCCGGATGCGACAATCTATGGTTTCGAAATGGTGGACGCGGCGGATCCTGCGCAGCCGCCGCGTGTCGGCTGCCATCAATCGAAAATTTACGGCGAATCAATTCAGGCGAATTTTCCGCGATTTTTCGGCGGATTTGCTTCAATGCAGATACTTCCGATTTATCGACCGATGCTAACCCTCAAGGCCAATAGCGGCATCGACCGCGCAAGAAGCAAGACAAGACAGACGACCGGGATCGCGCCATGTTCTTCCTGCTGCGTTTGGCATTCTGGCTCGGGCTTGTGCTCGTGCTGCTGCCGAGAGACAAAACACCCGAAGCGGACAAGACGCCGCAGATCAGCGCGTCGGATGCGGTGTCGGCCGCGACCGCGACGATCAACGACATGGGTCAGTTCTGCAAGCGCCAGCCGTCCGCCTGCGAAGTCGGCGGCCAGGCCGCGACCGCGATCGGTCAGCGCGCAACCGACGGGGCGCGCAAGCTCTACCAGATCATCACCGACAAGAAGCCGCCCGACCACACCGGCTCGATCGGCAAGGACGATACCGATTCAGCCACCGCGTCCCGTGACACGCTGACCGCGGACGACCAGTCCATCGAATTCCGCCTGCCGCCGACGCCGTAAGGGGAACCAAAGCGCTGTCGCGCGAAGCGGATCCCGGTTCGCGTGAAGAAAACCCGTCAAAACAACCGGGAACCGGTTCCATTTTCATCGCTTTCGCGGCCCGCCTTCCTATATAAGCCGTCAAGGACAGGACGCGGGCCGCGATGACGACGATCGACGAAATCAGGGACAATTTTGCGCTGCTGGACGAGTGGGACGACCGTTACCGCTATGTCATCGAGCTCGGCCGCACGCTCGAACCGTTGTCGGAGGCGGAGCACTCGGCCGAGAACAAGGTGCAGGGCTGCGTCAGCCAGGTCTGGCTGTCGAAGCGGATCGAGCGCGGTGCCAACGGCGAACCGCGCCTGATCTATATCGGCGACAGCGACGCCCACATCGTGCGCGGCCTGGTCGCGATCGTGCTGACGCTGTTTTCCGGGCAGACGCCCAAGGACATCCTCGGCACCGACGCGCTTGCGCTGTTCGACGAATTCGGCTTCCGCGACCATCTGACGCCGCAGCGCTCCAACGGCTTGCGCTCGATGGTCGACCGCATCCGCAACGATGCGCGCGAGGCGCTGGCGTCCGCCGCGTAATCTCCTATTTCCGCTTCCGCGCCTGCTGGCCGAGGCCCATCTTCTTGGCAAGCTGCGAGCGCGCCACCGCATAGTTCGGCGCCACCATCGGATAGTCGGCCGGCAGGCCCCATTTGTCGCGATACTGCTCCGGGGTCATGTTGTACTGGGTGCGCAGATGGCGCTTCAGCGACTTGAAGCGCTTGCCATCCTCGAGGCACACCAGATATTCCGGCGTGATCGACTTCTTCATCGACACCGCGGGCTTGGCCGGCTCGCTCGGCGTGTCGCTGCGTCCGCTCGACACCCGCAGCAAGGCGGAGTGGACCTGGCTGATCAGGTTCGGAATGTCCGAGGCCGGCGTCGGATTGTTGCTGAGATAGGCCGAAACGATGTTGGCGGTCAGCTCGACCGGCGTTTTGCCTGACGTATCGGACATGGCTCAATCTTCCCCGTGCTATCGACAGCCCGGCGCCCACCGGACAGTATCCATGCGCAGCAATACATTAATGGAATCGCGTACTACTTTGCGAATATGCACGAATTACAGCAAATCTGACAACAACGGCCGCGTTTCCGGCTTCGGGCCGGCCGCGCGCAAGTATTGGCCCGGATCTTAAGGCCGCTGCTCCAGATGCGACCTGAGCTCGTCGATCGAGGCAAATCGCATCATTCCCTCGGGCATCTGCGCCTCAATCGATCCGTCCGAATAGAGCGAATAGGCCATGCCGTCGACGACGCCGGATTTGAGCACGGTCACCGGCGGCTGCTCCTGGGGCGGCGGCGGATGGCCCGATGACGGCGAGGCGGCGGCGGCCGACTGGGCCTCGCCGAAGGTCGACGGCGTCCGGGGGCCGCGCCGCGGGGCGACGTCGACCGACCGCGGCCGGTCGGCCTTCGGCCAGGCATCGTCGAAGGTTGCCGGCGCCGGTTCGGCCGAACCGCTCGGATTCGAGCGCAGTTCCGGCGACAACAGATCCGGCGTGAGCGGCTCGGCGGCACGCCCCTGGCTCCGTTCGCGCTCCTTGCGCGAGGAGGAGAACAGCAGATTGCGCCGTTTGGGCGGCGCAGCACCGTCCGCGGGCGCGGCCGCCGGTGCGGGCGGCACCTCGCCTGACGCGCCGCGCGAGGCGATCTCGTCGTGCCAGGGCGGCGGCGCCGCCGGCGCAGACGCGGGAGCCAGCGGCGGAGGCGCCGAGACCTTCGGCTCAGGCGGCGGGAACACCGGATCGTCGGGAGTGCCGCGCGGAGAAGTTGCAGACGGCGACCCGGAGCGCAGACCCACGGCAACGACGGCATCGAGCCGGTCGCCCATGGCCTGGAGTTCGCGAAGGATGGCGGCAAGGGCCAGAACAATCACGCCGGTACATGCGCCGGTCACGCCTGTCGCGATCAACGTGCCGCCAACGCTGAATTCCTTGTAGGGAATTCCGAGGCCGACCGCCGCCAAGCCCGCCACGACCAGGCCCGCGCCGACGACCAACAGACCAACCTTCATCGAACTAACCCCCGGGAGACCCGACCGAAAATCGGCGCGGGCCACCAACGCCACGATACCGTCATATTGCTCACACCGCCAACCGCCAATTGTAGACAGAGTTCCCTAAAATCCCGCTTAACCGGCGCGATGCGCTGCTTCATCGCCCTCGCAATGGCTGTCGGGCAGCCGGCTCCCGTAGATCTACTGGCTACGAATTGCTGCCAATTTATTGCAACGCATCTGGGAAATTACGCCACAATTACCAATTACTTGGAAACGGAACTGCGCTATGGATGCCGGGGAATGAGGCCCTAAAGCGCCAATCTGGGCCACAGGCACGCCGGTATCACTAGCTATGTCATCGATTACGACGTCTGCCCTCGAGGCGCCTGCGCGGCGCTCGGTGGAGAAGACCTGCGACGATCTCGCTGTCCTCGTCCTCGGCGTGGTCGCCGTGGTCGCCGGCTTGACGTTCCGCGATTACGGTCTGGGCTGGGATGATTACACCCACGCTGAATATGCCGATCTCCTGCTGCGCATGTACGGGTCCGGGTTCAAGGACACCGGCGCGCTGTCGTTTGCCAATCTGTATATGTACGGCGGCGGCTTCGACATGGCCGCGGCCCTGCTGCACAAGATCATTCCGCTCGAACTGTTCGAGACGCGCCGCCTGCTCGGCGCGATCGTCGGCGTTATCGGCCTTGCGGTAACCTGGCGCCTGGCGCGCCGCGTCGGCGGCCCGCTGGCGGGACTGGCGGCGCTGCTGCTGCTGGCGCTGTGCCCGACCTTCTACGGCCACATGTTCATGAATCCGAAGGATGCGCCGTTCGCCGTGGCGATGGTGGTCCTGATCATGGGCCTGGTGCGCCTGATCGAGGAATATCCGGCGCCCTCGCCGCGCACCATCCTGATCGTCGGCCTGGGGGCCGGCCTGTCGATCGGCTGCCGCGTGCTTGGCGGGCTCGCATTGATCTATGCCGTGGTCGGCTTCGTCCCGCTCCTGATCGAGGAGTTCCGCAAGCAGGGCCCGCGCGAGGCGACCCACCGCTTTGCCCATGTCGTCTATGTGCTGCTGCCGGGGCTTGTGCTGGGCTATCTCGTGATGGGCCTGATCTGGCCGTGGTCGATCATGGAGCCCGGACATCCGCTCGAGGCGGTGACCTATTTCTCGCACTTCTTCGAGAAACCGTGGAAGGAGATGTTCGATGGCGCGCTGGTGTCGGTGCCGGACATGCCGTGGTCCTATCTGCCCACCTTGTTCGCGCTGCAGCTTCCCGAAGTGCTGCTGGTGCTGCTGGCCGCCGCCGTCGTCATCACCTTGATGTCGCTGTCGCGCTACGACGTCACCGCAAAGCGCAAGTCGATCATGCTGATGCTGACGCTGGCGGCGACGCTGCCGCTGGTGATCGCGATGGTGAAGCGGCCGGCGCTCTATAACGGCATCCGCCATTTCATCTTCGTGATTCCGCCGATGACGGTGCTGGCCGGCGTCGCATTCGCGCGCGGCATGGACTGGCTCGGCGAGAACCGCCGCGCCTGGCAGCCCGCGGCGCTCGCCGTGTTCGCGTTCGGCCTCTTGCTGCCGCTCAGCGAAATGATCCGCTTGCATCCGTATCAGTACACGCACTTCAACCACATCGCCGGCACGGTGCGGACCGCGGACAACTTCTTCATGCTGGACTATTGGGGCCTGGCGCTGAAGCAGGCATCCGACGGGCTGCGCGAGCAGCTGGCGGAGCGGCAGGAAGTGCCGCCGCAGAACCGCAAGTGGAAGGTCGCGGTGTGCGGACCGCAGCGCCCCGCGCAGGTCGCGCTCGGCCCCGATTTCACGATCGGCTGGGACAGCAATGCCGCCGATTTCGCGATGACGCTCGGCGAATTCTACTGCAAGGGCCTGGCCGCGCCGGTCATGGTCGAGATCAAGCGCGACGACGTCGTGTTCGCCCGCGTCTACGACATCCGCGGCCGCAGCATCTCGAGCCTGCTGGCGATCCCGGCGCCGTAACGCATCACGCTGCCCACTGACGATCGCGGTTCGGATCGTGGGCCGCATGCCGACATGACTGTCACGCCGTTACCCTGCCTTGCTGCGGTCCGGCGCCGGCGCTACGCTTGGACCAAGCAATAACGCCATCAATGGAGCAATCGGCCATGTCGCCAGCGGAAGCGCGCCTGAAGGAAGTGCCGTCGGATATGAGTGCGGCGGAATGGGAGCAGCGGATCAATCTCGCTGCCTGCTATCGGCTGGTCGCGCTCTATGGCTGGGACGATCTGGTCGATACCCACATTTCCGCGCGCGTCCCCGGACCCGAGCACCACTTCCTGATCAACCCCTACGGGCTGATGTTCGACGAGATCACCGCCTCCAGCCTCGTCAAGGTCGACCTCGACGGCAACCAGCTCTCGAAGAGCGACTACAGCATCAACCCGGCCGGCTTCACCATCCATTCGGCGATCCACGAGGTGCGCGAGGACGCCGGCTGCGTGCTCCATCTGCACACCGTCGACGGCACCGCGGTGTCGAGCGGCCCCGAGGGCCTGTTGCCGCTCAACCAGACCGCGCAGCTCGTCACCCACGACCTCGCCTATCACGACTATGAAGGCATCGCGCTCGATCATGACGAGCGCCCGCGCCTGCAGCGCGATCTCGGCAGCAAGAACCACATGCTGCTGCGCAATCACGGCACCCTGACGGTCGGCCGCTCGGTCGCGTCCGCGTTCGAGCGGATGTACCATCTGGAGCGCGCCTGCTCGATGCAGGTGGCGACCCGCGCGCTCGGACCGATCGCCTATCCGGTCGACCAGCATGCGATCGACAAGAACACCGAGTTGCTCTCCAACCCGGACCGTGCCGAGCTGCGCTCGACCCAGCTGGTCTGGCCGCCGCTGCTGCGCAAGCTCGACCGGGTCAATCCCGGTTATCGTGATTGAAATTTCACAATCTTCGGCTAGGCTAAAGCCAACACCCTCTGCACTATCGGAATCAAAACGCCGCCCAATTCCGGGCGGCGTTTTTACGTGTGGTTCTCTTCCGTAGCCCGGATGGAGCGCAGCGTAATCCGGGGCGACGCATCCGCGATTGACCGCCCCGGATTTCGCTTCGCTCCATCCGGGCTACATGGACTTGCGCGTTACCTGGCGTCGGCGAACGCCGCCAGGATCCGCGCCCAGGAGCGGATGCCCTTGTGGTAGCTCTTGAGGTCGTACTTCTCGTTCGGCGAATGGATGTTGTCGTCGTCGAGCCCGAAGCCGATCAGCACGCTGTCGAGGCCGAGCGTGTGCTTGAAATCGGCAACGATCGGGATCGAGGCGCCGGAGCCGATCAACAGCGCCTCCTTGCCCCATTCGTCAGTCAGCGCGCGGCGCGCCGCTGCCAGCGGCTTCATGTTCCAGTCGAGCGCGATCGCCGGCGCGCTGGAATGGTCGGTGAACTCGGCCTTGCAGTCGGCCGGCAGGCGGGCCTTCACATAGTCGCGGAACGCCTTCCGGATCTTCTCGGGATCCTGCCCCTCGACCAGGCGGAACGAGACCTTCGCCGACGCCTCGGCCGCGATCACCGTCTTGGAGCCCTCGCCGGTATAGCCGCCGATGATGCCGTTGATGTCACAGGTCGGGCGCGAAGAGACCTGCTCGATCAGGAGCCGATCCTTTTCGCCGGCGGGCACCGAGAGGCCGATCGGCTTGAGAAAGCTCTCCGGCGTCAAATTGAGCTGCTTCCACTGGGCCAGAATATCCGGCGGCAAATCCTTCACGCCGTCATAGAAACCGGGGATGGTGATGTGGCCGTTCTCGTCATGCAGGCCGCCGAGGATCCGCGTCAGCACGCGGATCGGGTTCTGCGCGCCGCCGCCGAACACGCCGGAATGCAGGTCGCGATTGGCGGCCTTGATCTTGACCTCGTCATAGACCAGGCCGCGCAGCGAGGTGGTGATCGCCGGCGTATTCGGGTCCCACATGCCGGTGTCGCAGACCAGCGCGAAGTCGGCCTTGAGATCATCCTTGTTCGCCTCGAGGAACGGCACGAAATTCTTCGAACCGATCTCCTCCTCACCCTCGATGACGATGGTGATGTCAACCGGCAGCGATCCCGTCACCGTCTTCCAGGCACGGCACGCCTCGACGAAGGTCATCAACTGTCCCTTGTCGTCCTCGGCGCCGCGCGCGACGATGATCTTGCGTCCATCGGCGTGGTCGGTCACCACGGGCTCGAACGGCGGACGGCGCCAGAGATTCAAGGGATCGACCGGCTGCACGTCGTAGTGGCCGTAGAACAGCACATGCGGGCGTCCGTCGGTCGAGCCGTTCAGCTTGCCGACAACGGCCGGATGGCCGGCAGTCGGCCGCACTTCGGTCTTGAAGCCGAGGGTTGCGATATCCTTGGCGAGATGATCGGCAGCCGCCTTGCAGTCATCGGCGAAGGCCGGATCGGCCGAGATCGATTTGATCCGCAAGAGCGTGAACAGCCGCTCGAGACTGTTGTCGAAATCGGCGTCTATGCAGTCGAGGACGGGCTGCAGCTTGGCGTTGGACATCGCGGATATCCTTTTTGTTGGACGTTGCGCCAGGTTGTAGCGCGCCGGCCGCGCGAGGCAAAGCCGGTCTCCCGCTTAAGCTGGCCGGCGCGACGCTATCTGCGCAGCAATCCACCGAGAGCGCCGCGCACCAGCGCCCGGCCGATCGAGCCGCCAACCGAACCGCCGAGCGATTTGCCGAGATCGGCGGCCACGCCACCGATCACCTTGTCGGTCACCGAGCGCGTGACGCTGCGCGCGATCACCTGCCCGGTCGACATGCGGCCGCGCTTGACGTTGGTGCCGAAGATCGTGGACGCGATCGAACCGATCTGGCCGAGAATGCCGCCACCCTCGCCGCCAGCGCTGCCGTCCGCCGGCGCCGCCGTCCCGGCGAGCCGCTTCTGGATGATCTCGTAGGCGGATTCGGCATCGACCGCGGTGTCGTATTTGCCCTTCACCGGGCTCGCATCCATGATCGCCTTGCGCTCCTCCGGCGTGATCGGCCCGATCCGCGCCGACGGCGGGCGCACCATGACGCGCTCGACCATCGACGGCGTGCCGCCGCCCTCGAGGAACGACACCAGCGCCTCGCCCTTGCCGAGCTCCATGATCACCCGCGCGGTGTCGAGCTTCGGATTGGGCCGGAAGGTCTGTGCGGCCGCGGCAACCGCCTTCTGGTCGCGCGGCGTGAACGCGCGCAGCGCGTGCTGCACGCGGTTGCCGAGCTGCGCCAGCACCTTGTCCGGCACGTCGATCGGATTCTGCGTGACGAAATAGACACCGACGCCCTTGGAGCGGATCAGGCGCACCACCTGCTCGATCTTGTCCATCAGCGCCTTCGGCGCGTCGTTGAACAACAGATGCGCCTCGTCGAAGAAGAACACCAGCTTCGGCTTCGGCAGGTCGCCGGCCTCCGGCAATTCCTCGAACAATTCCGAAAGCATCCAGAGCAGGAACGTGGCGTAAAGGCGCGGACTCTGCATCAGCTTGTCGGCGACCAGGATATTGACCAGGCCGCGGCCGTCGCGGTCTGTTCGCATGAAATCCTTCAGCGTCAGCGCCGGCTCGCCGAAGAACTTCGCGCCGCCCTGGTTCTCGAGCACCAGGAGCTGACGCTGGATCGTTCCGATCGTCGCCTTGGACACATTGCCGTAGCTCTGTGCCGCCTTGCGGATCGGAGCCAGCGGATCCTCCTCGTCGTCGACAGCTTTCTTGCTGCCGTCCGGGGCAATCGCATCCAGCAGCGCCCGCAGGTCCTTCATGTCGATCAACGTGAGGCCGTTCTCGTCGGCGACGCGGAAGGCAACATTGAGCACGCCCTCCTGCACGTCGTTCAGATCGAGCATCCGCGACAGCAACAGCGGACCCATCTCGGTGACGGTGGCGCGCACCGGATGGCCCTGCTCGCCGAACACGTCCCAGAACACGGTCGAGAACTGATCGGGCTGGAAGGTCAGGCCCATCTCCTTGGCGCGCTTCAGGATGAAGTCCTTGGCCTCGCCGACTTCGGAGATACCGGAAAGATCGCCCTTGATGTCGGCTGCGAAAACCGGAACGCCGGCACGCGCAAATCCTTCGGCCATGACCTGTAGGGTGACGGTCTTGCCGGTTCCCGTCGCACCGGTCACAAGGCCGTGGCGGTTGGCCAGCGCAAGCGTCAGCCAGGCTGTTTCCTCGCCCTTGCCGATAAAGATTTTCTCATCGGTGTCGGCCAACTTGGTGTCGGACGTCGCCATCGCTTCGCCTCTTAACGCGATTTTAAATCGGCTCGATCCATTCGAACCGATGACATCATATTGCATCTTGCAGGTCGATTGAAACCATCGGCGCGCACTGATGTATATTGTCGCTCCACCAGTTCCTCATACTTTATTCCCGGCCAAGTGACGAAAGGCATTGCGCATTGCGACAAGATGGTGTGAATCCGCCGCTCACTCTTGCAGAGGTGCAACACTCCCAACGCGATTGAAAAAGAAAACGAACTGAAATGCGCGGATCGCTTGTATTTCGTGACACAGGCGCTCAAGATAAATCTTCAAGAATGATCCGGCAAAAACCGGTTGAGGCGGGGCAATATGGACGAATTGGTTGGGCAGCTGGCCGCGAAGGCCGGCATCGACGGTGCTGTCGCTGAAAAAACCATCGGCATCGTTCTGGGTTTCCTCCGTAACGAGGGACCTTCCGACAAAGTCCAGGCTCTGATCGACCAAATCCCCGGCGCCGAAGCGGCAATCGCCGCCTCCAACAACAGCGGTGGTCTATCGCGGTTGATGGGTGGCGGTCTGATGGCTGTCGGCACCCGGCTGATGGCGCTTGGATTGAGCATGAGTGAGATTCAGAACGTCGCGCGTGAACTTTTCAGGTTCGGCCGCGACAAAATCGGAGCGGATCAAATGGGCGAGATCATCTCGGGGACGCCGGGCCTCAGCCAGTTTGCCTGAAGCATTTTCCCACACGCCTTTGCACGCGCGCTCCCTTCTACCTGCATACGAGTATCATGACATACCCCCTCTCCGAGATCGAAGGCCTGTCCGCCTATTGCGCCACCAAACTGAAATCGCAGGGTATCCGCACGACCGACGCACTGCTTGAAGCCGCCCGCACCGTCAAGGGACGCAAGGCGCTCGCCGCCAAGACCGGGATCAGCGAACAACAATTGCTCGAATGGGCCAACATCTCCGACTACATGCGGATTCCCGGCATGGGCAAGGCGAAGGTCGGCCTGGTCCGCGCTGCCGGCGTCACCACCGTGCGCGAGCTCGCGCACCGCAACCCGTCGCGGCTGGCGCAGAGCATGAAGGACGCCAATGTGCGGCGTAAGCTCGTCCGCGTGATGCCGTCGGAGAAATCGGTCGAGCTGCTAATCGAAGAGGCACGCAAGCTGCCTCCCAAAATCACATATTAGCCAGTCTTAACGGCATTCGGCCGCCGGCCGCGTCACCCGTCATCGCCACACCTTGACTTGCCGCTGCGGTCAGCGCAAAGCCACCGCATGATGGCGAGTAAGCCCATAGCATCGGCGGTGACCGGCCCGGCCGTATCGGCGGTGCTGCCGGCGCTGTTGTCGCGGCCTTATCCGGCGGTGATGGGCATCCTGAACGTGACGCCGGACTCGTTCTCCGACGGCGGCCAGTTCGCCGCACCCGAAGAGGCGCTGGCACAGGCCCGCAAGTTGGTCGCCGAGGGCGCCGATATCATCGACATCGGCGCGGAATCCACCCGCCCCTACGGCTCGCAGCCGGTCACCGCCGAGGCCGAGATGGCGCGGCTGAAGCCGGTGCTGGCCGACGTGATCGCGCTTGGCGTGCCGGTCTCGATCGACAGCATGAAATCGGAGGTCGTGGCCTGGGCGCTCGACCTGGGCGCGGCGATCGCCAATGACGTCTGGGGCCTGCAGCGCGATGCCGGCATGGCGCCGCTCGTCGCCGCACGCGGCGTGCCCGTGATCATCATGCACAATCGCGAGCAGGCCGATCCGGCGATCGACATCATGCAGGACATCGCCGCCTTCTTCGAGCGCTCGCTCTCGATCGCCGCGAGCGCCGGCATTTCGCCCGACCGGATCGTGCTCGATCCCGGCATCGGCTTCGGCAAGACCCCGGAGCAGAGCATGATCGCGCTGGCGCGGCTCTCCGAGCTCGGCTCGTTCCGCCTGCCGCTGCTGGTCGGCGCCTCGCGCAAGCGCTTCATCAGCACGGTCGTACCGTCGGAGCCGCAACAGCGGATCGGCGGCTCGATCGCGGCGCATCTGATCGCCGCGCAGAACGGCGCCCGCATCATCCGCGCGCATGACGTCGCCGAAACCGTTCAGGCGCTGCGCGTGGCCGCAGCAATCGAGGGACAGCAATGACCGATACGATCTTCATCACCGGGATCGTCATCCATGCCCGTCATGGCGTGATGGAACATGAGACCGAAGTCGGGCAGCGCTTCGTCATCGACCTCGAACTCTATACCGACCTCTCGGAATCCTCGCGCACCGACCGCCTCTCCGACACCGTCTCCTATTCCAACGTGGTGGCGACCGCGACATCGGCATTCAAGAACACCAACTACAAGCTGCTGGAGCGCGCCGCCGGCGCAGTGGCCGAGGACATCCTGGCGAGCTTCCCGCGCATCCGGGCGGTCAAGGTCACGGTGCACAAGCCGCATGCGCCGATCGCCGCGATCTTCGACGATGTCGGCGTGGTGCTGACCCGCTCGCGCCATCAACCGCCCCAGGGTTGAACGCGATGGCCGACGTCCTGATCGCCCTCGGCGGCAATGTCGGCGACGTCCGCGCCACGTTTCGCAAGGCGATCGCCAATATTTGCGGCATGACCCAGGCCGCGCTCGTCGCGCGCTCGTCGGATTATTCGACGCCGCCCTGGGGCGAGCAGCAGCAGGACAGCTTCATCAACGCCTGCATCGAGATCGAGACCAGTCTCGATCCGCATGCGCTGCTGTTCACGCTGCACAAGATCGAAGCCAAATTCGGCCGCGACCGCGCCCATGAGCAGCGCTGGGGACCGCGCACGCTCGACCTCGACCTGATCGCCTATGACGACGTCACACTGAACAAGCCGGAACTGACGCTGCCGCACCCGCGTTGGTTCGAACGCGCCTTCGTGCTGGTGCCGCTCGCCGAGATCGTTCCCGACCGCGTCATCGCCGGGCGCCGCGTCGCCGATGCGCTGGCCGAGGTCTCCGCCGACGGTATTTTCCGTCTAGCGGACCTCGATTAAAGCCAAACGACCGCAAACAACCGTTTGGCTTGGCCGCCCGCCCGTGGCAATTTCCGGCCAAATCAAGGGGCTCCTCGCGGGGCCGGTGAAGGACGATTTGGGCGGATGACGACCTCGACTGACGATTTGGCTCTGGCTTCGGATTTTCGACCTGCGACCTATGACGACTGGCGCAAGCTGGTCGACGGCGTGCTGAAGGGCGCCCCGTTCGAGAAGCTGGTCGGCAAGACCTATGACGGCCTGAAGATCGATCCGATCTACCGCCGCGCCACCAACTCGAGCCCGCTTGCCGGCCGCGCCGCCGCAGCGCCCTGGCAGATCCTGCAGCGGGTCGATCATCCCGATGCCGCACAAGCCAATGCGCAAGCGCTGCAGGATCTCGAGAACGGCGCGACCGGCCTCGAATTCGAGTTCGCCGGCGGTCCCGGCGCGCGCGGCTTCGGCCTTGCCGATGCCAGCAAGAAGACGCTGGCGCGCGCCTGCGGCGGCGTCCATCTCGATGCCGGCATCATGATCGCGCTCAACCCGGTGATCGGCCGCGAGAACGCCGGCGAGACCTTTGCCGACATGGTCGAGGCCCGCAAGCTCGACCCGGCCAAGCTCGACCTGCATTTCAATTACCAGGCGCTCGGCACCATGGCCGTGCGCGGTGCTGCGGCCATCCCCTGGCCCAACTACGAAAAGTCGTTCGGCCAGGTCGTCAATGGTCTGATCAAGCGCGGCTTCAAGGGGCCGTTCGTGCTGGCCGACGGCCGGCCGGTCCACGATGCCGGCGGCTCCGAGGTGCAGGAACTCGCTTTCACGCTAGCACTGGGCCTCGCCTATCTGCGCATGCTGGAAGGCGCCGGCATCGATCTCGATGCGGCGCGCGCGGGCATCTCGTTCCGCCTCAGCGCCGATGCCGACCAGTTCCTGACCATGGCGAAATTCCGCGCGTTGCGGCTGCTCTGGGCACGGGTCGAGCAGGCCTGCGGCCTCACGCCGAAGCCGATCTTCGTCAACGCGCAGACCGCCTGGCGCATGCTCACCCAGCGCGACCCCAACGTGAACATGCTGCGCGCGACGATCGCGACCTTTGCGGCCGGACTCGGCGGCGCCAATGCGATCACGGTGCTGCCGCACACGCTGGCGCTCGGCCTGCCTGACGACTTCGCCCGGCGCGTGGCGCGCAACACCCAACTCGTGCTGCTCGATGAGTCCAACCTTGCGAAGGTCTCCGATCCCGCGGCCGGCGCCGGCGGCATCGAGACGCTGACCTCGCAGCTCTGCGAGGCGGCGTGGACGCTGTTCCAGGAGATCGAGAAGGCCGGCGGCGTCTTCGCCGCACTCAAGCAGGGGCTGCTGCAAAACAAGGTCGCGGCGACGCGATTGCTGCGCGAAGCCAACGTGGCGAAGCGCCGCGACGTGCTGACCGGCGCCAGCGAATTCCCGGATCTGCGCGAGGCCGTCCCGGCGGTGCTGGATGTGAGACCATCGGCGCCGGCGTCCTCCGCCGACGCCAAGGTGAAGTTCGACGCCCTCGCACCGATACGGCTCGCCGAGCCGTTCGAGGCGCTGCGCGACAGGTCGGATGCCGCGCTCAAGGCGCATGGCGCACGGCCGAAGATCTTCCTGGCCAATCTCGGCACCGCCGCGGACTTCACCGCTCGCGCGACCTTCGCCAAGAGTTTCTTCGAAACCGGCGGGATCGAGGCCATCGACAGCGAGGGCTTTGCCGACGCGGCTGTGCTGGCGGCGGCCTTCAAGGCCTCGGGCGCCACGATGGCGTGCATTTGTTCCTCGGATAAGGTCTATGCCGTCAGCGCCGCTGAGGTCGCCAGGGCCCTTCAAGGCGCCGGAGCAAGGCATATCTATGTGGCAGGGCGGCCCGCCGACCAGGAAGCGTCGCTGCGGGCGGCCGGCGTCAGTGAGTTCGTCTTCGCCGGCGGTGATGCGCTGGCGACATTGCGCGAGGCCTATCGGCGGATGGAGCAGACATGAGCGCAGAGACACCAGCGACACCCGTTCTGACCGGCGGCTGCCAGTGCGGCGCCGTCCGATTTGCCGTCTCGGCGGCACCGACCCGGATCAGCATCTGCCACTGCCGGATGTGCCAGAAGGCGTCCGGCGCGCCATTTGCCTCCTTCGCGGACATCGATCGCAACGACTTCAAATGGACCCGCGGCAAGCCCGCCGCGTTCAGATCCTCCTCGATCGCCGAGCGCGACTTCTGCGCGGCCTGCGGAACGCCGCTCAGCTTCCGCCGCATCGACGGGCCGCGGATCGAGATCATGACGGGCGCCTTCGACCGGCCCGACCGGGTGATACCGACGCAACAATTCGGAACCGAGTCCCGCCACGGCTGGGTGGTCGGCATTGCCAACCTGCCGAGCCAGACCACGATGCAGAACTACGGACCGGAGAAGATGGCGACGATCGTCAGCCATCAGCATCCGGACCATGATTGAGTTAGAATCTACAGCGATTGATCGAATGCAATCGCCAGTTTGAGGAAGCCCAGGAATGACCCGCATTCCCGATTTCGCCGATGTCGCCTTCCAGCCCGTTGCCATTACGGCCCCGGCTGCGAGCGCCGAGCCGTGGCTCACGCCCGAGGGCATCCCGGTCAAATCCGTCTACGGCGAGGCCGACCTCGAAGGCATCGACTTCCTCGAGACCTGGCCGGGCATCGCGCCCTATCTGCGCGGCCCCTACCCGACCATGTATGTCAACCAGCCCTGGACAATCCGGCAATATGCCGGCTTCTCCACGGCGGAGGATTCCAACGCATTCTATCGCCGCAACCTCGCGGCCGGGCAGAAGGGCCTCTCGGTCGCGTTCGACCTCGCCACCCACCGCGGCTATGACTCGGATCATCCGCGTGTCTCCGGCGACGTCGGCATGGCCGGCGTCGCGATCGATTCCATCTACGACATGCGCACGCTGTTCGCCGGCATCCCGCTCGACCAGATGAGCGTGTCAATGACCATGAATGGCGCGGTGCTGCCGATCCTCGCGCTGTTCGTCGCGGCCGCCGAGGAACAGGGCGTGCCGCCGGAGAAACTGTCGGGCACCATTCAGAACGACATTCTGAAAGAGTTCATGGTGCGCAACACCTATATCTATCCGCCCGCGCCCTCGATGCGGATCATCTCCGACATCTTCGCTTACACCTCGCAGCGGATGCCGAAATACAACTCCATTTCCATTTCCGGCTACCACATGCAGGAAGCCGGCGCGACGCAGGACCTCGAGCTCGCCTATACGCTGGCCGACGGTGTCGAATATCTGCGCGCCGGGCTTGCCGCGGGCCTCGACGTCGATCGCTTTGCGCCGCGGCTGTCGTTCTTCTGGGCGATCGGCATGAACTTCTTCATGGAAGTCGCCAAGATGCGCGCCGCGCGGCTGTTGTGGGCCAAGCTGCTGAAGCAGTTCAATCCGAAGGACCCGCGCTCGCTGTCGCTGCGCACGCATTGCCAGACCTCGGGCTGGTCGCTGACCGCGCAGGATGTGTTCAACAACGTGATGCGCACCACGATCGAGGCGATGGCGGCAACGCAAGGCCACACCCAGTCGCTGCACACCAACGCGCTCGACGAGGCGCTGGCGCTGCCGACCGACTTCTCGGCGCGCATCGCTCGCAACACCCAATTGTTCCTGCAGCAGGAGAGCGGCACCAACCGCATCATCGATCCCTGGGGCGGCTCCTATTATGTCGAGCGGCTGACCCGCGATCTCGCGGCAAAAGCCTGGGGGCACATCCAGGAGGTCGAGGCGCTCGGCGGCATGGCCAAGGCGATCGAGGCCGGCGTGCCGAAGCTGCGGATCGAGGAAGCCTCCGCCAAGACCCAGGCGCGCATCGATGCTGGCCGGCAGGCGGTGATCGGCGTCAACAAGTTCAAGCCCGAAAACGAAAAGCCGATCGACGTGCTCAAGGTGGAGAACTCCACCGTGCGGCGGCTGCAGATCGACAAGCTGGCGCGGCTCAAGAAGGAGCGCAACCAGAAGGACGTCGATGCGGCGCTCGCCGCCCTCACCCGCTCGGCGGGCGAAGGCAACGGCAATCTGCTGGCGCTCGCCATCGACGCCGCGCGCGCCAAAGCCACCGTCGGCGAGATTTCGGACGCCATGGAAAAGGTGTTCGGCCGCCACCGCGCCGAGATCAAGTCCATCACCGGCGTCTACAAGCGAGAGGCAGCGGCGATGTCCAACAAGGTCGAAAAGGTGCAGGCCCTGATCGATGCGTTCGAGGAAGCCGAGGGCCGCCGCCCGCGCATCCTGGTAGCAAAAATCGGCCAGGACGGCCACGACCGCGGCCAGAAGGTGATCGCATCAGCGTTCGCCGATGTCGGCTTCGACGTCGATATCGGACCGCTGTTCGCAACGGCTGACGAAGCCGCGCGGCAAGCGGTCGAGAACGACGTCCACATTCTCGGCGTCTCCTCCCTCGCCGCGGCGCATCTCACCGCGGTGCCGGAATTGAAGGCGGCGCTGAAGAAGCACGGCCGCGAGGACATTATGATCATCATCGGCGGCGTGGTGCCGCCGCAGGACTACGATGCGCTCTATGCCGCGGGGGCCGAAGCGATCTTCCCGCCGGGCACGGTGATCTCGGAGGCCGCCGAGGAGCTGATCCACAAGCTCAACGCCCGGCTCGGCCATAGCGCGGCGGCGGAGTAGCGCTGCCGCGTCCCCTCTCCCGTCAGGAGCTTTCCATGCGCGCCGCTCGCTCGATGACGCCTGTCCGCATCATGGGTCTTGCCGGCCTGCTGGCGTGCCTCTGCCTTCCTGCGCGCGCCGCCGACCCGAAGCCCGACGCCACGGTCAAGAATGCGAGCATCGAGGCGAGCGTCTATCTCGACGGCAAGATCAAGGCGGACGCGGCGCTGGCGGCCGATTGCCTCGGCGAGGGCAGGAAGTGGATCGACAAGAATGCCGCCGAGGCTGCCGCCGACCGCAAGCAGGAGCCTGACCTCTTCAAGGATCGTGGCGGCTACTCGTTCGAACGCAAATACTCGGAGCGCTCCGTCGTCGACAGCCGCTATGTGAGCGTGCTGCGCGACGACTACATGGACACCCACGGCGCGCATCCGAACACCGACGTCAACACCATCCTGTGGGATGCGGCGGAAAAGAAGCGCATCAGCATCCGTCCCTTCTTCACCGAGACATCGGACAACGGCCCGACACTGACGGCGATGCGCAAGGCCGTCGTCAGCGCACTCAACGCCGAGAAGAAGCGGCGCGGCGCCGGCGAGACGGCGACCGCCGAATGGTACAAGGAGCTGAAGCCGACCCTGCTCAAGATCGGCGCCGTGACGCTGGCGCCGTCGACTGTGTCAGGCAAGAGCTCCGGCCTCACCTTCCACTACCCGCCCTACGCCGTCGGCCCCTACGCCGAAGGCCAGTATATCGTCTTCGTGCCGTGGGAGACGCTGAAGCCATATCTGACGCCGGAAGGCGCAGAAATCTTCGCCGGCGCGCGGCCGAAGGGCGATGCGGACGAGCAGCAATAAGGCGCCATCGCGCCAGTGCCGATCCGCGTTCCTCTCGCCTGCCATGGCCAGCCGTTGTAAACCAAGACCATGAACGCCTCGAAGCCCGCCGCTCCCGACATCCGTGCCCTCGCCAAGGACCTCCGTGCCGGCCACCGCGCCGCGCTGGCGCGGGCGATCACGCTGGTCGAGAGCCGGCGCGGCGATCATCAGGCGGCGGCGCGCGAGCTGGTGCAGGCGCTGCTGCCCGACACCGGCAAGGCGGTGCGGGTCGGCATCACGGGCTCGCCCGGCGTCGGCAAGTCGACCACCATCGATGCGCTCGGCATGTTCCTGATCGAGCGCGGCCACAAGGTGGCGGTGCTCGCGGTCGATCCCTCCTCGGCGCGCACCGGCGGCTCGATCCTCGGCGATAAGACGCGGATGGCGCGGCTCGCCGTCTCCGACCGGGCCTTCATCCGCCCCTCGCCCTCCTCGGGCACGCTCGGCGGCGTCGCGGCGAAGACCCGCGAGGCGATGCTGCTCTGCGAGGCCGCCGGCTTCGACGTCGTGCTGGTCGAGACCGTCGGCATCGGGCAGTCCGAGACCGCGGTCTGCGACATGACCGACTTCTTCCTGGCCTTGATGCTGCCGGGCGCCGGCGACGAATTGCAGGGGATCAAGAAGGGCCTCGTCGAGCTCGCCGACATGATCGCGATCAACAAGGCCGACGGCGACAACCTCAAGCGCGCCAACCTCGCCGCCGCCGACTATCGCAGCGCGCTGCATATCCTGGCGCCGCGCTCCGAGCACTGGCATCCGCCGGTCGAGACTTATTCGGCGCTGACCGGCGCCGGGCTCGACCGGCTCTGGCAGAAGATCCTCGACCACCGCACCGCGATGAACGCCTCGGGCGAATTCGAGACCCGCCGGCGCGAGCAGCACGTGAAGTGGATGTGGTCGATGCTGGAGGGCCGGATGATGGCGCGGCTACGCTCGGATGCCGCGATCCGCGCCAGGGTGAAGAAGATGGAAGCCGAGGTCGCCGGCGGCCGCATCTCGCCCGCGGTCGCCGCCGAACAGATCGCGGAGATGCTGCATTGAGCGGCAGGCTGCGCATCCTCGTCACCGGCTTCGGGCCGTTTCCGGGTGCGCCGTTCAACCCGACCATGCCATTGGTGAAACGCCTGACCGGCCTGCGCCGCCCGGCCTTCGACGACGTCGCGCTGTCGAGCCATATCTTCGACGTCACCTACGCGGCCGTCGATCGCGAATTGCTGGAGCTGATCGCAAAACACCGCCCGCAGGCGCTGTTGATGTTCGGGCTCGCCGGCCGCACCGACTATCTGCGGATCGAAAGCCGCGCCCGCAACGCGGTGACCACGCGCTTCCCCGATGCCGGCCGCCAGCATGCGCGGAAAGGATCGATCGAGGGCGGCGCCGACGCGCGCATGTTCGGGCCGCATACCGAAAAGCTGCTGCGCGCCGCGCTGGCGACCGGGATCGACGCGCGAGCCTCGCGCGACGCCGGCAGCTATCTCTGCAACTATTTGAGCTGGCGGGCGATCGAGGCCGTGAACGGCGACAATGACTTGCGCCTCGCGCAGTTCGTCCACGTTCCGCCGCTCGCCCATGACGGAACAGCTGCACCCGGCAAATCACACATCACGCTGGAAGCGCTTGTCGATGCCGGCGAAGCGATGCTGATGGAGCTGGTGAAACTGACCCGGCAGGCTGCGCGCGCGTGAGCGTGCGGATTGGGCGGTGTAAATACGTGCCCTTAAAGCGCGATGTGATTAGGTTGAATCGTCATCGCGCTTTAGCTCTTTGTTTGAGCATGATCTCCGCGCAAACGCGTCCCGCGTTTGTCGCGAGGGAAAACCGCTTCGCACTTTTTCGGATCATGCTTTAGTTGGCATCCTCCAACTCACGCGTACGCAAGCTGCGGATCATTTCAATAAATTCAGGCTCCGCAGGATCGAGCTTGCGGAATCTGTAAGGCTCGAACCCAATCATCGGAGGATGTAACGCGATGCCCGCCAGCCCGACGGTCAGTCTCCCCGTCCAGGTCGTCCCGATGAAATTGACACGGTAGATACGCTCCTTGTGTAGCAAATGATGGATGGGCACCACCGGCCCAATGGCTCCTTTCTTCGGGCCATTGTCGATGCAGACAACCAAGTCTCCCACGTCAAACACCGGTCTCTCCTCTCAAGCCAGCGGGCGAGCAATACTCCGAACGCGTCAACCGTGGACTCCAGCAAATGCTAAAGTTGGATCGAATGACGAGGCCTGCGACGGCCATTTGGTGCCGTCCCGGCGAAGGCCGGGGCCCATAACCGCGAAAGAATCATTGTTGAGCGTCGCTGCAATGACGAGTCCTGTTCACAACACAAGCCGCGGCGTATGGGTCCCGGCCCCGTGCGCAATTGCGCACTAGAGTCTAGGCCGGGACGACGCCTGGGAAGAAGCCGTGAGCTCTCATTCTCTCCGGTGTCAGGCCCGCGCATGCGGGGGATCGAGTACGCCGCGGCATGCGCGGGTGATGATATCGAGGAACGATTGTTTGACAACGTGAAGCGGTTGCACCCGCGATTAACCCTACCGCCAACAATCGCCCCGCTGCGTCGGCGTGTTCACCATGCCGCGCCGCATTTCGCGCTACCACTCGACCCGCGAACGTCACGCTCGCGAATGTTGCGAGGGCCATGCCCATGGACGTCAACCGCCGCCATCTGATCGGAGCCTCCGTCGCCGGTGCAGCCGGCGCGCTTGCGGTGTCGCCGGATGCTGCACGCGCTGCCGCGCAATCGTCCGGCTCGCTCGGCCGCGACGTCACGCAATACGGCGTCCGACCAGGCAGCCCCGACGACCAGACCCGCAATCTGCAGCGCGCGATCGACGACGCCGCGCGGGCGCAGGTGCCGCTCGCCTTCCCGCCCGGCGTCTACCGCACCGGCCTGTTGCGGCTTGCTTCCGGCAGCCAGCTGATCGGCGTCCGCGGCGCCAGCCGGCTGGCGTTCAACGGCGGCGCCTCGCTGCTGGAAGGCGAAGGCGCCAGCGGCATCGTCC
This sequence comes from Bradyrhizobium sp. BR2003, assembly GCF_009720285.1. Lineage (NCBI taxonomy): Bacteria > Pseudomonadati > Pseudomonadota > Alphaproteobacteria > Hyphomicrobiales > Nitrobacteraceae > Bradyrhizobium > Bradyrhizobium sp. BR2003. Next base: position 191,723 of record NZ_SMYJ01000019.1, read on the forward strand.
TGATGGGCCTTGCCTTCAACGGCGGCAACGTCCCGCTGCCTGCGCGCCGCGGCCTCATCCATTGCCTGTCCGGCCGCGACATCCGCATCACCGATTGCCAGTTCACCGGCAGCGGCGGCGCCGGCATCTGGTTCGAGCAGATGTCGGGCGACGTCAGCAACAACGTGTTCACCGAGATCGCGACCACGGCGCTGGTGTCGTTCGACGCAGTCGGCCTGATGGTGTCGCGCAACACCATCAAGGGCACCAACGACAACGGCATCGAGATCCTGCGCACCGCGATCGGCGACGACGGCTCGATCGTCGCCGACAACCGCATCGAGGACATCAAGGCCGGCCCCGGCGGCTCCGGGCAATACGGCAACGCCATCAACGCGTTCCGCGCCAGCAATGTGATCGTGCGCGGCAACCGCATCAAGAACTGCGACTTCTCGGCGGTACGCGGCAATTCGGCCTCGAACATCCACATTACCGACAACAGCGTTAGCAATGTTCGCGAGGTGGCGCTGTATTCGGAGTTCTCGTTCGAGGCCGCTGTGATCGCCAACAACACCGTCGACGGCGCCACGATCGGCGTCTCGGTGTGCAATTTCAACGAGGGCGGCCGCATCGCGGTGGTCCAAGGCAACATCATCCGCAACCTGCTGCCGAAGCGCCCTGCAGGCACCGATCCGAACGACGGCGCCGGCATTGGCATCTATGTCGAGGCCGACAGCACCGTGACCGGCAATGTGATCGAGAACGCGCCGACCTTCGGAATTGTCGCCGGCTGGGGCAAGTACCTGCGCGACGTCGCGATATCGGGCAACGTGGTCCGCAATGCCTTCGTCGGCATCGGCGTCTCGGTGGTGCCGGGCGCCGGCACCGCGCTGATCAACAACAACATGATCTCGGAAACCCCGCGCGGTGCAGTGGTCGGGCTCGACCACGCCCGCCCGATCACGCCGGACCTGTCGGCCGGCGGCACCCAGCAATATGCGCAGCTCGTGGTCGGCGCGAACGCGGTGCGGCGCTAGCGCATGATCCGGACAAGCGCGAAGCGGTTTTCCCTCGCGACCAACGCGGAACGCGTTTGCGCGGAGATCATGCTGAAAAAATAAGCGAGAGCGGTCGCCTACAGCGCGTTGCGCAGCAGCGGATAGCGCCGCTGGATGGTGTCGAGATCGAGCACCGGCGGCCGCACCGCCGGAGGGGGCATCTCCAGCGGCGGCGCGTCGGCCACAGTGAGCGGCTGCTCCAACACTTCCGTCGCCGTCTCCAGCGCAGCCGCGACCGCGGTCATGGCGGCCTCCGCCAATGTCGCGGCCTCCGACCGCCGCTCCGGCACTGGCGAGATATCGCGCGGCGGCAGTTTCGACCTGCCGCGGCCGAGCCAGGACAGATCGATCGGCGAATTGTCGAGCGAGGCTTCGCGCGACAGCAATTCGCGCCAGATGTCGACCGCGGCGCGGGCTTCCCTGATGTTCTCGAGAAAGCCCTGCTCGCTGTGATAGCGGCGCCAGCGCCCGGTGTCGAACAGTTCGGTAAGGTGCTCCAGCCTTTGCTCGGCGAGGTTGCACCAGCGTGCAACGATCTCCTGGCCTCTGGCCACGTCGGTCCGATGTGTCATTCAAGTTGCCCGCAGGAAAAGAAACGGACGCAGACGCAACCGAACCGAATCAACTGGACGTGACGCCGATATTCTGTGGAAAAGGTAAATAAAGTCTAACTAAATTCTTAATCGCGAACGGGCGATCGAAGAAGTCCGCTCGACTACGGAGTTTCTCGCTCGGACCGCCGTCAAGTCATCGACTGCCGGAACGATCCACAGCAAACCGTCGCCGCCGTCGCGCATATGCCCATCCCGCGCCATCGGTCGGCGCCATCGCGCCGCACGGCCAAGTCCGTCATGCAAGGAGCCGCAAAATGAAAGACCCGTCCGGGGGGACAACCGGACGGGTCAAAGCCATATGGGCGCTTGGGGTGGATGGGCGCTCGCGCCTGATATAGCCGGGGAGGGATAAACCGCTCCCACACACATAAGTCGTGAGAGGAAGGCGGACGTTCAAATCGCCGGCGATTTTTTTAACCCTGCCGCGCCGCGGTTCCATCGCACCATTGCAGGCGTTCGGCGTCGAAAATCACTGCGCAGCACGACGATTTGCGGCGGAATCCTCCGATGCGATCGACGGCGCGGGTTCATTCGACGTGCGGCTCACGGAAGTGTTATTGCCGTCGGCCTGCTGTGCAGGCTGCGACGGTTTGTCCGCGGCAGAGGCGACGGGAGCACTGGTCGCCGCCATCACCGCGGCGAGCGCATCCGCTGTCCCCGCACCGAACAGATCGTCACGTCCCGGTGTCCCGAGATCGCGCGCCGTGCTGGTCAGGATTCGTCGCACATCGGCGGACTTCAATGCCGGATTGCGTTCCAGCACCAAGGCCGCGATGCCGCTGACGAACGCGGCCGAAAGCGAGGTGCCCGACATCAGCTGGTACTTGCCGTCAGGCACCGGCACGAGGAGGTCGGCGCCCGGGGCCGCCAAGGCGATATGGCTGCCGCGGTTTGAGGCCGCCATCAGCTGGTCACCGGCATCGGTGCCGCTCACTGCGATCACAGCGGGATTGGCGGCCGGATACAGCGGCGGCGATGTCGCGCCGGCATTGCCGGCGGCAGCGACCAGCACGACGTCCCTCGCCGCGGCGGCGGCCACCGCGCGCCCGACAAGTGCGTCCTGCGGTCCGGCAAAGCTCATGTTCACGATCTGCGCGCCGTGCGCCACCGCGTAGTCGAGGCTCCTGAGGATCACATAGGAGGTACTTCCGGCGCCGCCCGCGACCGCACCGAAGGCGCGGATCGCCAGGATCCGCACTTCCGGCGCGCTCCCCGTCAGCCTGACGCGCGCCGCAATCGCGCCGGCAATGGCGGTGCCGTGGGCTTGCGGGCCACCCTTGCTGCCGAGCGCATCGAACGTATCCGCGACCGTGTTCGCCAGCTCCGGATGGGCGGCATCGACACCGGAGTCGATCACGGCAAGGGTGACATTCATTCCGCGCGCCAGCTTGTGGGCTGCCGGCAGATGCAGCTGTGTCTGGGCATATTGCGCCGGATCGCTGCCGCCCGACGCCTTCTGGTCCTGCAATGCGTAACGGTAGTTCGGCTGCACGGAGCGGACGCCGGCGTCGCTTGCGAGCTCGCGGCTCACGACCTCGAGCGAACGATTGCCCGAGATGCGGAACAGGCCGACCGTCGCACCCAGCAGCGCGATATTCTGCGAGGCGATCCGCCTCAACCCATGGCTGCGCGCGAGCGCATCGGCCTCCGCCTCCGTCAAGGCGCCATCGATTGCGGCGACGAGCTGGTTCGGCACGGTTCGGGTGCCGGCCGCATCCTGCGTGCGCATGCTGCCACCACCACCGGCCCTGCCCTTCCGCGCTGCGCCGTTGCCACCGTGGAAGGCGACCGGCCGGTCGGAGCATTGGCCGCGATCGCCGTCGTCGCAGCTGGCGGAGATACGGGGCGCAGGGCGCACAGGGGGCGGCGGCAGGCGCGATCGCGGCGCATCGTCGGTCCATGACGCGGCCGGGCCGCGGTCCGCCGACGGCGGCATGCGGCCAACCATGCCGCCGAACCCGCCGACGGGATTGCCGCCAACACGGCCCATACCGGGATTGGCCCGCTGCCCGAGCGAGACCTGTGGCGCGCCACCGGTCGGCGATCGCATGAAATTCTGGGCGGAGGCGGAGCCGGCAACACAAACCAGCAACAATGCTGCGGCCGCGGCGATCGCGTGGTTCGTCGATCTGGTCCGGCCGTTGGCGGCCATGGTGACCTCAATTCGGCGCAGAACCGTCAGCCGCCGATTACGGCGTTTCGACCGCGAGGCTGACGATCTTCTCCTTCTGCAAGCGCGCAATCAGCGCAGCGACGCTGCCCTTGTCCATTGCGCGGAACTGCAACCGGAACATCCCGCCCTTCCCGTCGAGGATCGAGGCCTGGTAATTGTCGAGCAGCGACGTGATGTCGGCGATCCTGGCATCGGGTGTGAAGCGCACCAGCAGCCGGGTCGGCGTCGCCGCCACGCTGGCACCGAGGTCGCGGGTGATCGGCGCGCTGGGCGCGACCGGCGCACTGCGCTCGGCGACATCGAGCGACGCCGTCTCGAACAAAGCCGGCTGGGTGCGCATCAGCACCGTGCCGATCACGCCTGCCTGCAACAACACCACGACCGCGCCGAGGCCGGACGACCAGGCCAGCGTCCGCGGCGATAATTTCGAAAAGAACTCCGAGACGGAGGCCGACATGCGCGCACCGATCGACGGCTTGTGCTCCGGCTCGGCATCGATCGCGGCGAACAGCTTCTGCATGGCGCGCGCCGAGGGCGCACCGAGGCTCTCGTTGAGGCCGATGGTCTCGGCATATTCCTCGCGAATGACGGCATATTGCCGGGCAAGCTCCGGATCGCGCGCGAGCGCATCCTCGACGCGGCGCGTGTCACGCGCGTTCAGCGTGCCGGCCGCGTGCCAGGGCAGCAGCATCTCGATATCGTCAGGCTCTTGCACCTTTTTTCTCGCAGCCATCATGGCCAACCTCGCTCGACACCGGCTGCCTTCAGCAACTCGGCAAGTTTCTTGCGCGCATAGAACAGGCGCGTCTTCACGGTATTCTCCGGAATCCCCACGATCTCAGCGACATCTTCCACGGATTTCTCGTGATAGTAGACAAGATCGACAATTTCCCGATGTTCCGCCGATAGCCCCGTCAGGCACCTACGCAGCGTGTCACCGGTGTCCTTCTTCTGCACTACCGTTTCCGGATCGTCGGACGTGTCCTCGATCGCGTTTGCGGCCTCATCGTCCAATTCGGCGTCCTTCCTTCGCCGCAGCGAAGACAACGCCTTGAACCGGGTAATCGCCAGAAGCCAGGTCGAAACGGCGGATCGTCCCTCAAACTTGCCCGCCTGACGCCACACGTCCAGGAAGACCTCGCTGATAAGATCTTCCGCCACCTGTTCGTCCCGCACGAGCCGAAGCCCGAAGCGGTACACCCTGACATGGTGCCGCCCGTACAGCACCTGCATGGCAAGCCGGTCGCCTTGAGCGATCCGAGCGATCAGAACGTCGTCTGAAGCCGCTTGTGTCGCGCTCAATGGCCGTCTCGCAAAGTTGGTCTGAAGGGGGCGGTGCGTGGTTCGACGCGAGAGCCAAGATTCTTCACATTACGGCAATGTCCGCACTGCATGTGTGATCTATGCCACAGTCGGCGATTCAAATGAGGAAAAATCGGCCGAGACTCGATAGGAGGTATCATAGTAGTTAAAACTCTCGCGGACAGGCGCCATCCGGCGCGACCATACCAAGGCTTTATCGGCACGCCAGCACCGTCACGAAGTCCGCCACGGCGCAGGCTTGCGGAACATCGCTCCCGCCCCGCCTCGGCGAACGGATTCCCCTTACGAAACAAGGGCGATGACCGGGTTACACCCGGGGTAGATTCGGTTCCAAAAGATACCAAACCTAAAGGCTTTCCCACGTAGATTTTCGCCGGATTTCACCAATGGCGGGACCATGGGCAGCGCTGCGTCGTCACTTCCCGGCCCGATCGCGGGCGCATCGGAAAGCGGCCGTTCCAGACTGACGGCCGAGCGTCTGGAGCGACGGGCCAAGCAGCGCCGCCAGATCCAGTCGATGATCGCGGCCTGCTTCGTGCTCGATGCCGTTGTGCTGCTGATCTACGCGCATGCCGGCACTACGTCCGTCTGGGTGGCGGCGGGCTACGCGTTGACCGGCCTCTGTTTGGTCGCCGTCTATGTGGTGCTCTCCGAGCGCGGCTTTCACGAGCGCTTCCGCGACCACTATCTGGTCGCGCCGCAATCGGCGATCAACATGGTGAACCTGCTGGTGTTCACCTACATCGCGCCGGAAGTCGGCGTGCTGTTCCTCTGCAATCTGTTCGTGGTGTTCGGCTTCGGTGCGCTGCGCACGTCGGCGCGGCAGACCGCGATCGTCTGGACCGTCATGGTGCTGGGCCTCGCCGTGCTGTTCCTCGGCACCGACAAGACGATCGGGATGCCGACCGCGACCCGGATCGATCGCCTCGCCACCATGCTGGTGTTCGCGCTGACGATCGGGCGCTGCATGTGTCTCGGCATCTTCTCCAGCTCGATGCAGCAATCGCTGTATCAGAGCGGACTGAAGCTGAAGGAGGCCTACCGGCGCATCGAGGAGCTCGCCGAGCTCGATGAACTGACCGGCGCCTCCAATCGCCGCAGCATCATGCGCACGCTCGAGGAGGAGATCGCCCGCTGCGCCCGCAACGGCAGCTCCTGCGCGGTCGCGCTGATCGACCTCGACCACTTCAAGCGCATCAACGACGTCTACGGCCATCCGATCGGCGACGAGGCGCTGCGCACCTTCGCCATCGGCATGTTCGCCAACCTCCGCAGCGTCGATCGCTTCGGCCGTTACGGCGGCGAGGAATTCCTGCTGGTGCTTCCCGACCTGTCGCAGGATCAGGCGATCCGCGCGCTGGAGCGGCTGCGCGCGATCATTGCCGATCTCGACTGGAGCGCATTCTCGCCCGGCATGCGGGTGACGATCTCCGCAGGCGTCACGACGCTCAAGCCGCGCGAAAACTCCGACACGTTACTCGCCCGCGCCGATGGCGCGCTTTACGCAGCCAAGGCGAGGGGACGCAACCGCATCGCCAGCGCCTGAAATCCTTCATTCCGTCTTCGGCGCCGGAGAAGCCGTCGCCACTGCTCCAGGACAGAGTCATGAGCTTGAAGCCCGAGACCGCCCCCGAAAGTCTGCTCGACGAGCTGCAGACGACGCTCGCTCACGGCACCGTCGCACGCCGCGTCGAGACACTGCGCCGCGTGACCGACCTCTTCATCAACGGCTCTGTGAACTATTCGAACGAGCAGATCGTGTTGTTCGACGACGTTTTCCAATGCCTGCTCGAGCACATCGAAAACTCGGCCAAGGCGCTGCTCGCCAACCGCCTCGCCCCGATCGACACCGCGCCGCCGCAGACCATCCGCACCCTTGCCTTCGACGACCTGATCGAGGTCGCGGGCCCCGTGCTGACGCTGTCGCCGCGGCTCGACGACGACACCCTGATCGAAACGGCGCGCAGCAAGAGCCAGGCGCATCTGCTCGCGATCTCGAACCGCAAGACGCTGAGCGGCGCCGTCACCGACGTGCTGGTGCTGCGCGGCAATGACGAGGTGATCCAGAGCGCGGTCAACAATCCCGGCGCGGAGTTCACCGAGCGCGGCTTCACCCGCCTGGTCAGCCGCGCCGAGGGCGACGACAATCTGTCGACCTGCGTCGGCCTGCGCCCGAACATCCCGCGGCATCTCTATCTCAAGCTGGTCGCCAAGGCCTCGGACGCGGTCAGGCAGCGGCTCGAGGCCGCCAATCCGCAGCAGGCCAAGGAGATTCCGATCGCGGTGAAGGAAGCGACGCGACGCGCGCGCTCGGCGCCGGCCGCCGTGACGCCGGACACCACGATCGCGCATGCCCTCGTCAAGTCGCTCTACCAGGACGGCCGGCTCGACGAATTCCAGCTCGCAGCTTTCGCCGAGGCCGGCAAGTTCGACGAGACCAACGCCTCGCTGGCCGCGCTCGCCAACGTCTCGGTCAGCGTCGCCGAGAACATGATGATCGAAACCCGCGCCGAGGGCGTCATGATCCTCGCCAAGGTCTCGGGCCTGTCATGGTCGACGGTGCGGGCGATCATCAACCTGCGCGACGACATCTCGGGCGGCGAGCCGACCGATCTGCAGGCCTGCAAGGACACCTATGAGCGGCTGCGGCCGTCGACCGCGCAGCAGGTGCTGCGCTTCCATCGCATGCAGCAGTCCGCGCCCGCGGCCTAGTAGCGTAGCGCCCGGTTTCCCATCAGCGCGCCGACGCTCGCGACGATCGCGGTCGCCAGCGTGTACCAGGTGGCGACGAACAGCGGCGAGTCGTCGGTGCAGTGCGACGCATAGACGGTCGCCGCGAGCCCTGCCGAGAGCAGGCCGGCTATCGCACCGGCCACCGCCGGCCGCGCCGGCGCGCCCTGCCGCAGCCCGTACAGCGCGCCGACCAGCAGCGGCAGCGACATCGCGGGGATTGCGGTCATGCAGGCCATCGAATTCTTGCCGATCAGCCGCGTCATCATCGGCGTACGCTGCGGCATCATCATCTCGCCGCTGATGGCGGCGGCGAGGATGCCGGCGGGAATCAGCAGCCACCAGCCGAAGCCGCGCAGCGAGGCCTCCGGCCGCGACAGATGCAGGCTGACCGCGATCGCCGATGCGGCGAGCGCCAGCGTCACGGCGAACTTCAGGTCGAAGAACGGATTGTGCATCGCGGTCATCACGTCGGGCCGCACGCCGAGTTCGGCGAAGAAGATCAGGAGCGAGACCGGCGCCGCCGCCAGCAGTGCCAGCATCAGCGCAAGACCGACCGGACGCGCGCGATAGGCATTGTCGGCGGCCAGGGTTCGAATGAGTTGATCGGTGTCCATGCTCATTGATCCCGTAATTTCGCAGTGAGGCTGGCAAGCCCGCGATGCAGGGCGACCCGCACCGCGCCCTCGGTCATCGAGAATTTCGCCGCGGTGTCCTTGATCGAGGCGCTGTCGACCGCGATCGATTGCAGCACCTCGCGCTGCCGCGCGGGCAACGCCTGCAGCTGGGCGCTCACCTCGCTCGGCGAGGCCGTCGGCTCCGGTGTTTCCCCAGGCAGCGTCTCGGCGAAATCATCGATGTTGACGAAGATCCGCTTGCCGCGGCGGCGCAGCGCGTCGATCAGCTTGTTGCGTGCGATCGCGAACAGCCACGGCGCGAACGCCGCGCTCGTGTCCCAGGTCTGTCGCTTCAAATGCACTGCCAACAAGATGTCCTGCACGATGTCCTCGGACTGATCGACCGGCTGTCCCGCGCGCGCCAAGCCGCGGCGCGCCGCGGCACGGAGTACCGGCGTGATGGCCTTGAGCAGGCGATGATACGCCGCGTCATCGCCTGAAATGGCCGACCGCATCAGGCCGGTCCATTCATCCTCACGTTCGCGCACGCAGGCTCCTGAATTGCAATTCGGCCGATCTTTCAGTTCGTTACGCGGCACGCCAGACGATCACGAATTCGTGATACCCATTCTCCGGCATAACCGCGCCGAGGATCGGCCTCAAAGAATCGCTCCGGCGGGTTTTCAGACGTCACGGCTCATAACACCGATCGGTCCGACAAGCATCGGTGCTGCTGCTCGCCCGATCGACCGCTAGGACGAAATTGCCCAGCTTTTGCCCCCGGATGCCCGAAGATTCCCTTTTTCTGCCCCGGTGTGGACACGCGGCGGGGTCTCTTTTCGCCCTTGGGCGGGCGACATGGGGAGATCATCAAAATGAAGATCAAAGCCAGCGGGCGCTTGGCATTGATGGTTGCGACAGGACTGACAGGGCTTTTCGTAGGTCTCGCCGGTCCGCTGCCGGCACATGCGGCCGGTTCGGACACATCAGCATCGAAATCCGACAGCGCAACGACCGACAAGTCCGCGCAACAGAGCCCCCGGCATAGCCGGCGCCATGCGCGTCGCCAGTCCTCCAAAACGGCCGATAAATCCGAGAGCAAGAAGGCCACCGGTAGCGACGCCGGCAGCGTCACTTCGGCAGGCATTCCCGCCACGGTCGCCAACGCCAATGCAGAGCTGACCTCCGGCGACGACAATGCGGCGGCGACGCCGGTGAAAGCCAATGCGTTGATCGCAGCGGCCGACAAGCCCGCGGATCAGTCCGACGGTAATGTGGTCGCATCCGACCAGCTCAACGACGTCGACCGCGCCCTGCAGCAGGAGCAGCCGGCGGAACAGCCGCAACCGGCTCAGCCGCAGACCGCCCAGCAGGAGGCACCGCCTGCGCAGCCGCCGGTCGCCGCGGCGGCACCCAAGCCCGCCCCGGTTCTGGCGAGCAGCGACAGCGCGAGCTGGGACCAGACCTCACTGATCGGGAAGATCTTCATCGGCTTCGGCGCCCTGCTCACGGTGGCCTCCGCCGCGCGCATGTTCATGGCCTAGCGGAGGCGCTCGCGGTGCGGCGCGGGGGGCGCCGCACCGCGGCCCAAAGCCTCGTTTCAGCCCCTTGAAGCGCATCCCGTCAGCGGGCACATTGCCCGGCAAATCAGGCACGGGGTTTGCGTCCATGGCTACGTTCGAATTCATCATTGTCGAAAGCAAGGGACCGGTCGGCGTCATCACGCTGAACCGGCCGAAAATGCTGAATGCGCTCTCGTTCGGCGTGTTTCGCGAGATCGCCGCGGCGGTCGACGATCTCGAGGCCGACGACAAGATCGGCTGCATCCTGATCACCGGCAGCGAGAAGGCCTTCGCGGCCGGTGCCGACATCAAGGAAATGCAGCCGAAGGGCTTCATCGACATGTTCAACAGCGACTTCACCGCCATCGGCGGCGACCGCGTCGCCCGTTGCCGCAAGCCGACCATTGCCGCGGTCGCGGGCTATGCGCTCGGCGGCGGCTGCGAGCTCGCGATGATGTGCGACATCATCATCGCCGCCGACACCGCCAAGTTCGGCCAGCCGGAAATCACCCTCGGCACCATTCCCGGCATCGGCGGCACGCAGCGCCTGACCCGCGCGATCGGCAAGTCGAAGGCGATGGATCTCTGCCTGACCGGGCGGATGATGGATGCGGCGGAAGCCGAGCGCTCGGGCCTCGTGTCGCGGATCGTGCCGGCCGACAAGCTGATGGAAGAGGCGCTCGCGGCAGCCGAGAAGATCGCCTCGATGTCGCGCCCGGCGGTCGCGATGGCCAAGGAAGCCGTCAACCGCGCGTTCGAGACGCCGCTCGCGGAAGGCATGAATGTCGAGCGCAACCTGTTCCACTCGACCTTCGCGCTCGAGGATCGCTCCGAGGGCATGGCGGCGTTCATCGAGAAGCGCAAGCCGGTCAACAAGAACCGCTAAAGCATGATCCGGAAAAGTGCGAAGCGGTTTTCCGGACAAGATCATGCGCAGACAACAGGCTAAAGCGTGATGATCTCATCGCGCTTTAGCCCTTCGGGCTCCGTTGCAAGGCCGCGGTGACGAGCGCGCGATAGGCGTGCTCGGTGAAATGCGTCGGCTTGTCGAGACCGAGCCGCGCCAGGCATTCGCGGTCGGCGGCATCGGGCGGATGCCGCATGCCCTGCCACAGCAGGCCGGCGAGTTGCAGCGGCGTGTGCTGCGCCTGCTGCAAGATCTGCAAGGCCGGAATCAGCCGCTGCTCGACATCGGTGAAGTCGCTGCCGAACGGGAATGACGGCAGCAGCCCGGCATCGCGCGCGGGCCTCAGCGCATCGCCGATCCGCTCGGGATAATTTTCGCGATGCGCCGCGGGAATCTCGTAGCTGCGCGGCAGCTTACCGGCGTCCTTGGCCTGCCGCATCAATTCGCCCTGGAAGCGGGAGTCCGAGACCTGCAGCATCGCGGCGATCACGTCGGCATCGGATTTCCCCCTGACGTCGGCGACGCCATATTCCGTGACAAAGACATCGCGCAGATGGCGCGGGATGGTCTCATGTCCATGGGACCAACGGATGTTCGACTGCGCCTGCTTGCCGGACTGGCGCGTCGCCTCCAACGCCAGCACAGAACGTGCGCCCTCGAGCGCGAATGCCTGCGCCACAAAATTATACTGGCCGCCGACCCCGCTCACGACCTGGCCGTTCTCGAGACCGTCCGAGATCGCAGCGCCGAGCAGCGTCGCCATCATCGCGTTGTTGACGAAGCGCGCATCGACCCGGGCGCGACGCTTGCCGTCCTCGTCGCCGAAGATCTCATTGGTGAAGGAAACCGGCATCATCTGGATCCGCGCCAGCTGCTCCGGCGCCATCTCGCGCAGCGCCCGGTAGAATGATGGCGGGCCGAGGAAGAATGCGCCGTGCAGGATCACGCCGCCAACGTCGCGCTTGAGGATGCCGGCATCGATCAGTCCGAGAAACGCCTCGAACAGCATCTCGCTGACGCCGTAGAGACCCTTTTCGAACGACCCGGTCTCGGCCGCGGCGAGTTGCTCGGTACCGGGCGCAAGGCGCTGCATAATGCCGTGGAATTGGGCGTTGTCGCGATGGCGGACCACGAGCCCCTGCGCCAGCGCGTCGCCGACCTGCCCGATGCCGATCTGCAACGTGCCGCCGTCACGCACCAGACCGGCGGCGTGCAAGCCGATCGCATATTTGGTGTCGCTGATCGGCTCGGACGGCGGCGCGAACAGCGGGAAATCGGTCTCGGGACTGTCGAGCACCGCGGCGAATTCATCCGCCGGCAGGTCGCCGGCGCCGGGCATGAACGGCAGCTCGGAATTGACCTGGCCGATCAGCTTGAACGACGCCCGCCCCTGCGCACGGGCGCGCAGCACGTCGAGCGTGGTGTCGGTGTTGCAGCTCAGGCTGTAGCGTGGCACGCCGTCGACCACGCGCTTGGCAACGAGCTGAGGCACGACATTCAGACCGCGCGACAACAGGTATGACGCCGCATGGGTGTAGTTGGCGGAAATGTAATGCTGTTGCGCGAATGGCTGGTGCAGCCACTGTCCGGCGAGGAAGAAGAACTCGATCACCTTGATGTTGGACGGAAGCGCGCCGCGATGCAGCGCATCGGCATAGGCGAGATCCGGATAGCCGCCGAACAGACGATCGATCACCGGTCCGATGAAGCGCCGTTCGAGCAGGCTCTTCGGCTTCGGCTTCTCCAGCGTCAGTGCGGAGAACAGCGTCAGATTGATGGAGCGGTCGGCCACTGCTCGCGCATACAGCGCGTTGACGATGTGGTTGGCCTTGCCGAGGCCGAGCGGTAGCCCGACCACCAGTTTGGTTCCGACGTCACGAATGATGTGCTCCGCGATCGCCTCGGGGTCGGAGAAGAAGATGGGCATCAGCAATGGACCCAGAGGAGACGGTGGATAACCGGCATCGTTGAATCGACGGCCGGCGGTTCAAACTTATACTTCATATGACCGGTACGTGCGCGTGTGACGAACCGGCAACAGACAAGAACTGAAATGATGTGCAGATGTCGCGCGGCGGTTTGTCTGTGGCGGCACCGCCCCGTAAACAGGTAGATGTGTCGGCGGCGGCGGCGGGGGCGCACTGCCGGGGTTTTTGGTTTGCGGGATCACATGGTTGAGCGTGCCGCGAGGGTCGGCGATGTTACGAGGCGCGTGCTTTTGTCGGGCATCGGCCTTGGCGTGCTGGCATGCGCGCTGCTGACGGAGACTAATGCCCGCGCCGAGAGCCTGTCGGAAGCCCTGGTCAAGGCGTATCAGACCAATCCGCAACTCAATGCCGAGCGGGCGCGCCAGCGGGCGACCGACGAGAACGTCCCGCAGGCGCTGGCCGGCTACCGTCCCCAGATCATCGCCGGCCTGTCGGTCGGCCTGCAGGCGGTGCGCGACCAGCTGCCCGGCAATGTGATCCAGACCGCAACGCTGAAGCCGTGGCAGATCGGCGTCACGGTGACGCAGACCCTGTTCAACGGCTTCAAGACCGCCAACAGCGTCCGCGTTGCCGAGTTGCAGGTGCAGTCCGGCCGCGAGGCGCTGCGCAATGTCGGCCAAGGTGTGCTGCTCGACGCCGTCACCGCCTACACCAACGTGCTGGCCAATCAGACCCTGGTCGAGGCGCAGCGGGCCAACGTCGCCTTCCTGAAGGAGACCCGGGCAATCACCGAACGACGCCTCAATGCCGGCGACGTAACGCCGACCGATACCGCCCAGGCTGAGGCACGGCTCAACCGCGGCCTCGCCGACCTCAACGCCGCCGAGGTCAATTACGCGGTCAGCCAGGCTACCTATGCGCAGGTGGTCGGCAACGCGCCATCCCAGTTGCGTCCGGCCGAGACCATCGACCGGTTGTTGCCGCGCAGCCGCGAGGATGCGATCGCGCTCTCGCTCCGCGAGCATCCCGCCGTCACCGCGGCAGGTTTCGACGTCGACGTCGCCTCGACCTCGATCCGCGTCGCCGAGAGCAGCCTGATGCCGAATGTCTCCGTTCAGGGCAGCGTCAGCCGCAGCCGCGACACCGACTCCACGCTCGGCACCTTCGGAACCGATCAAGCCTCGGTGATCGGTCAGGTCACGCAACCGATCTATGACGGCGGTACCGCCGCATCGCAGACCCGGCAGGCCAAGGAAGTCGCGGCGCAGAGCCGGCTGGTGCTGGATCAGGTCCGCAATCAGGCCAAGACCGCCGTGGTCAGCGCGTGGGTCGCCAATGAGGGGGCCAAGATCGCGGTGTCGGCCTCCGAGTCCGAGATGAAGGCCGCGGAAGTTGCGCTCGCCGGCGTGCAGAAGGAAGCCGCGGGCGGCCAGCGCACCACGGTCGACGTGCTCAACGCGCAGCAGGATCTGATCACCGCGCGGGCGCGGCTGATCGGTGCGCAGCGCGACCGCGTGATCGCCTCCTACACGCTGCTCAGCGCAACCGGGCGCCTTGACGTCAAGACGCTGAACCTGAAGACGCCGGACTACCTGCCCGAGGTGCACTACCATCAGGTGCGCGACGCCTGGCACGGCCTGCGCACGCCGTCGGGACAATAGGCATTGCGGAACCGTTCACACCGCGAACTGGCCCTTCCCGCCCGCTCTCTCCGCCGATAACCTCCGCCCCCGCCGGCAACCCATAATGCCGGCGCGCGTATGACGCGCATAACAGCCGAGCACGCAGGGAGACGTCCAATGCTGACGCGACGCGATATGATGCTGGCTTCCATCGCAGCCGGAGTGACCATGACCAGCAGCAACGCATTTTCCAAGGCAGCGCAACCATCGACCGCGGTGAATTTCGACGTGCCTGCCGGGGCGTGCGACTGCCACACCCACATCCATGGCGACCCCGAGAAATTCCCGTTCTTCGCCGGCCGCGTCTACACGCCGGAACCGGCCTCGCCGGAGGAGATGAGCGCGCTGCACAAGGCGCTCCATGTCGAGCGCGTGGTGATCGTGACGCCGAGCGTCTACGGCCCCGACAATTCGTCGACCCTGTTCGGCATCACGGCCCGCGGGCCGACCGCGCGCGGCGTCGCCGTGATCGACGACAAGACCAGCGAGAGCGATCTCGATGCCATGAACAAGGCCGGCTTCCGCGGCATCCGCCTCAACCTCGCGACCGGCGGCGTCAACGATCCGAATGTCGGCCGGCAGCGCTTCTCGGCCGCGATCGAGCGGATGAAGGCGCGCGGCTGGCATGTGCAGCTGTTCACCAGCCTCGCCATGATCTCCGCGATCAAGGACCTCGTCGCCACAGCGCCGGTGCCGGTCGTGTTCGACCATTTCGGCGGCGCCGAGGCCGCGCTCGGCACCGGCCAGCCGGGATTTGCCGACCTGCTCGCGCTGGTCAAGTCCGGCAAGGCCTATGTCAAGATTTCCGGCGCCTACCGCGCCTCCAAGCTCGCGCCCGATTATGCCGACGCCACGCCGCTGGCGCAGGCGCTGATCGCGGCCAATGCCGAGCGTATCGTCTGGGGCACCGACTGGCCGCACCCGGATTCGGTGACGCCGCAAGGCAGGAAGGTCACCGACGTGACACCGTTGTTTCAGATCGACGACGGCCGCCTCCTCAACCAGCTTCCGGTCTGGGCGCCGGATGCCGCGATCCGCAAGGCGATCCTGGTCGACAACCCGGCACGGCTCTACGGCTTCACCTGATCCCTTCTGAGCAAGCTAGCGCTCGCGCGGCCGGCGCGAGAAATAGAAGATCAGCACAGGCAGCGTGATCAAGATCACCAGCGGCGCCAGCATCATGCCGGTGACGACGACGATGGCGAGCGGCTTCTGCACCTGCGAGCCGATGCCTTCCGAAATCGCCGCCGGCAACAGGCCGACGCCCGCCACCACGCAGGTCATCAGCACCGGACGCAGCTGCAACTCGCCGGTGCGGATCACCGCGCGCATCCGGTCGTAGCCTTCATCGATCAGCTGGTTGAACTGCGACAGGATGATGATGCCGTCCATCACGGCGATGCCGAACAGCGCGATGAAGCCGATCGCCGCCGACACGCTGAACGGAATCCCCGAGATCAGAAGTCCGAGCACGCCGCCGAAGATCGCCATCGGGATCACGCTCATCGCGAGCATGGTGTCGACCATCGAGCCGAAATTGAAGAACAGCAGCACCGCGATCAGCGCGAGGCTGATCGGCACCACGATCGACAGCCGCCTGATCGCATCCTGCAGGTTGCCGAATTCGCCGACCCACTCGACACGCGATCCCGGCGGCAGCTGGACCTGCTCGTCGATCTTCTGCTGCGCCTCCCGGATCGCGCTGCCGAGGTCGCGCTCGCGCACCGAGAACTTGATCGGCAGGTAACGTTCCTGCTGTTCGCGGTAGATATAGGCCGCGCCGGAGATCAGGTTGATCGAGGCTACTTCAGAGAGCGGGATCTGCGTGATGCCGCCATTGGCGTTGGCCACCCCGATCCGCAAGTTCTGGATCGCCTCCGCGCTCTTGCGATATTCCGGCGCAAGGCGGACGATGATCGGGAAGTGCCGGTCGCTGCCGGGTTCATAGAGGTCGCCGGCGCTATCGCCACCGACCGCGACCCGGATCGTGGCGTTGATGTCGCCCGGCGACAGGCCGTAGCGCGCGGCACGGGCGCGATCGACGTCGATCTGGATGGTCGGCTGGCCGAGCGAGGTGAACACCGCAAGGTCGGTGACACCCTGCACGGTCGACAACACCGACTTGATCTTGTTGGCGGTGTCGGTCAGCGCCTGCAGATCATTGCCGTAGAGCTTGATCGAGTTCTCGCCCTTCACGCCGGACACCGCTTCCGACACGTTGTCTTGTAGATATTGCGAGAAATTGAATTCGACGCCCGGGAATCTCTCCTGCAGCTGCGCCAGCAATTGCGCGGTCAGCACTTCCTTGTCGTGGGTGGTAGGCCATTCGCTGGCCGGCTTCAGCGGCGCGAAGAACTCGGCGTTGAACAGGCCGGCCGCGTCGGTGCCATCGTCGGGACGGCCATGCTGCGACACCACCGACAGCACCTCGGGACGGCTGCGGATCAGCTTGCGCATCTCGTTGACATAGGCATTGCCTTCCTGCAGCGAGATCGTCGGCGGCAGCGTGGCGCGGATCCACAGATTGCCCTCCTCGAGCTTGGGCAGGAATTCGAGGCCGAGGAAGCGCGCGAAGATGATGGTCATGACCACGAGGCCGGCCGCACCGGTCATCACCATCTTGCGGTTGGCGATCGCCCAGTTCAGCACCGGCACGTAGATCCCGTCGAGCTTCTTGACGATCCAGGTCTCGGTCTCGTGGATGTGCGCCGGCAGGATGATCGCGCTCAGCGCCGGCGTCACCGTGAAGGTCGCAAGCAGGCCGCCGGCAAGCGCATAGGCATAGGTGCGCGCCATCGGGCCGAAGATGTTGCCCTCGACACCGGATAGCGTGAACAGCGGCAGGAACGCCGCGATGATGATCGCCGCGGCAAAGAAGATCGAACGCGACACATCGGCGCCCGCCGACAGGATCGCGTGGCTCTTCATCCCCATCACCGTGTCCTCGGAGATGTGGCTTCGCTCGTCTTCCGACAGCGCCGTGGTCTGCGACAGCCGGCGGAAGATCGCCTCTACCATGATCACGGTGGCATCGACGATCAGGCCGAAATCGATCGCGCCGACCGACAGCAGATTGGCGGATTCGCCGCGCAGCACCAGGATGATCACGGCGAAGAACAGCGCGAACGGGATCGTCGCACCGACGATCAGCGCGCTGCGGAGGTCGCCGAGGAAGATCCACTGCAACAGCACGATCAGGAGGATGCCGACCACCATGTTGTGCAGCACGGTGTGGGTGGTGAGCTCGATCAGGTCCTTGCGGTCGTAGATCCGCTCGATCTTCACGCCGGGCGGCAGGATCGAGGAATGGTTGATGTCGTGGACCAGCTGCTCGACGCGGGAGATCGTCGGCGAGCTCTGCTCGCCGCGGCGCATCAGCACGATGCCCTGCACGATGTCGTCGTCATTGTCGAGGCCGGCGATGCCAAGCCGCGGCTTCTCGCCGATCGTGACATGGGCGATGTCGCGCACCAGCACCGGATTGCCGCCGGACTGCGAGACCATGGTGTTGGCGAGGTCGTCGATCGAGCGGATCAGGCCGACGCCGCGCACCACGGCCGATTGCGAGCCGATGTTCACGGTGTTGCCGCCGACATTGATGTTGGCGTTGGAAACCGCCTGCAGCACCTGCGGCAGCGTCAGGCCGTTGGCGACCAGCTTGTTGAAGTCGACCTGGATCTCATAGGTCTTGGTCTTGCCGCCCCAGCCGGTGACGTCGATCACGCCGGGCACCGCACGGAAGCGGCGCTGCAGCACCCAGTCCTGCAGCGTCTTGAGGTCGAGCACGCTGTAGTTCGGCGGTCCCTTCAGGCGGTAGCGGAAGATTTCGCCGATCGGGCTCAGCGGCGAGATGCCGGGCAGCACGTTGCCCGGCAGCGGCGCGAGCTGCGACAGGCGGTTGAGCACCTGTTGCAGCGCCTCGTCATAGGTGTAGTCGAAGGAGAACTGCAGCTTGACGTCGGAAAGGCCGTACAGCGAGATGGTCCGGATGGTCTTGAGGTTCTTGATGCCGGCGACCTGGGTCTCGATCGGGATCGTGATGTAGCGCTCGATCTCCTCGGCCGAGAGGCCAGGGCTCTGCGTCACGATGTCGACCATCGGCGGGGTCGGATCGGGATAGGCCTCGATGTTGAGCTGCTTGAACGCGATCAGGCCGCCGATGAAGACGGCCACGAACATGGCCACCATCAAGTAGCGGCGATTGACGGCAAGGGCGACGAGGCGATCCATTCAGATCGACGCTTTCAACTGGAAGGGACCTTTCTTATTGAGCGTGATCTCCGCGCAAACGCGTTGTGCGTTCGTCGCGAGGGAAAACCGGTTCCCACGTTTCCGGATCATGCGCTTAGGTGCCTGATGCGGCGCGGTCGATGAAGAGACTTCCCTTCGTCACGATCTGCTCGCCCGGCTTGAGGTTGCCGGCGACCTCGACGAGGTCGCCATTGATGAGGCCAGGCTTGATCTGGCGCAGTTCGATGGTCTTGTCGTCGGGCCTCGCGACCCAGACCCGAACCTGGTCACCCTCGTAGATCAGCGCCTGCTTCGGCACGCCGACCGCCGGATGATCGCCCTTCGAATACAGCGTCACATTGGCGAACATCTCGGGCTTCAGCCGCTTGTCGGCGTTGTCGATGGTGGCGCGGACCAGGAGCCGGCGCGAGGTCGCATCGATCGCCGCGGCGACATAGTTGACCCTCGCGTTCAGCACCTTGCCCGGCAGCGCCATCACGCTGAAGGTGAGGTCCTGCCCGACCGCGACGCTGTCGGCGTCGGATTCGCGGACGAAGGCGATCAGCCAGACCGTCGACAGATCGCCGATCACGTAGACCGGGTCGCTGGCGCCGGTCGAGACATACTGGCCCGGACCGGCCTTGCGCTGAACCACGGTGCCGCCGATCGGCGCGAACACCGTCGTCTCCGGATTGAGGCGGCCCTTCTGTCGCAGCGTCGTGATGTCGTCGTCGCTGAAGCCGAGGATGCGCAGCTTGTTCTGCGCCGCTTCCAAAAGCGTCTGCGCCGAACGCGCATCGTTCTGCGCCTGCACCAGCGCCGCCTGCGCCTGCTGATAATCCTTCAGTGGGATCGCCTTGCCCTCGGACAGATCCTTGGCGCGCTTCTCCTGGATCTGCGCCAGGTCGAGCGCCGACTGCGCCTTGTTGAGGCCGGTCATCGCCGCGACGTAATCGTTCTGCGCCTGCACGGTGTCGGCCGCCTCGATCACGAACAGCGGCTGGCCCTTCACCACGGCATCGCCCGGCCGCACCATAAGGCGGGTGACGCGCCCGGTGTAGGGCGAGTAGACCGGGGTGGAGCGGTCCTCATCGATGCCGATCTTGCCCTCGGTCACCAGCTCGGAGCGGAAGGTGCGCTCGCTCACGGTCTGGAAGGTCAGGCTGGCCCACTCGGCCGCCGACGGCGCATAGCGCGCGCCGCCCTTGCGGGACTGGCTGGAGACTTCCGAAGATGTCTGCTTTTCCGTGCCGAAACGCGTGTAGCCATAGGCACCCGCGCAGGCAACCGCCAGCAGCGCCGCGGCCACGACCAGGCGCGGGCGGCTAAAGCTCTGCATTCTCTTGGTAAACTCTTTCACCATGCGGTCCGCGGGGTCGATCGTTGCTGCGTCCGGCGGGACAGCCCCAGCGGTGCGCTAATAGTGCTGAATTGGCGTATCAAACAACCTAAAAATCGCCCTTCGGCGATGCCAGTCGTTAAAGTTCGGATAGCCTGAACGGCAGCTGAATGTCTCATCCGGGAAACTCCGGGGGAGGAAACTCCGGAGCGGGAAACTCCGGAGGAAGGCTGCCGAGCGGCATGGCCGGACGGGACCAATGGGCCGGGGTCCGCGACAGAACCGCCGCGTGGCGGACCGAGTTCAGCGTGCCAAAGCCGGACGGCAGCCGTTCGATGAAGGGCTGCACCGCATCCGCTTTCAGGTCCTCGGTCGCAAGACCTCCCTCGAGGCGGCCGAGATTCCACAGCCAGCGCCCGGTCTGCGCCAGCGATACCCGGACGTGCCAGCTGCCGCCTTCGCGGGCCTGGCGGGCCTTCGCCATCATGGCGCCGAACGCCATGAAATATCCGGTGGCGTGGTCGAGCATCTGGGCCGGCAATTCCTTCGGCCCATCGGTGCCGGCCGCCCGTCCTTCGGCGTGATTGAAGCCGGTCGAGGTCTGCACCAGCGAGTCGAAGCCGCGGCGCTCAGCCCACGGTCCGGCATGACCATAGGCCGACAGCGTCACGTAGACGATCCCGGGATTGATCCGCGCCGCTTCCTCCGGCGAGAAGCCGAGCCGCGCAATGGCCTGCGGACGATAGCCCTGCGAGAGAATATCGGCCTGCGCCACGAGACCCTGCATCACGCCCCGCCCCTGCTCGCTCCGCAGCTCGAGGAAGCTCGTGAGCTTGCCGCGGCCGGTGTCGATGGTGAGCCAGGGGATATCAGGCAGATCTGGACCGGAGATCAGCAGCACGTCGGCACCATGCGCCGCGAGCGTGCGGCCGGCGACGGGACCGGCGATCACGCGCGACAGATCGAGCACACGGATGCCGGCCAGCGGCCGGTTGCCGGCGGGCCACGGCTTCGGCGCGGCCTCGCCGATCTTCTCGATCGAGATCAGCGGCAGCTTTGCCAGTTCTTTGGCATGCGGCGTCGCCGACCACTCGTCGTGCGAGCGCATCAAGGCGACGACGCCGCCGGCGGCGTAGGCCGCGGTCTCGAACGCCTCGCCGTCCCATCGCAGCAGCGCGGCTTGGACCTCGTCACGTTCGGCGTTGCAGCCCAGCACCTTGCAGACGGCATCGCGATGATGCGGGAAATTGGTGTGCAGGCGGACGAAGCGATTGTCTTTGACACGATAGACGCCGGCGATCTTGTCCCAGGCCGGCGGCGGCGGCTTGTCGTCGACGCGCAAATAGCGCTCGCTGCGGCATTCGACGACGGCATGGCGAATGTCGACCGCGACCTCTTGCTGCTCGCCGCTGCGGGCCTTCCAGATCTCGGCCGCCGCGAGGCCGGCCGCTGCGATCGGCGCCTGCGCTGCGGCTGCGACCCGAAACGACGACGGCAGCTGCGGCTCGCTGCCGGTCAGCGCGACCGCATCGAGCGCGGCCGGCGCGCCGCCGGCGACGGTCCAGACATCGGAAAGGATTTCACGAATGTCCTGCATGCGCATACCCGTTTGCGATTATTCTATGCCCGAGCATGATGACAAAAAGGCGGTGCCCGATCCCAACTGTCATTTTCCAGCCCTGCCTATTTCTAGCTCTGCCTGACCCACACAGGAGTTGCAATGGCTGCCATCGATCCTCTCACCGCCGGCGCTGTCTTCCTCGCGACCGCAGCGACCGACGCGGTCTATGTCATGTTCACCTCGGCGGTCGTGGCACGCAAGCGCGTGCCGGCGGCGACCTGGAGCAGCGTCTGGTATGTGCTCTCCTCCTATGCGGTGATCAGCTACACCGAAAACTGGCTCTACGTCGCCTTCGCCGCCCTCGGCTCGTGGGTCGGCGCTTACGCTTCGATCACCTTCCTGCATCGCCCGCCCGGCGGACCGCCGGTCGGCGCCGCAGTGGAGTAGCATGCAGCGGCTGAGGAAGTCATCCGTCGTCGATGCAACATGGGCCCGTTCGACAGGGAGCAGTTGTAAGCTGCGTGTCAGCATTGGCGTGTAGGCTGCACGTTCGCATTCTCGCGACATAATTCGATGATCTGATTGGATGGACAATGGCGCGTTCGCGCCGCATCCACCATCCCGCTTGCTGCTTCGAGACGGCCGCTGCGCGGCCTCCTCAGCATGACGGTGACAGACATGGGCTGACGATCTCCTCAATCGTCATCCTGGCCTGGTGCGCAATTGCGCACGGGGGCCAGGCCCCATAGCCACCGCGCTTGATGATGAACGCGATCGTGGCTCCAGCCTCGCGCAACAATTGAGATTTGGGGTAATGGGTCCTGGCTTTTCGCCAGGACGACGGCGGTGGACGGTCCTCGATTCATGATGACAAACACGCGGTGTCATCACCCGCGCATAGACGTGACTGCTTGAACTGAGAAGTCGCGGCGTACTGGATCGCCCGGTCGAGTGCCGGGCGATGACGGCTGTGATGGGGATACGGCTTCGCAGTCTCGCGACATCATTTGCCCGAGCTTTGCTCTTCGTTTCGCCACTCTGAATTCAGAGGGCGCAGGGAAAGCCGGGTGCCGATCGCACCCATGGGCCCCGAGCAATGGGTAGAAAGCTCGGGGGTAGGACCACAGGTGTAACCGGATACAACCCGGCTTTCCCTGCGCGATGGGTTACGGCTTATACGTGCTCTCCCCGGCGAGACTGGGCTTTGTTGTCACCGTCTCCACAACGCGCATCGCGCAATGTGAAAAGACACCTGCCGTTAGGGCGTCAGGCCTGCACGATTTCGCCGTCCGCCTCATGCGCACTCGTCAGTTGCGCACGCAGCGTCCACCGCATCTCGACCCACGTTCGTGACGACCGCGAAGCGCCCCTCGTGTCGGGTGAGACGGGCATATTGAACATCTGAGTTGGGTCTGCCGTCAAGTTAAATTCCGAAAAGCCGAAGAAAATATTCGAAGGTTTGGCGATGCTGCAATGGCCTCGCCGCGCAGTGGGGACATAGCTGGCTCAGGGGCTGCCGCCATCGCGCGACGACTAATGGAAATCGCGGGACGGCGGCAGGATGCGGACGTTGCGCGGGTGGCGGATCTTTTGCGGCGAGTTGTCGCCGTGATCGCGCCTGTCGTCGTTGAGCGGCTCGATCAGCGCGGGGCCCGCCGGCACCGGATGCTTGCGGCTCAAGGATTCATTGGCGAGGCCGATCAGATCGTGGGAGCGATCGGTCATGCGCTGCGCCACCAGATGCGTCACGCCCTCCGGGCTGCTCTGGATATAGCCCTCGACCAGGATCAGGCGCGCGCCCATCACCTCCTTGCGGTACTGCTCCATCACCTTCGGCCATACCACGATGTTGGCGATGCCGGTCTCGTCCTCCAGCGTCATGAACACGACGCCCTTGGCGCTGCCCGGTCGCTGCCGCACCAGCACGACGCCGGCGCAACTGACGCGGCGACGGTCGTTGCTCAGGTTGATGGTGTGACAGGCGACGACGCGCTCTCTGGTGAACATCTCGCGCAGGAATTCCATCGGATGGCCCTTCAGCGACAGGCGGATGGTCTGATAGTCGGCGACCACCTGCTCGGGGCGCGGCATCTCCGGCAGCGGCTTGGCGCCCTCATCCGGCTGCTCGCGCGCGGTGGCGGCCTCAAACAGCGGCAGCGGCACGTCGTCAGGCAGCCGCCGCACCGCCCACAGCGCCTCGCGGCGGTCGAGCCCGAGCGAGCGGAACGCATCGGCGTCGGCGAGCAGGATCAACGCGCGCTTGGGCAGGCCGGTGTCGCGGGCGAAGTCTTCCAGCGAAGTGAACGGCCGCCGGTTGCGCGCGGCGACGATGCGGTCGGCCCAGTCTTTCTCAACCCCGTCCAAGGCCGCGCGGGAGGTGGGCGGGTTCCCTCCCCCCTTGCGGGGGAGGGTTAGGGAGAGGGGTAAGCCGCACGGGCGGTGGTCGTGGCTTACCCCTCTCTCCAACTCTCCCCCGCAAGGGGGGAGAGAGCCCTTCCATTCGTGCCTCCCTGACTCATGTACGTTTATGCTTCGCGCGCCCACGATGCGCAATTGCGCATCCCGGAATGACGATTGTAACTGTTTCAACCTTTCCTCATCCTCATCGAGCCAGTGAAACCCGTCGATCTGGCGGAAGCCGAGTCGCACCGCGCAATGATCGCCGACCTTCTCCTCCAGCGTGTTCTGCGCAAAGCTGTAGGAGACATCGACCTCGCGCACCGTGACGCCGTTCTTGCGGGCGTCGCCGACGATCTGGGCTGGGGCATAGAAGCCCATCGGCTGCGAGTTGAGCAGGCCGCAACAGAACGCATCGGGATGATGGTGCTTCAACCATGAGGAGATGTAGACGAGCTGGGCGAAGCTCGCGGCGTGGCTTTCCGGGAAGCCGTAACTGCCGAAGCCCTTGATCTGGTCGAAGCAGCTCCGGGCGAAGTCCGGATCGTAGCCGCGCGCCACCATGTTGCCGACCAGCTTCTCCTCATAGCTGCCGATGGTGCCGAGATTGCGGAAGGTCGCCATCGAGCGGCGCAGGCCATTGGCTTCCTCGGAGGTGAACTTTGCCGCCTCGATCGCGATCCGCATCGCCTGCTCCTGGAACAGCGGCACGCCGAGCGTCTTGTGCAGCACGTTGTAAAGCTCATCCGGCGGGCCGTGCTCGGGCGCGGGCGATGGGTAACTTTCCTTCTCCTGTTTATTCCGCCGCCTGAGATAGGGATGCACCATGTCGCCCTGGATCGGACCGGGGCGCACGATCGCGACCTCGATGACGAGATCGTAGAAGGTGCGCGGCCTCAAGCGCGGCAGCATGTTCATCTGGGCGCGGCTCTCGACCTGGAATACGCCGAGCGACTCCCCGCGGCACAGCATGTCGTAGACTTCTTCTTCGTCCTGCGGGACGGTGGCAAGCTCCCGGCGCTCGCCCTTGTGGTCGGCGATCAGGTCGAAACATTTGCGGATGCAGGTCAGCATGCCCAGCGCCAGCACGTCGACCTTCATCATGCTAAGCGCGTCGACGTCGTCCTTGTCCCATTCGATGAAGGTGCGGTCGTCCATCGCGGCGTTGCCGATCGGCACATAGGTGTCGAGCCGGTCCTGGGTCAGCACATAACCGCCGACATGCTGCGAGAGATGGCGCGGAAACTCGATCAGCTCGGTGGCGAGTTCGACCGCGAGGTTGATCATCGCATTTTTGGGATCCAGCCCGGCCTGGCGCACCTGCATGTCGTTGAGGCCCTTGCCCCAGCTGCCCCACACGGTGTCGGCGAGCGCCGCGGTGACGTCCTCGGTCAGCCCGAGCGCCTTGCCGACGTCACGGATCGCGCTGCGCGGGCGATAATGGATCACGGTGGCGATGATCGCGGCACGGTGGCGGCCGTAGCGGCGGTAGACATATTGCATCACCTCCTCGCGCCGCGAATGCTCGAAATCGACGTCGATGTCGGGCGGCTCCAGCCGCTCCTTGGAGATGAAGCGCTCGAACAGCAGATCGACCTTGGTCGGATCGACCGAGGTGACGCCGAGCACGAAGCAGACCGCGGAATTCGCCGCCGAGCCGCGCCCCTGGCACAGGATGTTCTGGCTGCGCGCATAGTGCACGATGTCGTGCACGGTGAGGAAGTAATGCGCGTATTTCAGCTCGGCGATCAGTGCCAGCTCCTTGTTCAGGGTGGTGCGAAGCTTTTCGTCGATCTCGCCGCCGAAATATTTGTCGACGCCGGCCCAGGTCAAATCTTCCAGATGCTGCTGCGCGGTCTTGCCCGGCGGCACCGGCTCGTCGGGATATTGATATTTGAGCTGGTCGAGCGAGAAAGAGATGCGCGCAGCAAAGCGCATGGTTTCCGCGATCGCGTCCGGCAGATCGCGGAACAGCCTGATCATTTCATGCGCCGGCTTGAGATGCCGCTCGGCATTGGCCTCGAGCCTGCGCCCGACCGCCTCGATCGTGGTCTTTTCGCGGATGCAGGTCAGCACATCCTGCAGCGGGCGGCGCGCCGGATGGTGATAGAGCACCTCGTTGGTGGCGATGAGCGGCACGCCGGCATCGGTGGCGAGACCATGCAGCCGCGCGAGGCGGCGCCTGTCGTCGCCGCGATAGAGCAGGCTTGCGGCAAGCCAGACGCCGTCGGCGGCGCTTGCCTTCAGCTTTGCAAGCAGATCGAGCGCGCTTGCTTCCTCAAAACGATGCGGCAGCGCCAGCACCAGGAGCTGGCCCTCGGCGAAGTCGAGGAGGTCGGCGAGCTTCAGATGGCACTCGCCTTTTTCGATCCGCTCGATGCCAGCGCCGCGCTTGCCGCGGGTCAAGAGCTGGCACAGCCGGCCATAGGCGGCGCGATCGCGCGGATAGACCAGGATGTCGGGCGTAGAGTCGATGAAGACGATGCGTGCGCCGATCAAAAGCTTTGGCGGATGGGCGACCTTCTCGCTGTCGAGCTCCTTCCAGGCGCGCACCACGCCGGCCAGCGTGTTGTGATCGGCGAGCCCGATCACGGGAATCCCGAGTTCGCTCGCCTGATGCACATAGGCGCGCGGATCGGAACCGCCGCGCAGGAAGGAGAAATTGCTGGTGATGCCGATCTCGGCATAGTCGGGTGGAGGACTCTTGTTTTGACGCGTTTTCTTCACGCGAACCGGCTCCCACTTCGCTCGAAAACGCTCTGCTTCATGCGAACAGTCCGTGCACGTACCAGTTGGCCGGGACGGGCTTGCCCTCCTCGTCGCGCAGCTCGCTCTCGTAGAGACCGTCGCGAAAGATCCAGAAGCGCTGGCCCTCGGCGTCCTCGACGCGGAAATAATCGCGCGTCAGCGACGCGCCGTCCTGCTTCCACCATTCCATCGCGATGCGCTCGGGGCCCTCGACCCGCACCACGTCGTGCTGCGCGCGCCGCCAGGTGAATTGATGCGGCGGACCGTCGGGCACGGTCGCGAACGGCACCTTGATCGGTTCGGGCCGCTCGAACAGCCTGAGCGGACGCAGCGGCGGCTCGCCCGCAACCCGCTCCGGCCAGGCGGCGGCGCCTGCCCCGGCCAGATGATGCTGCGCCGGCAGCGCCAGCGCCGATCGTTCGGGGATGTGGCTCTCGAGCGGCAGATGTACGACGACGCGTTTGCCGCCGATGCGCGCGGCGATGCGGTCGATCAGCGCCGAGAGCTCGTCATTGTCGTGTATGGTGGCGTCGAGATCGCGCTGCTGCTGCACCACGATCTCGGTCCGCCCTGCGGCGAGGCGAATGAGATCGAAGCCGAAGCCGGGATCGAGCGGATCGTTGAGCGCATCGAGCCGCTCGCGGAACAGGCGGTCGATCATCTCGGGCCGCGTCACCGGGCGCCCGGTCTCGACCATGATCGCGCGCACCGCGCCGTCGGTGCGGAAGAAGCTCGCTTCCAGCTGCCGCGCGCCCTTGCCCTGCTTGTCCATCGCCGCAACCAGCATCTTGGCGAGGCTCGAGAGCGTCAGCGCGATCACGGTGTCGGTCGCGACCGGCTCGGGGAAACGCTTCTCGACGATGTAATCGGGCAGCGGCTTGCGCGGGCTGATCGGGGCATCGCCCTGCCCGAGCGCGTGGCCGAGTAAGGTGGTGAAGGCCGCACCGAACCGCGCCGAGATTTCATGCGGCGCGCGCGAGGCGACATCGCCGATGGTCTTCAAGCCGGCGCGGCGCAGGCCGGTGGTGACAGCGGCATCGGCACCGAGCGCCGACACCGGCAGCGGGCTGACCGCCGCCGCCTCCTCGCCATCGGCGACAATCCTGCCCGAGGCGGTGCGCGTCAGCGTACGCGCCGCGATCGAGGTGCCTGATATCGCCGCACTGACGGCAAAGCCGCGCCGGTTCAGCGCATTGATGACGATCTGCAGCAGCGCCCGTTCGCCGCCGAACAGATGCGCGCAGCCGGTGATGTCGAGGAACAGGCCGTAAGGCGGATCGAGCGCGACCAGCGGCGTGAAGCGGTCGCACCAGTCGGCGATGTCGTTCAGCGTCTTCAGGTCGGCGGCGGGGTCGGCGTCGTAGACCGTGAGCTCCGGACAGATCGCCCGCGCATTGGCGAGCGGCAGCCCGATCGACAGCCCGGCGCGCATCGCGGCCTCGTCGACGGCGTGCAGCAGGATGGCGTTGTGGTCTTTTGCGACCACGACGCTGGGGAGTTCTTTGCTTTTCGTAAGGGACGCATCGGCAGACGGGTTCCCTCCCCCCTTGCGGGGGAGGGCTAGGGAGAGGGGTAAGCCGCATACGCCGGCGTTCGTGGTACCCCTCTCTCCAACTCTCCCCCGCAAGGGGGAAGAGAGCCCTGCCAACGTGCTCACCTCACTTGAAGGTTCATCGACCTCCCGAGCCTCAGCTTGCGAGGCGATGTCCTGCGCGAGCTTGCGCTTGATGCGATCGATGGGCAGGCGTGGCAGCCACAGGCTGAGGATACGCCGACGGTTCACTGAATTGGCACTCATCACATTTCCATTCCATGATCCATCGCCCGACCGGGCCATGACGGTTGCGCACGAGTTCGGCCTCGAATCGCGGCGCGCCCCAGGCGCTTGCGGCATTGCCGGGCGGCGAATGCGCCGCACGCACGATCCAGCGCGTCTCCGCCGTCGAGGGAATCGGCGTAGCCGCGATCCGCAGCACCAGCGCGGTGACGCCGGAGGCTTGCGCGGCCAGGGTCAGTTTGCGGCTGGCGACGAGATCGAGCTGGCGCACATCGCCCCAGATCTCGAGCACGACAGCGCCGAGCGCATCGCAGGCGAGCGCGTCGGCAGCAGTGCGCAGGGCGCCATCGACATCGGCGGCGCGCACCGTGACCAGGAGGCGCGGATCGAGGCCGAGCTCGGCGAGCCCGCGCATCGACAGCGCGCCGTTTTCGCGATCGGAAAAATCCTGCCGCACCCAGACCAGCGGCTTGCGCGCTGATATCCGTCCGGCGAGCCCCGCAATGAAGCCGGTCGCCGCGCCGCCCTGATGGCCGGCCGCGAACACCTCGTGCAGCGCGGCCGGTGCAAGCCCGCCGCGCAGCATCGCGTCCGCGCTCGTGTGGCCGAGCGCGATGCGGTTCGGCATCGCCGCCTCCGATGGCGCCTCGATGCGCGCGATGCTGCCGCGCAGAGACGCAAGCGTACCCGTGCGTGCGCCATTCATTGCGCCGCTCCTTCCCAACCAAAATTTGAGGCCGTCACTGACCAGAACAGTGAACCAGGGACTGGCTCGATTGTTCATGATATGTTCTAATATAAAGCTAACAGGGCCCGCGGAGTCAATCGGATTGGTGGGCTCATCGATTCATCAGTGGAATCAATGGGATTCAGCAGCCGTCGAAGCGGTCGGGCTCCGCACTTCCGCAACTCAGACGCGGAGGGCCCCGGAAATGGCGGCGTGACGGAAACGGAGCAATCGCATGCGCATCATCGTGCTCGACAACGACACCGATTTCGAAGGCTGGCGCAAGGCCGCGCGGCGATTGGCGATCAATGACGTGAAGCCCGCGGAGATCACGTGGACCGTACGCCGCAACGACGAATTGTCGCCGGTATCCTGCGTGAATGAATTGCCTGACGTGCCGCAGGCGCAGTTCAACGTCCCCGCGATATTCGTCGAACTCGCAAAGACCGCGATCCTGTATCGCAATGACGCGCGCTTCGCCCTGCTCTACCGCCTGCTGTGGCGGCTGCGCAGCCATCACGATCTGCTCGGCGCGACTGATGACCCCGACGTCGCCGAGGTCCACGCGATGGCGCGCGCGGTCTATAGCGACATCGACAGGATGCACGCGCATCTGCGCTTCCGCGAGATCGGACGCGAACGGACGGCGCATTACGTCGCCTGGTTCGAGCCCGAACACCGCATCGTCGAGTTCGCCGCACCGTTCTTCGCCGGCCGCTTCGCCGACAT
Source organism: Bradyrhizobium sp. BR2003 (assembly GCF_009720285.1). Lineage (NCBI taxonomy): Bacteria > Pseudomonadati > Pseudomonadota > Alphaproteobacteria > Hyphomicrobiales > Nitrobacteraceae > Bradyrhizobium > Bradyrhizobium sp. BR2003. Next base: position 221,804 of record NZ_SMYJ01000019.1, read on the forward strand.
GCCGTGGTCGATCCTGACCCCCGACGTCTGCGCCCATTGGGACGGGCACGCGATCTCGATCTCGCCCGGCGTCGCCAAATCCGAGGTGCCGAGCGAGGATCGGCTGGAGGAAGCCTGGCGGCGTCATGACAACGGCCTGTTCAATCCCGCGCGGCTGAAAGTGATGGAGACGCCGCAGGCCTATTGGAGGAACCTGCCCGAGGACTCGATCATTAAGCCTCTGATCGAAGACGCAATGCGCATGACCAGCGGCCCCTTCATCGCACGCAAGGCGGCCGAGCCGCAGAAGCGACAGGATACGCCGATGCCCCGCAAGCAAGCTCAAGGCAAGCAAGCTCAAGACAGGCAAGCTCACGACGCGATTGCGGCCTTGCGCGACGAGGCCGCCGATTGCCGCGCCTGCCCGCTGTGGAAAGACGCAACCCAGACCGTGTTCGGCGAGGGACCGCAGAGCGCAACGCTGATGCTGGTCGGCGAGCAGCCCGGCGACAAGGAAGATCTCGCAGGCCACCCCTTCGTCGGACCGGCCGGCCAGATGCTCGATCGCGCGCTGCAGGAAGCCGGCATCGATCGCCGCAAGGTCTATGTCACTAACGCAGTGAAGCACTTCAAATTCGTGCCGCGCGGCAAGATCCGGCTGCACCAGAAGCCGAGCACACCGGAGATCCGCGCCTGCCGCCAGTGGTACGAGCGCGAGCTCGCCACCATCAGGCCGGACCTTGTGATGGCGCTCGGCGCCACCGCGGCGCAGAGCGTGCTCGGCAAGATCACGCCGATCAACAAGAACCGCGGCCATCTGATCGACCACGACGGAACCAAGGTGCTCGTCACCGTACACCCATCCTATCTGTTGCGGTTGCCGGATGAAAAAGCCAAGGCGCTGGAATATCAGCGCTTTGTCGACGACCTGAAAATCGCCGCACATCAATTGCGCAGATCAGCCGATGCGGCTTGAGTTCCGCAAAACCAGTGGAACCGGAGGAACCACATCGCAACGAGAAATTGTTCTGAACGCAGACAAATACCTACAACCTTTAATTGATCCGTGGTAGGGTAGCATGTTCCGCAGGTATCGGGCGTCATGTTCACGCCATGACGTACCCTGAGGCGGGCGCGCTGCGCGGTTTGCTAGCCCCGATCGTGCGGCGCGCCACCTCATCTCGCAATCCTCCCCCCTCATTCGCGATCCTCGCACGCGCGCGCCGAATTCTCCGGCCGCCAGGCCCCGCCGGATCCCGGTGTGGTGTCATCCGCACATTGCCTCGTCCTGCGAAACGCAGGCCGCAGCCTCCCGTCGCGATCGGCGATCCGTAGTTGCTGGAGATTGCCACGAGGCCGCGAAGCCACGTGCGCGTTCAATGCGTTGCACGAAAATTCGGCTCGATGTCCACCGTCACCGCAAGCCGGCTCATCTCGCGGGGCCGGATTTCAATTGCTTGTCATATGCATCGATCAAAATCGGGCGCATTGGGACAGGAGTTTACCATGAGCGATATGGCGTTACCCGGCTCGATCGAGCCCGCCCTAAAGAAGGGGCCGGACCTCGACAAGGGCTTTCATCCTCTCACCGGGGTTATCTATTTGGGCGTGGTTGCGGCCGCGCTGCTGTTCGTTGCTTACAGCATCTATGCCGATGTCGACGCCACCGGCACGCGCATCACTTCCTTCCTGCCGTATATCCTGCTGTTCGTCGCGCTGCTGATCGCGCTCGGCTTCGAATTCGTCAACGGCTTTCATGACACCGCAAACGCGGTCGCCACCGTGATCTACACCCGCTCGCTGCCGGCCCATGTCGCCGTGGTGTGGTCGGGCATGTTCAACCTGATCGGCGTGCTGCTCTCCAGCGGCGCCGTCGCGTTCGGCATCGTCTCGCTGCTTCCGGTCGAGTTGATCCTGCAGGTCGGCAGCAGTGCCGGCTTTGCCATGGTGTTCGCGCTCTTGATCGCCGCCATCATCTGGAATCTCGGCACCTGGTGGCTCGGCCTGCCGGCTTCGAGCTCGCACACCCTGATCGGTTCGATCATGGGCGTCGGCATCACCAACGCGCTGCTGCGCGGCCGTGACGGCACCTCGGGCGTCGACTGGTCGCAGGCGACCAACATCGCGAAGGCGCTGCTGCTGTCGCCGCTGTTCGGCTTCGCGCTCGCCGCCGGCCTGCTCTACCTCCTCAAGATCGCGCTGCAACGCGCGACGCCGGCGCTGTTCGGCGAACCGGTCGGCGACCAGCCGCCGCCGTGGTGGATCCGCGGCATCCTGATCCTGACCTGCACGCTGGTCAGCTTCTTCCACGGCTCCAACGACGGTCAGAAGGGCATGGGCCTGATCATGCTGATCCTGATCGGCACCGTACCGACCGCCTATGCGCTGAACCGCGCAATGCCCTCGAGCCAGATCGAGCTGTTCACGGCGCACTCAACCGCGGCCAGCAAGGTCATCGAAGGCAAGGCCGCCGGCTACAATGTGATCGGCAATCCGCGCCCGGCCGTGACCAACTATGTCGCGCAGCACCAGATCAACGAAGGCACCTTTCCGTCGCTGGCGGTGCTGGTGCGCGACATCGGCCAGCAGGTTGCCCAGTATGGATCGCTGGCCAAGTTCCCGGCTGACGCGGTCGGCAACACCCGTAACGACATGTACCTGGCGTCCGAGGCGATCCGTTTCCTGATGAAGGACAAGGAAGCCGAGCTGACCGCTGCCGACATCGCCACGCTGAACCAGTACAAGGGCTCGCTCGATGCCGCGACGAAATTCATCCCGAGCTGGGTGAAGTTCGCCGTCGCCATCGCGCTCGGCCTCGGCACCATGGTCGGCTGGAAGCGCATCGTCGTCACCGTCGGCGAGAAGATCGGCAAGACCCACCTGACCTACGCGCAGGGCGCCTGCGCCGAGATCACGGCGGCCGCGACGATCGCAGCGGCCGACGGCTACGGCCTGCCAGTCTCGACCACGCACGTGCTGTCGTCAGGCATCGCGGGCACCATGGCCGCCAACGGCTCCGGCCTGCAATGGGCCACGATCCGCAACATCGCGATGGCCTGGGTGCTGACGCTGCCGGCCGCGATGATCATCTCGGGCGTTCTCTACTACGTGTTCTACCACCTGTTCTGACGCCACATGCTTTCGGCGCGGCAACGCGCCGGACAAAGGCCCGCACTCCGGTGCGGGCCTTTTGCTTTGGACCTGAGCCCGGCTCCTCGCTCAGGCGGCGCAGGCCTTCGCGACCTCGGCCAGCAGGCCACGCGCCCATTTGTGCAGGCCGGATTTGGCCGTTCTGGCGCTCCAGTACATGTCGATCGAGATCGGCACGCGAAACGGCAGCGCGGCGACACGGAGGCCGCCGCGCATCGCCCGCGCCAGATGATACGGGATGGTCGCGACGAGCCTGGTGCCTGTGATGATGCGCTCCAGACTGTCGTGGTTGGGAAGACTGACCACCGGCTCGATCTCGATTTCCCTCGCCTTCAGTGCCTCGAGATAAAGCGGCTGCCACTCGCCGCTGTGGGTGATGAAGACATGCTCGGCCCTGGCATAGGCCGACAGCGCGATCCGGCCGCGCGCCAGCGGGTTGGCCGGATCCATCACGCAGACATAGTGATCAGTGAGGATGTGGCGCCGAAAGAAGCTCTCGCCGGCGACCCCGACCGGACCGAGCACGATGTCGCACCGGTTCTGCTTGAGATGGACGTCGCCGTGGCCTGCGGCATCGAGCAGGACGAGACGAACCTTTGGTGCGCCGGCACGCAGCCGCGTGCTGAACTGCGGGATCAGGGTCTGGCGTTCGTGATAGTTGCAGGAGATCGTCACGCTGCCCTGCGCCGTCGCCGGATCGAATTCCGCCGGTGATGCAAGCCCGTCGATCTCGCCGATCATGTCCCGCGCCCAGGCGACCAGCGCCGCGCAGCGCTCGGTCGCCGTCACGCCGTTGCCGCTGCGGACGAACAGCGGATCATGCAGCGCGCCGCGCAGCCGCTCGATCGCATAGCTGATGGTGGACTGGTTGACGTCGAGCCGCTTGGCGGCGGCGGAGAACGACTGCAGGTCATAGACCAGCACGAGGGTCCGCAGAGTCCCGATGTCGACCGGATCGATCGAGGAATTGGCCGCCACGCTGCACCTCCCTGCATTGCTGGCGGCCCAGCCTAGCACAAGGTCATGGAATATTTCGATGGATTGGATCAATCCCATCGAATTGAGCGATCGTGCACCCGGAGCTAGCCTTGGCGAAAAAGCGCTCCCGGGAGGACCAATGACCAGCGCCGTGCCCGTCGTCACCGATATCGCGTATCAGGATCTGCTCGACGACCCCTATCCGATCTTCCGCCGCCTGCGCGAGATCGCGCCGGCGGTCTTCGTCGAGGCGGCGAAGCTGACGCTGGTGACGCGCTTCGACGACATCACGCGGATCGAGCGCGATCCGGTGACCTACTCGGCCGACAATCCGGCCTCGCTGGTCAACAAGGTGATGGGGCCGACCTTCATGCGCAAGGACGGCGCCGAGCACGCGATCGGCCGCAAGGCGATCGAGCCCTCGTTCCGCCCGGCGACGATCAAGGAGCATTGGGCGCCGCAATTCACCGCGATCGCAGACAAGCTGATCGACGACCTCTCCGCTAGCGATGAGGCCGATCTGTTCTCCGCCCTTGCCGCGCCGATGGCTTCGCTCAGCCTGATGGCGATGATCGGATTTCGCACGATGCCGTGGCCGACCCTCGCCGACTGGTCGCAGGCGCTGATCGACGGCGCGGGCAATTACGCCGGCGATGCCGAGGTCGAGCGCAAGGCGATGCAGGCGAGCGCCGATGTCGATGCCGCGATCGACGCGGTGCTCGACGATCACCGCAGCCACCCCAATCCCTCGATCCTGTCCTCGATGGTCAATGCCGATCCGCCGATGCCGATCGAGGGCATCCGCGCCAACATCAAGGTGATCATCGGCGGCGGCCTCAACGAGCCGCGCGATGCGATCCTGACGCTTGTGCTCGGCCTGCTGGAAAACCCGGCGCAGAAGGACGGCGTGCTGGCGAAGCCCGAGCTGTGGCCGGCGGCGCTCGAGGAAGCGGTGCGCTGGATCTCACCGATCGGCATGTATCCGCGCCGCGTCACCCGCGACGTCGATCTTTCCGGCATCACGCTGCCGCAAGACCTTCAGATCGGCCTCTGCGTCGGCGCCGCGAACCGCGACGGCGGCCGCTTCGCCGAGCCCGACCGCTTCGACTTGACGCGGCCCAAGCAATCGCATCTGGCATTCGGCGCCGGACCGCATTTCTGCGCCGGCACCTGGGTGTCACGGCTCACCGTCGGCAAGATCGTGGCGCCGATGCTGTTCGCGCGCTTGCGCAATCTGCGCCTCCGCGCGGAGGCGCCGCCGGTCGTGCGCGGCTGGGTGTTCCGCGGTCCGGTGACGCTGCCAGTGCGATGGGACGCTTAACGACCCGGAGGGCAGCACTTTAACGTGGTCATGCCTGGGCTTGTCCCGGGCATCCACGTCTTTGGGTCCGCTCAAAGAAAGACGTGGATGGCCGGGACAAGCCCGGCTGTGACGCATTCGTTGAACGATGACGACCCGACAGAGCCCTCACGCCGCCAGCGCGTTCTCGACGAGCTTCACGAAATACGACGTGCCGAAGACGATCGCCTCGTCGTTGAAATTGTAGGCAGGATGATGCAGGCCGGCGCTGTCGCCGTTGCCGCAGAAGATGAAGGCGCCGGGCCGCGCCTCCAGCATGTAGGAGAAATCCTCGGCGCCCATCAGCGGCGGCATTTCGTGCACGTTGGATGCGCCCGCGACCTCGCGCGCGATGCGGCTCGCGAATTCGGTCTGCGCCTCATGGTTGACGGTGACGGGGTAGCCGCGCTCATAGGTCAGATCGATCTTGGCGCCGGTCATCTTGGCGACGCCGTCGACCACGTCGCGTACGCGCTTCTCGATGAGGTCGCGCACCTCGCGGGTCAGGGTGCGCACGGTGCCGCGCAGCTCCGCGGTTTGCGGGATCACGTTGCGGGCGTTGCCGGCGTGGAATTCGCACATCGAGATCACGGCGGAGTCGAGCGGATCGACGGTACGCGCGACGATCTGCTGCAAAGCGGTGACGAGCTGCGCGCCGACCAGCACGGAATCGATGCATTTATGCGGCCGCGCGGCGTGGCCGCCGAGCCCTTCGATCTTGATGTCGATCGCATCGGTCGCGGCCATGATCGGGCCGGTGCGGATCGCGAATGAGCCGATCGGAATCCCCGGACCGTTGTGCATGCCGTAGACCTGCTCGATGCCGAAGCGATCCATCAGGCCGTCCTTGATCATCGCGGCGGCACCCGCGCCGCCCTCCTCGGCCGGCTGGAAGATCACGACCGCGTCGCCGGCGAAATTGCGCGTCTCGGCGAGATAGCGCGCCGCCCCCAACAGCATCGCGGTGTGGCCGTCATGGCCACAGGCGTGCATCTTGCCCGGCGTCTTCGAGGCGTAAGGCAAATTGGTCTGCTCGTGAATCGGCAGCGCATCCATGTCGGCGCGCAGGCCGACCACCTTGACGTCGCCCTTGGCCGGCCCCTTCTTGCCCTTGATGACCCCGACCACGCCGGTCTTGCCGAGCCCGGTCGCGACCTCGTCGCAGCCGAACTCGCGCAACCGGTCGGCGACGAATGATGCAGTGCGGTGCACATCGTAGAGCAGCTCGGGGTTTTCATGGATGTCGCGGCGCCAGGCCTGGATATCGGGTTGCAGATCGGCGACGCGGTTCACGATGGGCATGAGAATTCTGGCCTCAGAGGTTGAACGTAAGTCATCTCTAGCATGCAAGAGCCGGTCCACCCAAACAGATGTGGCATGCTCGCGGCTGGGGCCTGCATTCGCAAACGGGATGCAGGCCGTCCCTTGCCGGACTTTGCGCAGACCTCAGGCCTGATATCGTCGCATCCGACCAAAGCCTAATAGTGCGGGACATATCGCGCACGGATACTACCCCAGGTTTTCCGCGCCGAAATCCTCTCGCCTTCCAACAAGGAGCGGCTGCATGACGCCGGATCAAGCGGTCCTGTTTTCCACCATCATCCTGCTGGTGCCGATGGGATACTTCCTGCTGGCGGCACCGGCGTTCCTGCTTGTGAAGCTCGACGTCCCGCCGGTCACCCGGCTGCTGCGCGGCATGTTCAATGCCTACTTCCTCGTGCTCACTGTCTCGGGCGTGATCGGGACACTCGCCTTTGCCGCGGCCGGCCGGTTCGCCGTTGCGCTCGGCATCGCCTTGATCGCGGGGTTCGCGGTGCTGGCGCGGCAATGGTTTCTGCGGCGGCTCGATGCAGAGGCGGACGCGAGAGACGCCGGCGATCCCACCGCCGTGCGGCGGCTGCGCCAGCTGCATTGGGGCGGCATGCTGTGCAACGCGGTGCAGGTGTTCGTTCTGGTCGGCAGCATTCCCTACATGGCACCGCTGCCCTGATCGCTCGTCCGGATGCGGTTCCCGGCTGTCGCTATGCGTCGCGCTTCCGATGCGGATCGTACTTCGAAAGAACGTCCTTGAGGTAATCCCGGCTTTTCCATTCCGGGGCGGGCGGCTCGTACCCGGGCCGAGGCACGTACAGATTCGCTGGTACGTCTGCTGAGGCACCCATCAGGTCCGGAACGTAGCGCGGGCAATTTGGAAAGATTTCACATTTGACGCGTACGACGACCTTCGCGCCATGATGCCCGGCAAGCACTTCGGCGCTGTCGTGGATCGTCGCTTTGCCCCGGATGCGCGTGCGAAACGTCTTGCCGTCGAGCCGTACGAACAACAGCCCGACGTTCGGATTGCGGTGAATGTTGCCGAGCGTCCGATACATGTTGTTGCCGTCGTACTCAGGGAATTCAAGCGTATCGGGCCCGGTGATCTTCACGAAGCCGGGATCGCCGGAACGCATCGAGCAATCGACGTTATCCTGATAGCTGGTCGCGATGAAAAAGAATCGCGTTTCCTCGATGAGCTTGCGGTCCTGTTCCCAAAACTCGAAGTGGAGGCGATGCTTCTCGAGGCCGTCGGCGACACGACGACCGTCGAAGCGGTCCTGCAACTCACGCATTCCGTCGTGGTAGAAAGGAACGCGGACTGGGTCGGCCACGGGAATCCTCCAGCAAGTTGAGCAATCGATCTGCACTTTGACGCGGCCGGGATTTTTCCTTGGCAGTTCACCCGGCCAGCAAAGCGAAAGACTATTCATTCGGCATGGGTGTGGAAAGCCATCCAGGTCCGAAGCGGATGAAAAGGCCCCGATGACGGCCGTTCCCTACCCTGATGTGAGCATCTGGCTGCGGATCTCCTGCGCGGTGCGGCGCAGCGGCAGCAGAAACTTCTTGCGCGCGCCGGCTTCGCTCACCGTCCCCGAGATCGTGTTGACGCTGAGCGCGGCGACCACCGCGCCCGCGGGATCGCGCAACGGCACGGCGATGCCGCAGATCGCCGGATCGAGCTCGCCATCGACCCAGGCATAGCCGTCGCTCTCGACCCGCGCGAGCAACTCGCCAAGACGCTCCGGATCGGTGACCGTGCGCGGCGTGACCTGCTTGAAGCCCCCGGTCGCGAGATAAGCCTCGCGGGTGCCAGGCGGCAGCGCCGCGAGCATGACGCGACCGAGCGACACCAGATGCGCGGGCAGCCGGCTGCCGACGCCGAGATTGGCCGAGAGTATCCGCCGCGCCGGCAGCCTTAGCGCGTAAACAATCTCGTCCTCGTCGAGCACCGCCATCGCGCAGGACTCGCCGACCTCGTTGCGCAGGTTTTCCAGCGCGCGCTGCGCATGCCCCCAATATGGCAGCGCGTTGAGATAGGACAGGCCGAGCCCGAGCGCGCGCGGCCGCAGGCTGAAATAGCGTCCGTCGGAGGCGCAATATTTCAGCGCGATCAGGGTGGCGAGGATACGCCGCGCGGTGGCGCGGTTGAGGCCCGCAGTGTCGGCGGCCTCCGCCAGCGTGTGCCGCCCCGGCGGCTTGCCGAGTGCCTCGATGATCGAGAAGCCGCGCGCAATCGCGCGCACGAAGCCGTCACTCTCTTTGCTCATGGCGGGCGCCTGGCTGGTTCCGTCATTCGCGCTCACGACATCGCAGCCCGCATGGCTGCCTGCACATGACGCGGCCCCGTACGCTTGTCAGAGGCCCCCGACCGCGCTAGCGTCTATTCATACAGCGAATGAATTGTTCGCCTAGCGAACTCAATAGCAGGAGGATGCACGATGGCGCAAGCAGAAAGTTCTGCGGCCACCCCGTTCGAAACCGATTTCTGGAAAGACGCGAAGCTGCGCAAGGTGTGGGACGACATCGTCCCTGGCGAGCCGCGCAAGACGCTGCCCTACAAGCTCACCCAGGAAGCGATCGCGCTGTACTGCCGTGCGGTCGGCGAGACCAATCCGCTCTATCTGGACGAAGCCGCCGCGAAGGCCGGGCCCTATGGCGGGCTGATCGCGCCGCCCGCGATCCATATTCTGCTGATGTTCGCCTGCACGCCGGCCGACGACTGGATGCGCTCGCCGGGCACCGTCAATGCCGGACAGTCCTGGAGCTACAACATCCCGGCCCGCCCCGGCGACACCATCACCCTGCAGGCGCGCGCGCTCGACAAGTTCATCAAGCGCGAGCGGTTGTTCGTGGTGCACGACAACGTCTTCTTCAACCAGCATGGCGACGTGATCTGCTCGGGTCGCGGCCAGACCATCCGTCCGATGTAGGGAGGATCACCATGACCACAGCGAATTTCGAATCTCTCAAGGCCGGCGACACCATCGACGGCCCCGCATTCGCGGTTTCGCGCGAATCGATCCGCCTGTTCTGCGATGCATCGCTCGACTACAACCCGCTGCATCTCGACGACAACTACATGAAGGGCGACTTCGGCAAGACCAATTTCGGCGGCATCATCATGCACGGCATGAACAATTTCGGCCTGATCTCGCGCATGCTGACCGACTGGGCGCATCCCGCAGGCGCGATCCATCGCAGGCTCGAGACGCGCTGGCTGAAGCCGGTGAAGCCGGGCGACACCATCCGCCCGGCCGGCACCATCAAGGCCAAGCAGGTCACCGCAAAATCGCGCTGGGTTCTGGTCGACGTCGCCGTGCAGAACCAGCGCGGCGAGACGGTCGCGGCCGGCGAAGCGATGCTGGAGTTTCCAGCGACCGCGAAGCCGAACTAGCGGGACGCACTCGATCGGAGCAACGGGCTCCGCCTCGCCCCGCGTGCGGGGAGAGGCCGGGGATTCTCCGCGGACCCAGCTATCGCCGCATTATGCGAAGGCAGCCCCTCACCCCAGCCCACTCAGAGCGAGCTTCGCTCGTCTCGACCCCGTAACAACGCGAGGGAGCGCAGTGCCCTCGCGGCACTATTCGCCCAACAATCAAAAGAATCATTCGGAGGTTTCGATGCAGGATGCGGCTCATTCGCAGCTCTATGGACGGATCGCCTGGCGCCTGATCCCGTTCCTGCTGGCGTGCTACACGGTGGCGATCATCGATCGCTTCAACATCGGCTTTGCCAAGCTGCAGTTCCTGCACGACCTCAAGATCGACGACGCGGTGTTCGGGCTTGCCGCCGGCATCTTCTCGGTCGGTTATGTCGCGCTCGAAGTCCCGAGCAATCTGCTGCTGGTCAAGGTCGGCGTCCGCAAGACGCTGCTGCGGATCATGGTGCTGTGGGGCGTCGTCACCATGCTGCTCGCGCTGGTGCAGAACCAGTATCACCTCTACCTGCTGCGCTTCCTGCTCGGCGCCGCCGAAGGCGGCTTCTTCCCCGGCATCCTCTATTACCTGACGCTGTGGTTCCCGGATCGCGTACGCGGCCGCATGACGAGCCTGTTCGTGATGGCGGTGCCGCTCGGCGGCGTCATCGCGGGACCGTTGTCGGGCCTGATCATGGATCACATGCAGGGCGTCCACGGCCTGCATGGCTGGCAGTGGCTGTTCATCCTCGAAGGCGGCCCGGCTGTGCTGCTCGGCATCGTCGCCTATCTCTACCTCGCCGACGGACCGCAGGTCGCGAGTTGGCTCAGCGTCGACGAGCGGCGGCAGGTCGCAAGCGACCTCGCCCGCGACCGCGCCGCCGTTCCCGGCACCACGCGGAGCTTCGCGGCGGCGCTGCGCGAACCGCGCGTCTATCTGCTCTCCTTCATCTACTTCGCGTTCTTCTGCTCGCTCAACACCATCCTGCTGTGGACGCCGACGCTGCTGAAACGCGTCGGCGTGGCGACGACCACCGAAATCGGCTGGCTGAGCGGCGCGATTTCGGTTGCGTCCGCGATCGGCATGGTGGCGATCGGCTACAGTTCCGACCGCACACGAGAACGGCGCCGGCACGTGGTCTGCTGCGGCCTCGTCGCAGCGGCGTGTTTCATCGCCTTGCAGGCCGCGCAAGGCAGCGTGCTCCTGACCGTGACGCTGCTTGCCGTCGCATCGATCGGCATCTTCGCGATCCTGTCGCTGTTCTGGACGATTCCGAACGCGATGCTGGAGGGCAGCGCCGCGGCCGGCGGCATCGCGCTGATCAGCGCGATCGGCTCGTTCGGCGGCGCGGTCTGCCCTGCGCTGATCGGCTGGATGAATATCGCAACCGGGAGCATCTACGCACCGCTCGCCCTCGTCGGCACCGTGCTCGGCATCGGCATGCTGACGCTGATCGTCTGCGTTCCCCGCGCGAGACATGAGGTCACACTGGCCGAACCGAGCCGCCCCTGATCATCCAGCACCCCCGACACGCGCCGCCGGGCTTGTGTCGGCCCGCTGCGTCTGGATAGAACTCGGTTCTGACTCTGTCAGAACCAGGTTCTATTTTCTTGTATTGACGCGTTTTCTTCACGCGAACCGGGCTCCACTTCGCTCGAAAACGCTATAGAACGACGTCAACAAGAGACGCTTGCCGGGAACGAGGACATGCCGCGAAGGCTCGAGGGTGATTTCGACTACATTGTCGTCGGCGCAGGCACGGCGGGCTGCATCATGGCCAACCGCCTGTCGGCCGATCCGAAGAAGCGCGTGCTGCTGCTGGAAGCCGGCGGCAAGGACAATTGGATCTGGTTTCATATCCCGGTCGGCTACCTCTTCGCGATCGGCAATCCGCGCTCGGACTGGATGTTCAAGACCGAGGCCGAGCCGGGCCTCAACGGCCGCGCACTCGCCTACCCGCGCGGCAAGGTGATCGGCGGCTCCTCCGCCATCAACGCCATGATCTCGATGCGCGGCCAGGCCGCGGACTACGACCACTGGCGGCAGCTCGGCCTCACCGGCTGGAGCTACAGCGACGTGCTGCCGGCGTTCAAGCGGCTGGAGGATCATTTCCTCGGTGAAAGCGAGCATCACGGTGTCGGCGGCGGCTGGCGCATCGAGGCACCGCGGCTGTCGTGGCAGATCCTCGATGCGGTCGGCGATGCCGCCGAGGAGATGGGCATCAAGCGCATCCCGGATTTCAACACCGGCGACAATGAAGGCACCAGCTATTTCCACGTCAACCAGAAGCGCGGCCGACGCTGGTCGTCGGCGCGCGGCTTCCTCAAGCCGGTGCTGAACCGCGGCAATCTGCGGCTCGAGACCGACGTGCTGGTCGACCGCCTGATCATCGAGAGCGGCCGCGCCGCCGGCGTGCTGTTCCGCCAGGGCGATGAGGTGGTCGAGGCCCGCGCCAGGGGCGAAGTGATTCTCTGCGCTGGCTCGATCGGAACCACGCAGGTGCTGCAGCGCTCCGGCATCGGTCCGTCCGAATGGCTGTCGCCGCTCGGCATCGACATCGTGCTCGACGTGCAGGGCATCGGCCATAATCTGCAGGACCATCTGCAGCAGCGCGCGATCTACAAGGTATCCGGCGTGCGCACGCTGAACGAGACCTACTACAACTTGATTCGCCGCGGCCTGATGGGCCTCGACTACGCGTTTCGCCGCCGTGGTCCCCTGACCATGGCGCCGTCGCAGCTCGGCATCTTCACGCGCTCGGACGCGACGCGCTCGCGCGCCAACATCCAGTTCCACGTGCAGCCGCTGTCGCTCGACAAGTTCGGCGATCCGCTGCACCGCTTCCCCGCGATCACGGTGAGCGCCTGCAATCTGCAGCCGAGCTCGCGCGGCACGGTGCGGATCCGCTCGACCGCGCCCGACGACAAGCCGTCGATCGCGCCGAATTATCTGTCGACCGACGACGACCGCCAGGTCGCGGCCGACGCGATCCGCACCACGCGCAGACTGATGCAGCAGAAGGCGCTGGAGAAATATCATCCCGAGGAATTCCTGCCCGGCCCCTCGGTCGGCGACGACGATGCCTCGCTCGCCAAGGCTGCCGGCGACATCGGCACCACGATCTTCCACCCCGTCGGCACCGCGAAGATGGGAACGGCCAACGATCCGATGGCCGTGGTCGACGAGCGGCTGCGCTTCTACGGCCTGCACGGCCTGCGCATCGCGGATGCCTCGGTGATGCCGACCATCACCTCCGGCAACACCAACACGCCGACGGCGATGATCGCCGAGAAGGCAGCGGCGATGATCCTGCAGGATGCGCGATAGAACGACGATGAACGCCCCGAAGCGCTTTCTGGTCGGCGATGCCGGCGCACAGCTTGCGGTGGCGCAATGGGGCGAGCCGGCCTCGGACAAGCCGCCGGCGCTGCTGCTGCACGGCACAGGCTTTGTCGCGGAGGTGTGGACCGAGGTCGCAGAGGCGCTGGCGGCCGATTACACGATCTACGCGCTCGACCGCCGAGGCCATGGCCTGAGCCACAAGCCGCCGGCCGATCGCTATCACTTTCAGGATTTTGCCGAAGACGTCCGCATGGCGGTGGAGCGCCTCGACCTCCAGGACATCTACGGCATCGGTCACAGTGCCGGCGCAACCGACCTGCTGCTCGCAGCCAGACTGATGCCCGGTCGCTTCGCGCGCCTGCATGTCACCGAGCCGACCGCGATGGATCCGCGCGTGCCGCGCGCCGGCGGCCTCAGCGACATCGCGCGCGGATCCGTGCAAGGCGTGCTGCGCCGCCGGGCCGAATTCGACAGCGCCGACGACCTGTTCCAGCGGCTGCGCGCCGCGCCGGCCTTCGCGCCATGGACCGAACGGTCGCTGTGGGCCTATGTGCATCACGGCTTTGCGCGGCTCGACGACGGCCGCATGCGGCTGCTTTGTACGCCGGAAATCGAGTCGGCCCTGCTAGGGCCGATCTTCCAGGCCATGGAGCAAATCTACACCGGCGACGGCCGCGGCAATCCGTTCCCGTGGTTCTCCGACATCGCCTGCCCGGTCTGCATCGCGACCACTGAGCAGTCATGGCCGATCTACAAGGAGATGGCAGGCCGCGCCGCGGCGCTGATCCGGCATGCGAGCCGATGGACGTTCGACGGTGTCGGGCATTGCGTCGCACAGGAAGCGCCGGAACTGATGGTGGCGGCGCTCAGGACGTTTGCCGGGCGCGCCGACTAGGGCGTGCACGTATCGATGCGTTGCATCTAGCCGTAGTGATCAAGCTCGCTCAGAGCAATTCGGACCTCTCGCGCGAAATCCACCAACGACACGATGAAGGCCGCAACGGAGACAATAAAGAGGATGGCAACGCCTCGCTCGTGCTGGATGTGAAGGAACGCACTCACAAAGCCGACAACGATGACAACGCTGATCGAAATGCTTCCCATGATGGACCAGAAGATCGCGCGATTGATCATGGTGGCGCGCCGAGCAAGACGCGGCAGGTCTGCCTTGAGCCGGCACCTCGCCTGATCCTGATCAGAAATTTGGTTCAGGTAAATCGATCTGTCGATGATCCGGTTGAGGCGGGAAATCAGCACCGCGATAAAAGCCGCCAATGCGCCGAGCAGAAATGCGGGCGCAGCCGCCTGAGAAATCACGTGAGAGAGCTGACTGACCGACGGCGTATCCGGCAACATCGACTCGACTTTCGGGTTAGCGCGGCCGAAACCAATCAGGCCGACATTGGCAACCTGGACCCTGCAGCCTGGCCATCACGACTCCGAAGTATCGAACCGGCAGCGGCGACGATTGCCCAGCCGGCGTCCCAACGGCCGGCATCGACGGCCTCTGGCGCGAGCGCGGCGCATCGTGGCGTGATCTTGGCATAATTGTAGGCACGCACAACACTGCTATTTTGTCACGATCCGTCGGGTCGGCGTCACGGTGCTGGTCGGTGCCATCGGAGAGATCGAGAACGTCAACCAGGAATTCCAGCCGGCCGGGCGATTTTCCGCTGCGAATTCTCCATACCCTTTGAGATTCAGATAACCCTGCATGTCGCCCACGGGAAACAGGAAGCCGATCTGCGGTCCAACGCCCAGCACGCGGGACCGAAAGCCCCCCAGGACAGGGTGCTGGCCGAAATCATCGGTGACCTGCTGATAGGCATATCCAACCAGGCCAACGAAAACCTGCTTTGAAAGAAACTGGGAGGAGCCCCAATCCAGATGGAAGTCGATCCCGTTCTGATACTGCGTATCCTGATTCTTGAAATTGTAGGTGAAGCCCCCGACTGCAGAAAATTCATGGCCCGCCTGCGGGTTGAAGTAGGTGTAGCCGCCGCCTGCATCGATGGCGGCATGACCGATGCCGAGATTGGCGAGGCTGCTCGGACTGTATGCTCCGACCGGAACGTCTCCCGTTACATAGGTCATGAAATTGTGCACGCCGGCGTTCCACTTCAGCGTCGCTTGCGGGTAGAGGTCACCTATCGATGTGATTGAATCGCCGAAGCTGCCGGTGCGGGTAGTCGCCAGCGGACCGACGGCCGCCGTCAGCGTCCCCACAAGATCCGCACTCGACCGCCCGAACAGCCCGGTCACGCCGATGGCAAGCTGGCCACCCAGCACCGGCGTCGCGAACGTATAAGTGGGATTGAGAAGGATGAGATCCGCCTGCGCGCTCAGATGCAGGTTTAGATCGACGTTTACCGCAGCAGGGATTCTGCCGACCTGGATTTCCCTGGCGGCCGCGGCATTGCCGAATGCACTTACACTGGTGTGATAGTAGACCTCCGCCATCGACCAGCCGGGGACCTGCGGGGTCGCAGCGAGGCTGCCGAAGCGGCCGGGAAGCCAATATGAGACGCCACCCTCGTCGGCACGCGCGGCCTCAGACGAAACTGACGCCATGACCAGTATCATGGCGATGCCGGCATCCCTGAGCGTCTTGCCTCGCCCGTTTGGTTGCCGCCTCATCGAAAGACCGCGAAGTCGCATGTCACACCCCCTTTTGGTGTGTACGGAACGACCTGTACGGCTCGCTCGAGCATACGATTCGCCCCCGCAAATTGTAGCACGTTGATTCATGCCGGCCCCGGTTGGAGCCGGCAAGAATCCAGTTTCTCAGGCGCCGATCTTCTTGGCGGCCGGAACCGTCCAGGTGCCGTTGATGATCGAAGGGTCGGTTTCCTGCGGCCAATACATCCGTAGCATGAGTATGAAATCTCCCTCGGGCGCAGGAAGCCAGTTGGATTCCTTGTCTTTGCCGGGCGAGTCCTTCTGAATATAGAGATCGGTCGAGCCGTCCGGATTTTCCTTCAGATTTTCCCGCGCACTGATCGAATATCGGTTGAGCGGATTGTTCACGAAGAAGTAGCTGCTGTCGTACATCGTGAGCGACCAGAATCCCTCGGCCGGAGGCAGATGGCCTTTGGCAAACCGCATGACATACTTGTTCGCACCATTGTACTTGCGGTCATCCGCATCCTTTTGCGAGGTCGGATAGACCGCATCCTGCGGGCGGTTGGCGCCAAGTCCGATCGCGGTCACCAGGGCCCGCATCAGATAGTCGGTGCCGTAGATGCCGGTTTTCGTCGTGTACGCAAAGCCGTTCTCGTCCTTGACGGCCTTGTTGACCTTGAACTGAAGCATGATCCTGTCGAACGACACCTCGGGGACACGCTTCAGGAAATCCGCCTTCAGCTTGGTCTCGTCAAAGTCGCGTCCGGGTACGATGCCGATGCGGGCAAATTTGGCGAGCTGGGCCGCGTCTGCCGCGTATGGCGGGTTGGTTTTCATGAGCTCGCAGAGCAGCTTGAAATACGACACCGCGTCCATGCGATTGACCTGTTCGCGAACGGCCGTCTTCATGTCGATCGAAGGATCGACCTTTCCCGGAGGCGGCGTGTACGGCTTGCCGTAAGCACTGAGCGGAACGAGCTTGCACTCATCTTGCAGCTTGTGGACGGCGGCGTAATCCTCCGGCGTTCCGGTGCAATAGATGCGGCCGAGCAGCCACACGATGTTGGTGGGCGATTTGTACTCCTTCACGCCATCCGGCAGCGTCCCTTTCCAGCCGGGCCCGGTGATGGCATAGGTTTGTGCGCCGGTGCCGGTGGTGCGCTTCCCCGGCACCTGGAATACCGTCGTCCAGCCATCCAGCATGGGCATCAGGAAATAGCGCCCCTCCATGTCCGGGATGCTGAGGACCCACGGCTCTTTCCCGACGTCGAAGAAGGACGTGGTGTAGAGCGTGTCCGCGTTGGGCGCAGTGACATCGCGAAACGATGCGTCCGGATATTGGCGCAGCTTGATGATATGGCCCATCGGCCCCCGCGTGCCCACGGGCTCCGCGACGTTGGTGATGATCCTCCGTGTCATCTCCATCGTCACCAACGGATAGCCGAATATGTAGGCGTCGCTCGCGAGCCAAAAGTCCTCCAGGCCCTGACCGACCCCCAGGAAAGCTCCCTCCTCGGCGACGGCTGGTCGACCTATCGCCGCCCCGGTGAGCAGACCCATTCCGCCGAGCGCAAGATTGCGACGAGTAATCTCCATTGTTCTCTCCCTGTATTCAAGTCGAATGGTCTTCAAACGATCGTCCGGTTGCTCCGACTGTCGGCGCGCCGTGAAAAGTCTCCGATCTCGCAGTTACGGCTGCATCCTGATCCCGAGCGCCGCTCTCATATCCTTGAAGACCACTGCGATCGCTTCGATGATGAGCTGGTCAGGATGCGCCTTGCAATGTTGGATCACTTCGTGCTCGGCCTCGCGGGACTTCTTGATGTCGAGGTAGTGCTTGCGCGCGAGGCCGTTGTACCAACCGCTGTACCAGGCAGTGAGAAGATCGGCGTCTCCCTGCCACGTTCCGGCGAGTTGCGCGCAGGTCAGCTTCTGAACATCCAGATAGCCTTCGGCGTTGGCATAAGCGCTCAGGTCCGTCTGCGCATGCGCCGACTGCATGCCGGCGACAATCAGCAATGCTGCAATCATGGTTCGTCCCATGATCCCCTCCTGTGAGCTCGCGTGTTCGGCCTAGCTCGGACCGACCTTCCATCTGTCGGCCCAGCGGCGGTGACCCGGCGGTCGCGTTGATCAGTAACAAGGCGGATACGGATAGTATCCGCACCGCGGGGCGTAATACGGATAGGCTGCCGCGGCTCCAAGGGCGGCCGCACCCGCGACTGCAGCGCCGCGGTAGTAAGCACCTCGCCAGGCGGTGCGGCGGGCAACCCCGGCAAAAGACAACGGCGTGAATGGGCGACCGATGATGTCGATAAAGATCGACGCCGGTCCATCAGCCCCCGCAAGGTCACCTTCGAGCATATCGACATCGAAAGTCAGCCTGTCGCCCTCGAGCTTGGGCGATTTCAGGACGACGACGGCGTCGGCTACCGATGATCCGTCTTTCCTGAACCCGGACACGGTGGCGTTTGGAGGATCTTTCGCAAAATTGTCACTGCCATTGCCCCAATCCTCGACAATTCGCGACGTGAGATCGTGACCAGCCGCCCTCACGGGCCGATCGGCGAACACGATCGCATTCGGTGAAACTCCCGTCAGCACAAGCTTCCCGTCCTTCAAGCTCGCACCGCGCGAGTTGAGGACGAAGAGCGATGGCACGACTTCCGGCTTTGCCTGACCTATCGATTTCTCAAGCGGTACGTGTGGTTTGTTCTCGGGTACGGATTGGGAAAGCACCTTATGGGGAACGGCAATCAATCCGGCAACGCAAAATACCAACAGAGCTGAGCGAAGGGTCATGTTTGTTATCTCCTTAGGCCCTTTGGGGACCGCAATCTTGGCAATCAGCTTCGCTAAGCATTTCGCGCCAATTCAGATCGCGCGTCTTGCCATTTCGCGCCAATGATCGGAATTGTCATCGCCCGACCACGTGAGATGTCTTGCGATGGCTCGCCCGGCTCTGCCTATCGGCAAGTTGCTGTCGTCTGTAAGCGACGGGTTTGATCTGCATCAAACGGACGAAAATCCGGCTGAAGCTGCTAGCGTTGCTGTAGCCGAGGAATTTCGCGATTTCCGACAGTGGCTTGCCTGAGTCCACGAGCAAACGACAAGCGATTTTCAAGCGAACTTCCGCAAGCATTTCGCTGTGGCTGGTGCCCATGCGACCGAGATGACGCTGCAACGTGCGCGAGCTGATCTTGAGGGCGCGAGCGGTGCTATCCAGGGTTGCGTCACCGTGTCGCAGCGACGCGGCAATGACCGCGCGGACCGCCTGGGCTGAAGGCAATCGGACAGCTCTCATCGGTTGGTTTGAGGCGTGATGCCCGTGCTCCTGCAAGAAAAACGACGCTTCAGGATAAAGCAGCTTCGAGCACCGATCTGGCCATCAGCCGCCAAAACTTTCGCCGAGCGGAATTGGTCGAACGCGTCACCCCCGACTGCGCAATTAAGACAACGCAAGAAGAGTTCCGGCCTGCTAAGCTACTATCGCGGCAAAACTTCTTGGGCAGGTAAGTAATGACCGTTATTCCATTGACCCGTTGTCAATTTTTGATTCCATTCGCCGAGCTTCATTCTGAAATAGGCGGCCCTACAGCAGCACTTCTCGCCAAATTTCAACTCCCGACGTCCTTTGAAGAAAAAGCGGATCATTACGTACCTTTGCTGCCGACCGTCCGGTTCGCGACGGCCGCCCAGCAAAAGCAGGGCCTGTCAGAGATTGCCTTTCGCGCAGCCCAGCGGCTCTCGTTCGAACATTTGAGCGAAGCCATGCGGGCGCGAGTGCGCCATGCGCCAACCCTATTGGTTGCCCTGCAGCAAATATGCCGCTGGGCACCGTGCGAAGATACGATCCTCCAACTATGGCTCGAGTTAAACGGCGAGAGTTTGAGGATTTGCAGCAAACTCATTGGAACGGAGGGCATTCCCCATCTTGAGATATCCCAGTGGCTTCAGAACATATTCGTCCTGCACATCGTCCGTGAGTTCGCCGGGGCGAGTTGGTCTCCAAGACTGATCGCGTTTGAAGCGCTCTATACGCCGAGCCCTGAGGTCAAGTCGCATTGGCCGAACACGCGCTTCATGTCGGGTCAAAAGGCCTCATGGATCGAAGTGCCGGTCGAACTCCTCAGCCTTGCAAATCCCGCGAATGACTTTCAACCAACGCCGTCCGATCACGCGCCGCAGTCATTTGGCAAGGACGTCGTCAGCGCACTGAAGCTGAGCTTGCCCTCCTACCTGGATCAAGGAGGCCTCACGATCATGCAGGCAGCCGAGATGATGGGAGTGAGCACCAGGAGTCTACAACGGAGGCTTTCGCTCGCAGGGCTGACATATTCCGGTCTGCTTGAGCAGGCTCGCTTCAACAATGCGGCCAAGCTTCTTGGCAGAACTGAAATCAAGATCATCGACGTGGCATTCTCATCGGGCTATGCCGACCCTGCCCACTTCACGCGAGCTTTCCGCCGGATTTCCGGTTGCACCCCGCGGGAGTTTCGGGAGAGGTCGAGGAACGGACAAGCGACGATCGATCGGCTCGCCTCCCGGTCCGATGGCAATCGCGCCTAGGGACCGTCACACAGTCGATTCCCAATGGCCCGCCGGGCACAACCTCCTTCAACAACATTCTCGAATTTGACTATGCGCTCGATTCCGATGAGACCAGAGGCTTCCTCAGCAGTTTCCAATACACGCGAACCGACGTCGACAGTTCGCTGGGAAGGATCAACCCGAACACGATTGCCTATGTCGGCGGCTACTATCAATGGCCGAACAACTGGAAGTTTACCGGCCGTGCGGGCGTGCAATCCTTCGATGGCGCGCAGCTTCTGAACCTCGCGTCGATTGAGCCCTTTGCACAACCGATCGTGCGGATCGATCTCGACCGCGTGGACGATAATGACAACCGACTGTTTGGCGTCACGGCCGAAATCATGTGGGTGCCGAAACCCGCCTGTCAACTGACGTTCAGAACGCCTCTGTATGCCGTCAAGAACTAGCCGGCGCCCCGGCGCACGAGCAAGCACCGAGACCATCCGACGAGGGTGCGAGCGACCCGCCCCCGGCGGTGCTCCGCGACGGGTAGATCTACCCCGGGTCAGCTTGACTGTGTCCTCTGCGGCCATCGCCGGGTTGGCCATCGGCCCGCGAAGCGCGCCGGTGGCAACCGATCGTCCGGCTATCGCTGATCGTCGAACGGCTTGACCGAGTAGGCCGGCGCGCGCACCGGCTGGATCGTCAGCCGATAGGCGATCAGGTTGGTGCCATCGAATGCCTCGAGCAAGTAGTCGCAAACGGGACAGTGATACTCACCCTTGGCGCCAGGTTCGGACCATAGCTCCAACCGCCGGAAACCTGCGCCACAGCACGCGCACGTTACATCCGCTTTCCGCACGTTGGTCCTCTTGGCAGGGTTCCGCAGGACTTAAAACACCAGGTGAACTCGGCAAAGAAACGATCGCAGTCGCCTGACTGAGGCGAAAGCAAATTGCCATGGAACTCACATTCGCATTCTAGGCAAGATGCTTCGGCAGCAAAGTGCAGATTGTGCCTGGAGTGGTTGATGATAGCTGCCTGACCTGTTTCGAACGCGCGCCCTGCTGCATTCCGTTGATCTACGTCAAGCTCGCGCGCCGAAATTGTCGCAGCTTCACGGCTCGCAAAAATCGTCCGTGAGGGAGGACACGCCATGCTTCGTTGTATCCTCGCCGCTCTGGCGGCTCTGGTTCTCGTCGCTGTCTGCCTGATACCTGATGACGCCTATGCCCGTCGCGGAGGAGGCGGCGGCTTCCGCGGCGGCGGAGGCGGCTTTCACGGCGGCGGGATGCGTGGCGGTGGCATGCATGTAGGCAGCGGAAGGGTTCACGGTGGAGGATATCGCGTTGCCGGCCGCCCGCGCCCCTCACACCCGATCGCAGGCCGTCCGGGCTATCCCGGCCGACCGATTGCGGGGCGCCCTGGCCGCCCGGTCGCCGGCTATCCCGGCTACGGCAGAGGCTACTATCGGCCAGGCTGGGGCTATGGTGCTGCTGCCGTCGGCGCAGCGGCCGCGGCCGGCGCGTATGGCGCCTATGGCTACTACGGCAACCAAGGCTGCTACTACAATGAATACGGGCAAATGATCTGCCCGCAGAACCCGTATCAGTATTGATCCGGCTGAGCAGCAGTCGATGGACCTGCGGTTGCACCGCCCGGGCTCGCTGTCGAGCTTCGGTCAGGCATCGGCATGTCCATGTTGAATGGACCGATCGCAACGGGACGCCGCGATCGCCATCGTGGCGGTCCCTCGAATTTGCGTTCCCGAGGAGACGACTCGATGGAGTACGACGCCTTCACCGACGCGAGCCTTAAGATGATGTACGAGGCTGTTCGCGGCGCGCTCGAAGCCGACGATGAGTTCGAGGCAAACGGTGAAGAGCCAAAATTCCGGGTCCGGTCGACGGCCGAATGGAAGCGGCATGCCGGCAATCTTGAGGCCGAGATTCTGAAACGGGGACTCCAGATCGACATCATCGACTGGACGCGCGGTCAGAGCGAGCTACCGCTGTAAAGCCATCAGGGGTCCGCGTGAACGCGACGAGGAATAACGCGCCTTCGTCCGGATCGGTGCCGGCAACGCTCGCCGCTGGTCAAACCGGGCCGTGCGATCCCGGTGGCACCATGTACAGGGTCATCGCGAAAATCGCATAGATGAGCACGAGCAAGGCACCGATAAACCATGCCGACCGTCCGCTGTTGGTGATGAAGCAGGACGTCACGGAGGCGATCATGACCATCGTCACGGCCCCCGGCCAGAACTGCAAATCCATCGGCTTCGGACCGACGACGTAGCTCAGAAGCACCAGCGCCGGCGCGACAAACAAAGCGATTTGAGACGCGCTGCCGAGCGCGATGCTGACGCTCATATCGAGACGGTTCTTGCGCGCCGCAGAAAACGCGACCGCCATTTCTGCCGCGGCGCCGACCAGCGCGACGATGATGAAACCGACGAACGCCGGGCTCAATCCCAGCGTCTCGCCCGCTTTCTGCACCGAGCTCACGAATATTTCGCTGACCAGTGCAACCAGCACCGTGACCACGAGCAGGGTGCCCAACGCAAATCCGATCGGCCAGCCGGCGCCGCCGGTTTCGCCATGCTCCTCGCTTGCGAACAGCTCCTTGTGTGTCTTGAGCGAGAACAGCAAGCCGAGCCCATAGGCACATATCAGCAGCACGGCGAGGCCCGTACTGAGCGCCAGCGCCATAGCTGCGCCGCGCGCCGGATCGAGGTCGGCAACAGCCGAGGGCGCAAGCAACGCAATCGTGGCCATCAGCAACAGCGCTGCGTACATCCTCCCGCCGGCCCGATTATACTCCTGAACGTGATGGCGGAGCCCACCGAGCAGAAATGATGCGCCGAGCATGAAGAGTGAATTGGTGACGATGGCACCAGCGATCGATGCCTTGACCAGCATGTATTCTCCGGCATGCAGCGCAGCGATCGCGATGATCAGCTCGGTCAGATTGCCCAAAGTTGCGTTGAGCAGGCCTCCGACTGCGTCGCCGGTCTTCTCTGCGACGCTTTCCGTCGCATGACTGAGAAGGGTGGCCAACGGCACGATGGCCAGGACAGCGAGCACAAACAGCGCGGTGTGGGCGGACGGAGCTGCCGTCTCGACCGCCAGCACGATCGGCACGAAGACCAGCATCCAGAGCAGTGGCTTATGTCGAATTTCCTTGAGCAGATGGTGCATGGTACCGCCCGGTCGCAACGAGGTCGACGGCAGTTTCTGAACACCGCGGTCCGCTGAACCTTGATCTAGCTCAATCCGGCGCCACCGTCGCGCCAGTCACGGCCTGAGCCGGACCAGCCGATCCGGAGCCTCACGGAATTTCCCGAACGGTCAGAAGCACGTCCATATTTTCGGGCTCCCTCACCCTTTTGACCTAGATCAACCCGGGCTGATCAGATTGCGGTTGTTCTCGCGGACATCCTTGATGAGCAGCTCAGGAGCTTACAATGACGAGGAACGCAGCTGTTGCAGCGATTGCATTTTTGGTGACGACCTCGTCTCTCGCTTTTGCAGCAGAGACATCCACGACTGTCGGAGCCGCGCAACCCAGCGCCGCCGACTTGAAGAGCCTGACGGACATGCGTGTCGGCATCGTCAAGGCCGCCTTGCAGCTGACGCCCGATCAGGAAAAATATTGGCCCGCCATCGAGGAAGCCATCCGTGCGCGAGCGAAAAACCGGCAGGCTCGGTTGGAGCGGATTGCCGAACTCCAGGAGAACGGACCGATGGAGGTCCTTGGTGGAAGCAATCCGGTCGAGATGATGCAACGCAGGGCAGACCGGCTGATTCAGCGCGGGACCGATCTCAAGAAGCTCTCCGATGCCTGGGAGCCGCTCTACAAGACATTGAGCGATGATCAGAAGCGAAGGATGGCATTCGTGTCGTTCGCTGTCATGCGCGGCGTGCGAAACGCGATCGAGCAGCGTGGCGGTCCGGACGACGAGGACGAATAAGGCCAACCGGACGCAGGCGAACAGCCCCCTGCTGGTTTGTGCGTGAAATGATTGGACGCTCGATCAAGGGCGAGCGTCAAGCGTACCCGCCAAACGAAAACGCCGTTTTGCAACCGTCCATCCATGTTGCGGGCGATTCCATGTTGCGGCGCGCAAGGTCGCTTCGTAGGAAAGCACCGCGTTCATCAACCCGGTCATTCCGGCGGCGGAAAGCGGTCGAAGGTCGGGAGCTCATGCGCATCCTCCATCCAGCGCAGCCGCTCCGCGACCTGGATATGCATCATGGCCGGCACGCGATCGGGATCGTCATAGGTGCCGCTCTGGATGTCGATGAACCCGGGCAGCATGTTGCCATTGGTATAGAAGAGTCCGCCGCCGCAGTTCGCGCAGAAGTGCCGCCGGCCATGCTCAGAGGATCGGTAGATCCTGGGCTGCCCCTTGGTCACCTTGACCATGTTCTCGGCAACCGTGACCCAGCCAACCATCGGCGCGCCGGCGTGGCGCCGGCAATCGGTGCAGTGACACAGCGCATGGACGACCGGTTCGCCGGTCACCTCGTAACGGATCTCGCCGCAGTGACAGCCGCCGGTGACGTCAGCCATGTTTTCCTCCGCTCGATCAGTGGTTTGCCGGGTCGATAACGCTGCAAGCACCAACGCTTCAAGTGCGCATCCTGCCCTTGCGTCGAGCTGTCGCGCGGTCCCCTGCGCCCCGATCATGCGGGCCTCACGAAATCGTCATCTCTGCCCGCGGCCGCGCCAAAGCGTCGGGAATAAAGCCCCGGCCCCGCCGATCATCTCCCCGGAAACCCAATCCCTGGGCCCACGGGAGACCTGCCATGAGCGGACACGATCACGACCATCGCGATGAGGAAAGAGGCGTCAGCCGACGCAAGGTGCTGGAATGCATGACCTGGGCCGGCACCGGCGTGCTGTGGACCGTCACCGGCGGCGTGCCGCATTCGCTCGGCATCGTCGGCTCGGCCGCGGCTGCGGAAGCGGCGCCCGGCATGACCTTCATGCAGATCAGCGACAGCCATGTCGGCTTCGACAAGCCGGCCAACCCGAACGCCATCGGCACGCTGGAAGAGGCCATCAACAAGGTCCGGGCGATGCAGGTCAAGCCGTCCTTCATGATCCACACCGGCGACATCACGCATCTGTCGAAGGCGTCCGAATTCGATGACGCCGATCGCATCATCTCGCAGGCCAAGCTCGACGTGCACTACGTGCCGGGCGAGCACGATTTCATCGACGAGGAGGTCAAGCTCTACAAGGAGCGCTACGGCCGCGGCACCAAGGGTCCGGGCTACTATTCCTTCGATGCCGGCGGCGTGCATTTCATCGGCCTCGTCAACGTCGTCGACCTCAAGGGCGGCGGCCTCGGCAACCTCGGCAACGAGCAACTCGAATGGCTGGAGAACGACCTCAAGGGCCGTTCCAAGTCGACGCCGATCGTGCTGTTCGCCCACATCCCGCTGTGGACGGTCTATCCGCAATGGGGCTGGGGCACCGAGGACGGCGCCCGCGCGCTGGAATACGTCAAGGGCTTCGGCTCGGTCACCGTGCTCAACGGCCACATCCATCAGGTGATGCAGAAAGTCGAGGGCAACGTCACCTTCCACACCGCGCGTTCGACCGCCTTCCCGCAGCCGGCGCCGGGCTCCGCCCCCTCGCCCGGCCCGATGAAGGTGGAGGATACCAAGCTGCGCAGCATGCTCGGCGTCGCCAGCATCAACTTCAAGCAGAACAGCCAGCCGCTGGCGATCATCGACACGCCGCTGCAAGGCTAAGGGACAAGACCGATGAGTTCGATCAATCGACGCGACTTCGGGATTGCCGTGGTCGCGACCATGCTGCTGCCGGTCACGGTGGCCCGCGCCGAAGATACCGCGGTCCATATCGACAACTTCTCGTTCACTCCGCCCCAACTTGACGTGAAGGTCGGCACCACCGTGACCTGGACCAACCGCGACGACATCCCGCACACCGTGGTGTGTGCCGGCAAATTCCGCTCCAAGACCATGGATACCGACGGCACCTTCTCGTTCACCTTCACGGAGCCCGGCGAGTACAAGTATTTCTGCTCGCTGCATCCGCACATGACAGGCAGTGTCAAGGTTGGGTAACGTGACAACCCATACAATCACAACCATGCCCGGCCGGTGGCCCTCCGCCTCCGGCCGGGCGCGAGCCGTCTCTCGACATGCCGGGCAGGACACGATGGTTGTCAACGCGTCGCAAGACGATCCCGAAAAGGCGCGGCGCTTCCGCGAGGCCGCGCTGCCGTATCTTGACGACGCCTATACGCTGGCCCGCTATCTGCTGCGCGATGCCGCCGACGCCGAGGATGCGGTGCAGGAATGCTATCTGCGCGCCTACAAGCATTTCGACAGCTACCGCGGACCTGCGATGAAGCCGTGGCTGTTCGCGATCCTGCGCAATGTCTGCCGCGCCGAATATGCAAGGCGCAAGACCGCCCCGACCGCGGTCGAGGAGTTGCCCGAAGGCGGCGAGCAGACCCCGCTGTGGAATGAAGCCCCGGAGACCCCGGAAAAGCAGTTGCTGCGCCGCTTCGACGGCGAGACCGTGCGCAAGCTGGTCGCGGCGCTTGCCGAGCCGTTCCGCGAGACCTTCGTGCTCAGGGAAATCCAGAATCTTTCATACCGCGAGATCGCCGATGTCGCCGCCGTGCCGGTCGGCACCGTGATGTCCCGCCTCGCGCGCGCCCGCGCCATGCTGCGATCGGCCTGGCTTGCGGAACAGGAGCAAGCGAAATGACCTGCGAGGAAGCCGAAGTGCTGATCCACGCGCTGATCGACGGCGAACTCGACGCCGGCCATGCGCGCGAGGTGGAAGCCCATGTCGAGGGGTGCGCGCATTGTGCCGCTCTCATGAAGGAGTATCAGGAGATCCGCCAGGCGATCGCCGAGAGCGATTTGCGCTACAAGGCGCCGCTCGAGCTGCGCCGCAAGATCGAGAAGTCGCTGCCGCAACCACAAGCGCAGGCGGCGCCGACCCGGCGCTCGGTGCTGCGCGGCTTCGCGCTGGGCTCCGCGGTGTCGGCGATGGCGGCGACCGGCCTTGTCGCGATCGTGCTGCGCAACGATGACGAGCAGCGCATCGAGAACGAGGTGGTGTCGGCGCATCTGCGTTCGCTGCAGGCCGGCCACCTCACCGACGTGATCTCGACGGATCAGCACACGGTCAAGCCCTGGTTCAACGGCAAGCTCGACGTCTCGCCGCCGGTGATCGATCTCACCGCGCAGGGCTTCACGCTGATCGGCGGCCGGCTCGACTACGTCAACGCCCGCGAGATCGGCGCCGTGGTCTACAAGCGGCGCCAGCACGTCATCAACCTGTTCGTGGCGCAGACCGCGAACACCGAACGCAAGCCGGCGAAGATTTCGACGCTGCAGGGCTTCAACATCCGCCGCTGGAGCGACCGCGGCCTGAACTACTGGGCGGTCAGCGATCTCGGCGCCGACGAGCTGAGCGAGTTCGGCGACAAGTTCGAGGGCGCGATGCGCGCGAACAAGGAGGGATGAGCCTTGTAGCCCGGATGCAGCGCTGCGTAATCCGGCGACGGTCTTACCCGCTGCGAGAACCCCGGATTTCGCTTCGCTGCATCCGGGCTACAGGTTCGAAACTACGCCGA
The DNA here is from genome assembly GCF_009720285.1 of Bradyrhizobium sp. BR2003. Classification (NCBI taxonomy): domain Bacteria; kingdom Pseudomonadati; phylum Pseudomonadota; class Alphaproteobacteria; order Hyphomicrobiales; family Nitrobacteraceae; genus Bradyrhizobium; species Bradyrhizobium sp. BR2003. The sequence goes on from NZ_SMYJ01000019.1 coordinate 250,110, forward strand.
CTTGCGCACCGCGTTGTCGACCAGCGTCTTGCCGAGCGACCAGATCGCGCCGGGCACCTTGTGGCTGCCGGCGATCACGTCGTCGAACGACTTCTCGATCCAGGTGCAGTCCTCTTCGGTGATCATGAGCGGCGGCAGCAACTTGATGGTGTGGAGGCCGTGGCCGGCGACCTGGGTCAGGATCTTGTGATCCTTGAACAGCGGCACCGTGATCAGCTGGCAGAACAGACCCTTGTTGGCGGTCTCCAGCAAATTCCACGACGCCTTGAGCCGCAGCGATTTCGGCGGACCGAACTCGACGCCGATCATCAGGCCCTTGCCGCGCACTTCCTTCATCAGTTCATAGCCGGGCACCATGCGTGTCAGCGCAAGACGAAGCTCGGCGCCGCGTTTGGCGGCGTTCTCGACGAGCTTCTCGGCCTTGATGACGTCGAGCGTGGCGATACCGGCGGCCATCGCGAGATCGTTCTTGGCGAAGGTCGAGCCGTGCACGACCGCGCGATCCATCTGGTTGAAGATCTTGTCGAAGATGTTCTTGCGCGTCAGCAGCGCGCCGATCGGCACGTGACCGCCGGACAGCGCCTTCGCCAGCAGCACCATGTCGGGCTCGATGCCCCAATGCTCGATCGCGAGGAATTTTCCGGTGCGGCCGATGCCGGTCTGGATCTCGTCGGCGATGAACAGCGTGCCGTATTTGCGGCACAGCGCCAGCGCGCCGGGCAGGAACTCGTCGGTGGGCATGTTGACGCCCTTGCCCTGGATCGGCTCGACGATGAAGGCGCCGACCTGGCGCGACGACAGCGCCTTCTCCAGCGCCTCGAGATCGTTGAAGGGAATCGGGGTGCAGCCCGGCAGCAGCGGCTCGAATCCGCCGCGGAAATTCGAATCATCGGTCAGCGACAGCGCGCCGTAGGACAGGCCGTGGAACGAATGCCCGCAATAGACGATACCGGGGCGGCCGGTCGCGCCGCGCGCGAACTTGATCGCGGCTTCGACGGTTTCGGCGCCGGAATTGGCGAAAAACACCTTGTCCAGATATGGAACATGTTCCAGAAGCCGTTCCGCGAGCACGCCGGCGAGCGTCGAGACATCGAGCTGCACGAGATTGGGCAGATCGGCGTCAAGCACGCTCTTCAGCGCCTGGCGCAGGGCCGGATGATTGCGGCCAATCGCAAAAACGCCAAATCCGCTCAATAGATCAAGGTAACGAGCCCCCTGACGATCGAAGAGGTATTGGCCTTGCCCCTTCTGGAAGCCGACGTCGTAGCCGATGGTCTTGAGAACGCGAACGAGCTGCTCGTTGAGGTGACGCGTGTGCATGGCACCGCGCTGCCCCTCGCGCTCCACAAAAATCTCGGAAACGTCTAAATTGGAACTTACCATTCGTTACATACGTCGGTTGATGGCCATCTCGTCAACTTAAAACGCTCGCTAGCGGCGTTTTGACCCCCGCTCGGATCGTCCAGTTAAACACAGGTTTGGACCATGTTGCACTGCCCAAGAACTTTCGCGCGTACAATAGCCTTTTCAGGTTTATTTTTGGCCACCGTATTATCACCGGCACTTGCAGCGGACCCGACCGGCGACTGGAAGGTCGCTGACGGTGTCGCCACCATCCGCGTCGCCCAGTGTAATGGCAACATGTGGGGTGCGGTGTCCTGGGAAAAAACCCCAGGCGGCAAGGATAAGAACAATCCTGATGCTGCGAAGCAGAGCAGGCCGACGCTCGGCATGCCGATCCTGATCGACATGAAGAAGAAGGCCGGCGTCGATGCGTGGGAAGGTCAGGTCTACAACGCCAAGGACGGCCAGCTCTACAACTCGACCATCAAGCCCGTCGGCACCGATCAGCTCGAGATCCAGGGCTGCGTGCTCGGCTTCCTGTGCGGCGGCGAGACCTGGACCCGCGTCGGTCCGCCGATTCCGGTGAGCGTCGCCGGCAACCAGGCGGCGAAGGGCGCCCAGCCCAAATCAACAGCACCGCAGAAAACCACCGGCGCCGTGGCGCCGGCCACCAAGCCGGGTCAAAAGCAGGCCCCAGGCAACGCCAATGCGCAGGCTGACGCCGTGGGCGATATCTGCCTGCTTCCGGACATCGCGCGACCGACACATTAGCGGAAGCCTGGGGGGAACACCGTCCGCTGACATCGCGGCTCGGCGGCGCCTGCCGCCAAGCCGGTTCGACAGCGAACCGCCAACGCGTCAGGTGACGTCGTTGGCGATATCCTCCTCCTTGACCTCGCGCGGCTTGCCCATCAGCGCCGGCTGGAACAGCAACACCGCCGCGAGCGTAGTGACGAGCGAGAGCGCCAGCAGCTTGCCCATGCTGGCGGTGCCGGGATGGCTCGACAGCCACAGGCTGCCGAAGGCGGTCGCCGTGGTCAGCGCGCTGAAAAAGATCGCACGTGTCAGGCTCGACTGCAGCAGATTCGTCCTGCCCTGCCGCCACGCCGTGACATAGTAGATCTTGAACGCCACGCCGACGCCGAGCAGCAGCGGCAGCGCGACGATGTTGGCGAAGTTGAGCGGCAGCCCGATCAAGACGCAGATCTCCAGCGTGACGATGCCGGCGACGAGGAGCGGCACCAGCGTCATCAGCACGTCGACGACGCGGCGCAGCGTCAGCCACAGCAGCAGGCCGATCGTGACCAGCGCCAGGATGCCGGCGTGGATGAACGCCTTCACGATGACGTCGCCCGACTTCAGGATCGAGACCGGCCCGCCGATCGCGGTCGGCTCGGCGGCGAGCACGGCGTCGGCAAAGCGGCGCAGATTGTCGTTATCGTTCGGATCGCCCTTCGGCTCCACCTCGACACGCATCAGGCCGTCCTTGGTCTTCCAGCTGTCGACGAGTTCCTGCGGCAGATTCTGCAGCGTGACGGTCTGGGCCTGCAGCGTATTGCGGAGCTGATCGAACACGATCTTCATCGGCGCGACGAAGACATCCTGCGCCTTGTCGCGGGTCGCCTGGCTCGAACCGGCGAGCTTCTGCAGCGCGTCGGCGAGCCGGCGCGCGGCCACCGCGCCCGGCCCCTTGCCGTCGCCCGCGGTCTTGCGCAGGCTGTCGACCGAGCTCTTCAGCGCCTCGACATTCTCCTGATCCGACGGCGCCGGATCGACCGAATCCGGGTTGAGCGCGGGGCCTAGCGTCTTGGCCGCCTGCGCGATCAGCTTCAGCTTGGCCGGCTGGTCGTCGGGCACGAAGCTGTCGAGCGACATCACGCGCGACACTTCCGGCAGCTTCTCGAGCTTGGCCTCGATCTTCTTGGCGTCGGCTTCCGAGCGCGTCATCACGTTGATGGCGTTGGCGCCGGTGTTCGGATCCTTCCGCAGGTCGAGGAAGGTCGCGATCGATTCCACCTTGGAATTGCGCAGATTGATCGGGTTGAAGTCGAACTTCATGTAATGGAGCAGCGGCAGGCCCGCGACCGTGACCAGCAGCGTGCCGACGATGATCGGAACGCGATGCTTCTCCAGGAAGAGATCGAGCGGCGCCAGGAAGGCGTAGCCGACCGGCTCCTTCTCGCCGGGCGGATTGAGCAGATCGAGCAGCGCCGGCAGCACCGTGATGCTGGTGACGAACGCCACCAGCATGCCGGCGCCGGCGATCTTGCCGAGCTCCGAGATGCCCTTGTAGTCGGTCGGCAGGAAGCAGAGGAAACCGGCGGCGGTCGCCATCGCCGCGAGCGACAGCGGCACCGCGGAGCGGCGTGCCGCGTTTTCCAGCGCCAGAGTCAGATTGTCGTTCTTGAAGCGCTCGGAGCGGTAGCGAACGCTGAACTGGATGCCGAAGTCGACCCCGAGGCCGATGAACAGCACGGCGAAGGCGATCGAGAGCAGGTTCAGCGAGCCGACCATCATCAGGCCGACTGCCGTGGTGATGGCAAGCCCGATGAACAGATTCACGAACACGGCGAAGATGATCTTGCCTGAATGCAGCGCCATCCAGAGGATGACCAGCACGATCACCACGGTGCCGATGCCGTTGGTGATCGCGCCGTCCTGCACGGTGGCGTATTCCTCGTTGGCGATCGGCACGGGTCCGGTCAGGCGAACGCGCGCATGATATTCGGTCGGGAATTTCAGATCGACCGCCGCCTGGCGGATCGCATCGGTCGCGGCCTTGCCGGGCTCCAGCGCCGAATAGTCGATGATCGGCTTGATCTCGATGAAGGCGCGCTTGTCCGAATCGGTCAGCGGCTTGTCGCTGGTGAGCTCGCGCCAGGAGAAGGTCGCGTCACCCTTGGCGAGGACGGTCTCGACCGTCTCGGAGATCAGGTTGAAGGGCGGCGCGGCATTGTCGAGCTTGACCTGCCCGCGCTTGACGCCGGCAAGACCGGTCTCGAGCGCGCCGGTCAATCCGCGAATCGAAGGATCGCCGGCCATGATCTCGATCAACGGCGCGGCCGATTCGAGCTGGCCCGCGACCTTGCCGACCTCTTCGGTCGGCAGGAACAAGAGGCCGTTCTTCTCGAAGAACTCGCCGGAGCCGAGCGCGGTGATCGCTTCGAAGTTCTTCTTGTCGGCCTGTAGCTTCGCGGTGAGCGCCTTCGCGGCTGAGCTGGTCAGCTCGGGCGTCGCTGCCTCGACCACCGCCAGGATCAGGCGCTCGCGATCAAACGCTTCCTCGAACTGGTTGTCGCGCTTGCGCCAATCCAGATCCGGCGAGATCAGCTTGTTGATGTCGGTGTTGATCGAGAAGTTGCGGGCCGTGTAGAAGCCGGCGCCGATCGACAACAGGACAGAGAAAATCACAACCGGAAGGGCAAAACGCGTACAGGTCCTAACAACGGAGACGACAATATTTGTCAGCACTTCGTTTCTTTCTAATCTCGGGGAAGCATGGCCGAAAACGCCCGCTCTGTAGCGGAGTTCCCGGGACCGATCTAATGTTGTTTTGGTTATCTTCCTCGACGGGACGGCGAGGAGGTTCCAAACCACAGGAACGGCCACGAATGGCCGGTATAAACCGCATGAGTGGGCGATAAAGTGACGAACAAGTGAGGAGACGGACAGTCGCAGGGACCCGAATCCACACTATATTACCTCCAACGCCCTCCTTCGTGATCCTGTCCTCACTCGAAATGCTACCTTTTTGCCACAAATCCCTGTATTTCCATGCGCTTGGGGCACAGATCCCTTCCAGGAACTGTGATGGCGCGGACATTGCAACTGACGTTGCGACGTCCGACGTATGGAGTGCGTTGCCGAAAAGGCCGCAGGGCATTGAACGAGATTGGTGCAATTTGCGTAACGGACGTCCGATGGAAGTGTTTCTTGCTCAGCCGCGCGGCTTTTGCGCAGGCGTTGTGCGTGCGATCGAGATCGTCGAACGCGCGATCGAGAAGTATGGCCCGCCGGTCTATGTCCGCCACGAGATCGTGCATAACAAACACGTCGTCGAGAGCCTGAAGAAGAAGGGCGCAATCTTCGTCGAGGACCTCTCGGAAGTGCCGGCCAAGGCGGTGACCGTGTTCAGCGCCCATGGCGTTGCCAGGAGCGTCGAGGAAGAGGCGGAAGCCCGCGACCTGCCGGTGCTCAATGCCACCTGCCCGCTCGTCACCAAGGTCCACAACCAGGGCAAGCGCTATATCTCGAAGGGCCGCGCCCTGATCCTGATCGGGCACGCCGGCCATCCCGAGGTCGAGGGAACCATGGGACAGGTTCCGGGACCGGTTCTGCTGGTCCAGAGCGTCCAGGATGTGGCGGAATTGGGGCTGCCGAGCGATGCGCCGGTCGCCTACATCACCCAGACCACCCTGTCCGTGGACGACACCAGGGACATTATCGCGGCCCTTCAGGCAAAATTTACAGATATTCAAGGCCCGGACATCAGGGATATCTGCTATGCGACACAGAATCGCCAATCTGCGGTAAGGGACCTGAGCAAACTGGTGGACGTCATTTTGGTGGTGGGGGCCACCAACAGTTCCAACTCGAACAGGCTTCGTGAAATCGGCACCGAGGTCGGCGTCGCGAGTTATCTCATTGCCGATGGGAGCGAGCTCAATCCGGATTGGCTCAAGGATGCGAAGGCCGTCGGCATTACCGCGGGCGCTTCGGCGCCTGAAGTTTTGGTCGACGATGTGATCGAGGCCCTGCGGCGCATCGGACCGGTATCGGTCTCGCTCGTTCCGGGCCGAGAAGAGAATATCGAATTCCGGCTGCCAGCCGAACTGACTGCGGGCTGATCTGAACCCACTTCCCTTTGATAAGTGCAGAAAGAAAATCGTCTAATGGCTATACCGTTCTTCAAGGAAATGCGTATCGGCGGTTATCTGATCAAGCAGAAGCTGCTTGGCCGCAAACGCTATCCGCTCGTGCTGATGCTGGAACCCTTATTCCGCTGCAACCTCGCCTGCGTCGGCTGCGGCAAGATCGACTATCCCGATGCGATCCTCAATCGCCGCATGACGGCGCAGGAATGCTGGGATGCAGCCGATGAATGCGGCGCGCCGATGGTGGCGATTCCCGGCGGCGAGCCGCTGATCCACAAGGAGATCGGCGAGATCGTGCGCGGCCTCGTGGCGCGCAAGAAGTTCGTCTCGCTGTGCACCAATGCGCTGCTGCTCGAGAAGAAGCTCGATCTGTTCGAGCCGTCGCCCTATCTGTTCTTCTCGGTGCATCTCGATGGCCTGAGGGATCACCACGACAAGGCGGTGTCGCAGAAGGGCGTGTTCGACCGCGCCGTCTCGGCGATCAAGGCGGCGAAGGCCCGCGGCTTCACGGTCAACGTCAACGCCACCATCTTCGACGGCCATCCGGCCGAGGAGATCGCCAAGTTCCTCGACTTCACCACCGAGCTCGGCGTCGGCGTCTCGATGTCGCCGGGTTACGCCTATGAGCGTGCGCCCGATCAGGAGCACTTCCTCAACCGCACCAAGACCAAGAAGCTGTTCCGCGACGTCTTTGCGCTCGGCAAGGGCAAGAAGTGGAATTTCATGCATTCCGGCCTGTTCCTCGACTTCCTCGCCGGCAACCAAGAATACGAGTGCACGCCCTGGGGCATGCCGGCGCGCAACATCTTCGGCTGGCAGAAGCCCTGCTATCTGCTCGGTGAAGGCTACGCCAAGACCTTCAAGGAGCTGATGGATACCACCGACTGGGACACCTACGGCACCGGCAAGTACGAGAAGTGCGCCGACTGTATGGCCCATTGCGGCTACGAGCCGACCGCGGCCACCGCGGCGATCAACAATCCGCTGAAGGCGATGTGGGTTGCGTTGCGCGGCATCAGGACATCAGGCCCGATGGCGCCCGAGATCGACATGTCGAAGCAGCGTCCGGCGCAGTACATCTTCGCCGAGCAGGTGCAGAAGAAGCTCTCGGAGATCCGCCGCGACGAGGCTGCGGCTGCCGCCGCCAAGCAGCAAGCGAAGGCTTCCACCGCCGCCTGACGCGCGATGTGAGCGAAAGCAGAACATGAAAGCCCCGGTTCAGCGAACAGGGGCTTTTTTCTTGGATCAGGATGCCGCCTGCTCTTCCGGTTTCGTGCGCAGAAGCAATTTCTGGATCTCCGCCGCGCGCGGCGCGCTGAGTGTGCCACGCTCGATCCCGAGCGGGACATTGCGCAAAGCGAGCTCGCGATAGAGCGCGCCGGATGGAGGAAAGCGCTCGTCCAGCGCCCGGAGGTGCTTGAGGATCGTTCCGACGTCGCCGCGCGCCACGCACCCGCCCATGCCATTGGCCAGTCCGCCGTCGAGAACGGCCGCGACCGTCCCGCGCAGCAGCGGCATCATCGCGCGCAACGCGTCGGCCTCGCTGGCGCCAAAGCTCTTCCAGAGCTCGACGCCTTCCTTGAGCAGCGCGATCAGGAATGGACCGACGTAGTATGCCGACGCATGATAGAGCGCCCGCGCACCGGCCGGCAGCGCCAGCGGTTCGCACCCGATCCGGGTCGCAAGCAATTCCAGGTTACGCCTGAAGTCGCCCTCTGCCTCGATGCCGACGCTGCATCCGCGCAATCCCTCGAGCGCGACGTCGGGATTGGCAAACATCTGCATCGGATGAAATCCGCCGGTCGCGGCGCCTGCGGATTTCGCATGATCGAGCGCGGCCAGTTCGGTCGCTCCGCTGCAATGAACCACGCGGTGACGCGGCTCCCAGCGCAAATCGCGACACACCGGCAGGATCGCGTCGTCGCTCACGGTGAGGAAAACCATGTCGCAGCTGTCGACGACCTGCTGCGCGGCGCTCATCGGCCTTGCCGACGGGATGCGGGATCCGAGCCGCTGCGCGGCATCGGCACTGCGGTTGTAGAACGCCGCGACGTTCAGCCCCGCGCGGGCGAAGGCCGGCGCGAGCGTTTGCGCCACGCGGCCGGCACCGATGAAGCCGATTCGCAACGCCGCCAGCGCCGTGGTCATTGCGCGTAGCTCCCGTCGATGCGATCGAGCCTGCGCCGCAGCGCCGGCCATTCCAGCAGGCCGTAGCCGGCCTGCAGATTTTGCGCCGCTTCATTCAGCACCGGATTGGTGTCGCGCTCATTGTCCAGCGTGATCTCCCTGCCGGCAAAGCAGGTCACCGTGTTGCCGATCGCCATCTCGGTCGGCGCATGCAGCGGCCGGCCGCAGCCGAGCGCGTCGACCTGGATCCGGCAAGCCTGCTCCAGCCAGTAGATCGCATTGAACGCCTGCGGAATCGTGTTGCCGCAAACCAGGAGGCCATGATTGCGCAACACCAGCACATTGTTGCGGCCGAGATCGGCGACCACCCGGTCGCATTCGTCCCGATCGATCGCCGGCCCCTCGAAATCGTGATAGCCGATCCGTCCGTGAAACCGTATCGCGGTCTGCGACAGCGGCAGCAGCCCCTCGGCAAGCGTGCTGACCGCGGTGCCGGCCCTGGTGTGGGTATGGAGAACGCAGTTCACGTCGGGCCGCGCGCGATGGATCGGGGCGTGCAGATAGAAACCGGCGACGTTGACGTTGTAGCCGTGGTTGGGCTGCAGCAGGGTGCGGCCCTCGATGTCGATCTTGACGAGGCTCGACGCGGTGATTTCCTCGTACAGCATGCCATAGGGATTGATCAGGTACTGATCGTGATGCCCCGGGACCTGTGCACTGATGTGGTCGTAGATCAGGTCGGTCATTCCGTAGAGCGCGACCAGTCGGTAGCACGCCGCAAGATCGACGCGGGTTGCCCACTCCTGTTCTCCCACGACGCCCCTGACATCGCTGACGGCACAAACTTCGGTCTGACGCATGGCTTGGACCCTCAGTGACGGATGACGGAGGCGCGCTCGACGATACGGCTGAGGTCTTCCGACGATGGAAGTCCGCCGAACACGTGCATCCCGTCCGCGCCAAGCCTGGACTTCACAAACAGATCAGCGGCAGCGGCGTCGCCATGTCTCAGCATCTCGGCAGCCTGCAGCGCATGCGCCATGCGGGTGGCGAGCGCTCTTGCCTGCCCGTCGTCCGGATATCGTGCACGCAATCGATCGGCGAGATCGTCCGTGCTTCGGTCATAGGCCGGATTGAGGCCCCTGCTCGCACGCAACTCGTCGACGAACGCATCCCGGCAATTCGCATCGCGTTGCATGGCGCGCAGGACGTCCATGCACATCATGTTCGAGGTGCCTTCCCAGATCGAATTCAGCGGCGCCTCGCGATAGAGCCGGGCCATCGGATTCTCCATGATGAAGCCGTTGCCGCCGTGCACCTGCAGGCATTCATAGGTGAAGGCCGGCGCGCGCTGGCAATTCCAGAACTTCATCACGGGTGTCGCGACCCGCGCCAGCAGCCGCTCGTGTTCGCTTGTTTGCAGACCGTCGGTCGCACGCGCGACCCGAAATGCGCCGAGCATCGCCGCCTCGCTCTCGAGCGCGAGGTCGGCGAGCACGTTGCGCTGCATCGGAAGCTCGGACATCGGCTTGCCAAACGCCGTTCGCGTTTGCGCATGGTTGAGGGCGAGGCTCAACGCCTGGCGCATCAGCCCGGCGGAGCCGACCGCGAAATCCAGCCGCGTCAGATGGGCATGCGAAAGGATTTCCGCGATGCCGCGCCCCTCTTCGCCAACCAGGATCGACCAGGTGTCGTGGTACTCGATCTCGCTCGACGCGTTCGACCGGTTGCCGCATTTGTCCTTCAGGCGCTGGATGTGGATGCGGTTGGCGCTGCCGTCGGGCAGCAGGCGCGGCACGAACAGGCAACTGACGCCCGACTGGGTGCGCGCCAGCGTGTAGAATCCGTCGGCCACGGCACCGAGAAGAACCATTTGTGGCCGGTGATCGCATAGATCTCGCCATGCGCGCCGCGCTCGACGAAGCGCGCGGTGGTCTGGGTCTCACGCAGATCGGAGCCGCCCTGCTTTTCGGTCATGGCGTAACCGATGACCGCGGCGCGCTTGGCCTCGATCGGAAGCCGCCGCGGATCGTAGTCCGCCGCCAGCGTTCGCTCCCGCCACAGATTGAATTGCGGCTTGCCGGAAAACCCGGCGATTGCGGCGTACGCCATCCCGGTGGGGCAGCCGACGCCGTTCTCGATCTGATTCCAGAGATAGCTCAGCGCCGCACGCGCCAGATGGCCGTGTGGTTCGCGTGTCGACCAGGCGAGGCTATGCACCTCGCTCCGGAACGCCAGCGCCATCAATTCATGCCAGGCCGGATGGAATTCGACCCAATCATTGCGATTGCCATACCGGTCATGGGTCAAGAGCTTCGGTTCGTGCTCGTTGGCCAGCCGTGCCGCCTCCTGCACGGATTCGCTGCCGGCATGGGCGCCTAGCGCGGAAAGCTTGTCTGTCGCCCACGGCGCGATCGTTGCGATCAGGCCACTCAACGCGCGGTCGTCATCGAACGCATTGAAGCCGAGCGCCGGCCGCGCCTGATTGCGCACTTCATGGGTCGCAAACGGAGCGGCTTGCGCTTCAGCGACGGCAACCGGCTGGACGCGCGCGTTCATGCGGAGACTCGCGATACAGGGGTGAGTTCCGGCGTGGCGTGGCGAAACAGCATGCGCGCGGAAAGCCCTGCGATCGACTGTGCGATCGCCTTCGCCGCGTCGGAGTCAGGGGCCGCTTCGGGCGCAAGGGGACCAACCAGCGCCTCCATGAAGGCGCCGGTCACGCAGGATGCCGCGACGTTGGCGTCGATCTCGACGAACTCACCGCCGGCGATGCCGCGCCGGACCAGCCTTGCGATCTGATCGGCCAGGGCCGCCCGGTATTTCAGGCGCGCCGCGTCGATCTCGGGTTCACAGGGTTCGGCGATCAACGCGTAGGCCAGGCGGCGTCCGCGCATCGCCCGGACCGCGAAAGTGTAGATCGCGTCGACCAGGCACTGGGATGCAGATCCTTCCGCCTCGACGATCGCGGCGACCACGGCCACCTCGCGCTCGGACACCAGGGCGAGCACCTGCGCGTACAGGTCCGCCTTGGAGTCGAAGTAGCGATACACGCTGCCCGTGGCCACGCCGGCCCGTGAGGCGATCAGGGCGATCTGGGCATCCTTCCAGCCACTCAGCGCCACGGCCTCCCTGGCGGCATCGAGAATGCGCGCTTTGGTTTCGACCAGTTGGTTGAGGCGAACGGCAGCGATTGCCATAGTGAACCTCAATTCATGAATAAAGGATCATTGTTCATTCTCGGATGAATAATCCTGGCTGTCAAGTATCGACCCGACGCGCCCTGCGGTCGCAGGGCCGTTCCCAAGGCGCTGGTACGCTGCCGGGCCCGGTCGTCAGAGGCTGTGGCGCGACGCACGGGCGCGAGGGACAGGGATACGCGGGGCTTACCGCAGAGCCGACGCGCAAGTCCCCGCTGAGCGCGCGGAACAGGAACAGCGTGGCATCAAGCGAAACCTTCAGGCATCAAAACAAAAGCCCGATCGCGTTGCGACCGGGCCTTTGTGTTGAGCTTGATGCGAGGAGAAACCCCGGTCCCGGCCCGGCGCAGCGGATCAGGCCGCCTTCGCCGTGATCAGAACGTCTTCCACCGGCATCAATACCTCGTTGCCGAGCAGGAAACCGCGGCAGCTGCGCAGCGAGCGTAGCGCGCGGTTGAAGTCAATTCCGGTCGACACCAGCGCGCGCAGCGTCCGTGGATTGCGCGCGATGCCGCGCAGCACCTTGCGCAGGTCGATGTCGCCGTTCGGCTTCACCGCGGATTTCGCAAGTTCCGGTAGCGCCCGGTGCGCAGGATCGCTGATTACGCGCAACGCGGCGAACGGAATACCGGCTTTGGCGGCATAGGCCGCCGCGATATGGCTCTCCATGTCGACCGCGGCTGCGCCCGTCATCGAGCGCAGAGCGGCCTTGCAGGCCTTCGCCGCAATCACCTCTTCCACGCCGGCGAGACCGCCGCGGACGATCCTGCGGCGCTTCAGCGCGGCGCTGGCGATCATCTCTTCGTTCAGCGCGGATGCGGCCAGGAAACGGGTGTCGCCCGACATTACCTCGGTCGCGACCACCACGTCGCCGGACTTGAGCGACGGGTCGAGCCCGCCGGCCACGCCGAACGAAATCACGCCACGGAAGGTGGTCGGATCCAGCGTCGCCAGCAACTCACGCAGCTGCTGCGGATCGCTCGAACTGCAGATTACGATCATGCCGGGGCCTGCCGCGATGCGGGCCTCCTGCACCAATCCAGTCACAATCAATACCGGCCGAGGATCAATTCTACTGCCCACGGTCTCGGCGGCCCCCGCCTCAACAATCACATCCCGACCCCTACCACCCTGCTATTGGTGCTTCTCAAATTTCGATACCGCGCCAGCGCCCAGAGCGGAAAGAACTTCGAGTAGCCATGATATCGCAAGTAAAATACCCGCGGAAACCCCGTAGCTGTGTATCGCTGCTCGTCCCACAGCCCTTTTTCCGTCTGTGTTGCCTTTAGGTACTCCACCCCCCGCGCAACGGCGGGATTTTCGACCTCTCCGGCCGCCATCAATCCAAGCAAAGCCCATGCCGTTTGCGAGGAGGTCGAAGGCGCAACTTCATAACCCTTGTAATCCAGCCGGTAACTGACGGCGTCCTCGCCCCAGCCGCCGTCCTGATTCTGAACCGACACCAGCCAGTCGACAGCTTTCCGAATCATCGGGTCGTTGCGATCGACCCCTGCGACATTTAGCGCCGAGAGCACCGACCAGGTGCCGTAGATGTAGTTCAGGCCCCAGCGGCCGTACCAGGAGCCCTCGGCAAGCTGGGTGCGGCGCAGATAGGCGACGCCGTCAGCCATCGCCTTGTTGCTCTCGGCGGTCTCGCCGAGCTGGCCCAGCATCGAAATGCAGCGCGCGGTGACATCCTCGGTCGGCGGATCGAGCAATGCGCCGTGATCGGAGAACGGGATGTTGTTGAGGTAATATTCGAGGTTGTTGACGTCGAACGCGGCCCAGCCGCCGTCGCGGCTCTGCAGCCCCTCGATCCACTCGCGGCCGCGCGCGATGGCCTCGTCATATTCCCTGGTTCCGGTGTGGCGCCGCACGCGGTCCATCGCCATCACGACCACCGCGGTGTCGTCGAGATCGGGATAATGGTCGTTGTTGTACTGGAACGCCCAGCCGCCCGGGCGGACGTCCGGCGCCTTGACTGCCCAATCGCCCTTCAGCTCCAGCACCTGGCGCGGCTTCAGCCAGTCGAGGCCCTGCTTGGCCTTGGCCAAGGTATCGTCGCCGCCGGCTTCCTGCAGCGCATGACAGGTCAGCGCGGTGTCCCACACCGGCGAGACGCAGGGCTGGCAATAGGCCTCGTGTTCGCCGATCACGAGCAGCTTGTCGATGCCGCGGCGGGTGATGGCGCGCGGCGGGAAATTCTCGTCCTTGCCGAGCGCCTCATACATCATGACGATGTTGGCCATCGGCGGATAAATCGCGCCCATGCCGTCTTCGCCGTTCAGCCGCTCCTCGGTGAAGGCGAGCGCGGCATCGATCGCGCGCTGGCGCAGGCGCTTCGGAAACATCGGCTCGATCACCCGCAGCACGGCGTCGAGCGAGCGGAACAGATAGAACCAGCTCGCGCTCTGATGCGGCGCCTTCGGCGCCATGCGGACCGATTTCGGATCCTCCAGGAACAGTTCGTCGATGCCGACGCCTTTCGGATTCTTCGCACGCGGCTTCAGCGCGGCAAGCACCATCAGCGGCACCATGGTGGTGCGCGCCCAGTAGGAAATCTTGTTGATGTGGAACGGCGACCACATCGGCAGCAGCATGATCTCGATCGGCAGCACCGGCGTCGCGCGCCAGGTCACGACGCCAAAGAGCGCGAGCAGGAAGCGCGTGAACACGTTGCTGCCCGACGCACCGCCGCGCGAACGGATCGCCTCGCGCGCCCGCACCATGTGCGGCGCGTCGACTGAATCGCCGATCATCTTCAGCGCAAAGTAGGACTTCACGCTGGCGCTCATGTCGAACGGGCCGTCATGCACCAGCGGCCAGCCGCCATGGGCGCCCTGGACACGGCGCAGATAGTTGCCGAGCTTGGCCTCCAGCCCGGCATCGGTCGGCTCGGCCAGATAGTGACGCAGCAGGATGTACTCGGCCGGAATGGTGCTGTCCGCCTCGAGCTCGAACACCCAATGTCCGTCGGACTGGCGGTAGCCGAGCAGCGCTTCGGTTGCCTTGGAGATGCTCTTCTCCAGCGCGACCGGGTCGACTGCAACGCTGTGATCTCTCGCAAGCATTTCGCTCGATATCCTCTTCATCGCGGGCCGGCTGATCGAAAGCCGCGGCCGCTCCAGAGTGTGATCCGATTGCTTCGGATCATGCTCTTGTTTGTTTGGTCGCGTTTTCTTCACGCGAACCGGTAACCACTTCGCTCGAAAACGCACCAACAGGTCGAATCTAGCGTCTGGTCAGAACCAGATCGGCGGCACGATCCCCCGATCGCACCGATCCCTCGATGGTTGCCGGCAACCCGGTAGCAGTCCAGTCGCCGGCAAGGAACAGGTTTTTTTGCGACGTCGTGGGCCCCGGACGCAGGGCATTCTGCTCCGGCGTCGCCTCAAATGTGGCACGGCGCTCGCGCACGATCTGCCACGGCGGCAGGTCGCCGGAAACGCCCGACGCCTCGCAGATATCCTGCCAGATCGCCTGCGCAAGCTCCTCGCGCGGCATGTCGACCAGGCGGTCGCCGTTGCTGATCGTCACCGACATCCGTTGCGGGAACGCGAACAGCCACTCCACGAGGCCGCCGACCACGCCGAGAATGGGCGCGGCGTCGCGCGGCGGATCGACGCGGAAATGCGCATTCACGATGGCGCGGAATTTGGTCGGGGTTTTCAGGCCGGGCAGCAGGGATGCCGCAGCGCGTGGCGGAACGGCGAGCACGACCGCGTCGTCGGCTCCCAGCGCGATCTTGTCGCCATTGCCAAAATCAAGCTCGCTGATGCGATCATTTGCCATGCCGAGCGCACGCAATTCGTGACTGAACTGAACGCTGTGGCCCCTCTCCTGCAGCAGCTTCACGGCCGGCTCGATCAGGACCGAACTCAGGCCGTCGCGCGCGATCAGCGGACGGCAGGCCTGCCCGCCCGCGAGCAGCGTCTCGCGCACGATGGCGCCGGCGAGCCCGGCCGAGCCCTCCGGCGGATCGACGTTCAGCGCGGCCAGCAGCAGCGGCTGCACCAAGCGGTCATACAGCGTGCCCTTGCAGGCAATGGTGTTGCCGACCAGCGCCCCCGTGCCGGCCCAGGCCAGCGGCGCCAAGGCGAGATAGTCGCGCAGGGTCGTATCGGGCACGCGGCGCGCCTCGTCGAACACCCACAGCGGCAGGCGGGAATCGCCGAGGTCGAGCTGCCAGCGCTGGCCGCTGGCAAGATCGACGAACGGAAATTGCGCGCGCGCTGGCCCGACGAGGCCGGCCTCGGTGCCGATCGCGCGCGCGTAGCTCAGTGCATGGCGATTGCCCGACAGCAGCAGATGGTTGCCATTGTCGATGGTGAGATTGGTGGCGGCGTCGAAATAGGAGCGGCAGCGGCCACCGGCCTGCTGGGTCGCCTCGTGGACGAACACCTTGTAGCCGCCATTGGCGAGGCGCACGGCCGCGGAGAGGCCGGAAATGCCGGCACCGATGATATGAACGGTCTTTTGCATCAGATGATCGCGTAACGAAGAAGGATGCCGATCTTGGCGGCCTTGGACACACGTACCGGCGCACGCGGGGCGGTGAAGCCGCGCGCGATCAGGAGATCGAGGATTGCGCGGTAATATTTCGACATGATCCGCGGCGCGCGCACGGCGCGGCGCGAGTTGCGCTTCATGATCTCGTCGGACTTCTGGAAATGCATCTTGGCCCGCTCGGCCAGCGGCGCGCACACTTTCGGCAGCGCGCGGTCGGCGGTGACGCGGGCCGGATCGTTGTTGGTGATGCCGGCATGCCAGAGCCATTCGCGCGGCAGATAGAGCCGGCCGAGACCGGCATCCTCATCGATGTCGCGCAGGATATTGGTGAGCTGCAACGCGCGGCCGAGGTGGTACGCAAGCTGGATGCCATCGTCCTCGGGCAGACCGAACACGCGCACCGACAATCGGCCGACCGCGCTCGCGACGCGATCGCAATACAAATCGAGCGTCGCAAGATCCGGCGCGCGGATATCCTGCGGCACGTCCATTTCCATGCCGTCGACGATCGCGACGAAATCCTCGCGCTTCAGGCCGAAGGTCTTCACCGAGGCGACGTAGTCCTTCAGCCGCTCCGGCGGATGCCCCGCATAGAGCGCGTCGATATCGTCGCGCCACTGCTGCAGCGCGGCCAGCCGCTCCGGCCGCGGGCCGTCGGAATCGGCGATGTCGTCGACCTGCCGGCAGAAGCTGTAGATCTGGAACATCGCCTCGCGCTGCGCGTGCGGCAGGATGCGCATCGCGGCATAGAACGAACTGCCCGATGCGGTGCTTCCGTAATTTGCGTTGGCCGCCGCCTCAGCGCTCATGCGCCCGCCGCCGTCTTGGAGGCCGCGCGCCGTCCGGTCGCACGCCGCGCCGTCTCGCCGGCGACGCCGCCGAGGCTCTGCAGCAGCAATTCGACCGGGCTCAGATGCACGCGCTCGCTGAGCGGATCGCGCACCTTCAGCATGTTCACGATCTTGTCGGCGAACGCCTGGATCACGGAAATCTCGAGCCCCAGCCTGAAATCCTTCACATCCGCGGCGAGCGACTTGCTCTGGTCGAGCAGCGCCTCGGTGCGCACCGCGAGCGCCTGCAGGCATTTGAGCAGGGCCGGCTGCGACTTCGCCTCGCCGAGCATCTCGATGGTCGCGCCCGCGGTGGCCAGGGCATCGCGCGGCAAATAGACACGGTTCAGGTTGCGGTAGTCCTTGCCGCAGTCCTGCAGATGGTTGTTGATCTGCAAGCCGGCGCAGAGCGCGTCCGACGCCGCCCAGGTCGAGCTATCCTCGCCGTGCACGTCGAGCATGAACCGCCCGACCGGCATCGCCGAGTACCGGCAATAATCGATCACGTCGTCCCAGTTCTCGTAACGCAGCTTGGTGACGTCGAGGCGGAACGCCACCAGCACGTCGAGCGCGTGCCGCGGCGGCATGCTGCGCTCGGCAAAGGCGCGGCGCAGATTGACCGCTTCCTTCTGGGTGTCGCCATTGCCAAGCAGCTCGGCCTCCATGAGGTCGAGATAGCGCAGCTTCTCCTCGGCGGGCAGCGTGGCGTGATCGGCAATATCGTCGGCGGTGCGGACGAAATTATAGAAGGCCAGGATCAGGGCACGATGCCGCGGATGAATGATCCACGACGCGACCGGAAAATTCTCGTCGCGGTGGGTCTTTCCGGATCGCAGGTCGCTCGCGGTGGTCATGGGAAATTTGGGCTACACTGGTCATGGCACGACGCAGGCGCGCAGGGTCAGCGCATGCGGGGGATTTGCGAGCCCCATATAGGGGAATACGCCACCAAAACCAATGCTGTCTGTGACCGCCAGCATACCAAGCCCGTGGCCGGCATAGATGCCGAGCACGGGCCTTGCAGCGGTCCATGGGACCTGAAGCGGCCTTACTGGCCGTGGGTCTTCAGCACCTGGTCGCAGGCGGCGCTGATCTTGGTGCGGTTCTGCTGCAGGCAGGCGAGAATGGTGAAATCGCCCTGATCGATCACGGCGCGGCAGTGACGCTGCACGTCGCGCGTGCAGGCCTTCTGCTCATCGGGTGTCCCGCGCGTCTGCTGCTGGGCGAAGGCGCCGGACGAGAGCGGGATCGACAACAGGGCAAGAGCCAAGAGAAATTTACGCATCGTATTCCTTCATTTCCGACAGCAGAAAATCTGTTCCCGAAAAGCGCTTCGGCATGGCCGGGACGGATTTTGGGGATTGCAGACGCCACGTAACGCGGCAACGGATTGACGACAAGCACCGTTAAATGCGGCTAAATTTGCGGCGCTGTAAACCCCTACATAAGTTATTGATTCGCAATGACGATTCGTGCCATCACTTTGTCGCGCTCGGCTATTGCGGATAGCAGTTGCGCAAAGCTACATGCCAGTCACGAAGCCGACGGTTTCTGATTCTGTTCGATGACAATATGGGCGCCGCGCGCCCTTTCTGTCGTTTGAACCTAACATTCTTCGGTGACACTAAACCTTCGATGCGGCGAGACGCTTTCTTGCGTAGTAAGCGTTGATTTTGATGGGAAATTCACAATGAAACTGTTTGGTTCCAGCCTTTATGGTCAGGCTCTCAGGGCTGTGGGCGTGGGCGCCGCACTGATGCTCTCTGCCTCTGTCGTCCACGCCCAAACCAGCGGGCCGTTTGCCGGTTTTGCCGGCTCGTGGACTGGAACGGGCACGGTGGCGCTGTCCAACGGCACGACTGAACGGATTCGTTGCAAGGCGGATTACAAGGTCGCGCCGTCGGGCATGAGCCTTAAACAGTCCCTGCATTGCGCCAGCGACAGCTACAAGTTCGACCTCTCCAGCGACGTCACCAGCCAGGGCGACCGGATCTCCGGCAACTGGAGCGAGGCGAGCCGCAACATCTTCGGCAATCTGCAGGGCACCGCGGGCGGCGGGCGAATCGACGTGTTCGTCGAGGCGTCCGGATTTGCCGCGAACCTGAACCTGCAGACCAACGGCTCCAAGCAGGTCGTACAGATCGACTCCAAGGGCGAGATCCGCGGCGTCTCGATCACGATGACGAAGAGCTGACGCTCCCGGCCGATTGCACCTACAAGACACAAAGGCCCGGTTCCGAACGCTTCGGAACCGGGCCTTTTTGCTGCAGCTTTTGATTGCTCGTCGATCAGGCCTTTTCGATCGGCGCGGGCTGGCCGCCCCTGCTGCGGAGCTTTTGCGACAGATTGATCAGGAACATCGAGGTCGGCCGCAGGATGAAGAGGTCCGCGACCAGGGCTGCGACCATCGAGAACGCGCTGAGCCAGCCGAACAGGCGCAGCGACGGCAGGTCGGAGAACACGGTGACGACGAGGCCGCAGGCCAGCACCACCGTGGTCAGGATCAGCGCAGGACCGACCAGGACGGTGGCGCGCTCCACTGCAAGTTCCGGCGTGACACCCGGCTTGGTCTCGAGCCGCAGGCGATTGAGGAAGTGGATGGTGGCGCTGAGGCCGAGGCCGAACGACACCGTCAAAGCCACCACGCTGGCGAATTGCAGCCCCTCCCCGAGCAGCCACAGCACGGTGCCCGACAGCACGACCGGGAAGATGCCCGGCAGGATGCAGGAGAACATCACCACGATCGAGCGGAATGCGAGCCCGATGAAGATCGCGACCAGCGCGAACTCGACGGTGAGGCCGCGGTTCAGCTTCTCGATCATGCTGGCACTGTTGCGCGCGGCGATCGCCGAGAGACCGGTGACCGCGATCTCATAGCCGGGATGCTCGGCGCGCACCTTGTCGAGTTCCTTGTCGAGCTTGTCGACCACCGGCAGGATCTGGCTGGAATCGAGGTCCGGCACGCGGCCCGAGACCACCACCGCATCCTGATCCTTGGAGATGAAGCGCCGCACCAGATGCTCGGGGATCAGGTCGACATATTCCTTCAACGTCGCGACGTCGGACGAGCCGGCCTTCTCCGCAAGCCAGCGGCGCAGGGTTTCCAGCGACCAGACGTTGCCGACGCCTGCGGTCTTCTCGACCATCGCGTGGACGTCGGCGATCGTCTTCAGCGTATCCGGTGCGTAGAGCGAGACACCCTTCGGGAATTCGATCAGGACGTCGATCGGATTGGCGCCGGTCAGCTTGGCGTCGAGCCGGCTCGACGCCGCCACCGCCTGCCGCTTGTCCGGCACCTGATCGGCGAGCCGGTAGCGCGGCTCGAGATTGGCGTAGATGATGCCGAGGCCGCCGACCACGATCAGCGCAAGCAGGCTGAACAGCCCGGGACGGCCGACCATGCGCACCGCTATCCAGTAGCAGAAATTGCGCAGCGCCTGCACGCCGGCATCCGCGCTCTGGAACTTGACCGCAAAGATCTTCTCGTTGCGCACGAACAGGACGCCGAACACCGGCACCAGCGACAGCACCGCGATCAGCGCGATGATGGTCGCCGCAAGCCCGGCCTCGCCGAACTTGCGGATCAGGTCGGAATCCGAAAACTGCAGCGCGATGAAGGAAATTCCGGCCGTGCCGTGTGTCAGCACGCAGGCCGGACCGACCACCAGCACCGCATTCTTGAACGCGGTGAACTTGTCCTGCCCCGCGATCAGCCGGTCGCGCGCCGCGAATGTCAGCTGCATCGAGTCGGAGAAGCTGATCACCATGATGAGCGGCGTCATCACGTTGAGGAACATGTTGAGGTTGAAATTGGCCCAGCCGAGGCCGCCGAGCGCGAGCAGGATCGCGATCATCGGCGGGAACGCGGCCGCCACCATGAAGGATATCTTGCGGAAGAAGATGATGGCGATGACACAGCCGGCGAGGATGCCGAGAATGTTGTAGGTCAGGCCGTCGCGCTCGACCGCATTGCGGATCTCGAGCTGCATGACCGGTACGCCGGACAGCTGCGCATTGAGCCCGCTGCCGCCGAGATCGTCGGCCATGATCTTCCTGATGTCGCCGACCACCTTGCTGAGCTTGTTGCTGCCGACCACCTGGGGCTCGAGCGACAGCACGATCAGCGCGAGCGTGCCGTCCTCCGACAGCAGCTTGCCGCGGATGATCTCGTTGCTTTTGACGGTCTCGACGAACTTGTCGTAGGCCGCGCCCTCGGGAAGTTCGTTCGGGAACAGCGCCGCCGGCAGCTTGCCGGGCTCCGGCGCCTGGCGCGCGGAGAACAGCGACACCAGGCCGCGCACGCCCTCGACGAGCTGCAGGTCGGTGACCATGTCGCGCAGCTTTTCGAGATTGTCGCGGGCGAGCAGCGTCTTGCCTTCGACCACGACGAGGACGTCGAACTCGGTCGCCGGGAAGCGCTTGGTCACCGCCTCATATTGCTTGTAGTCCTTGGAGTCGGAGCGGAACAGCTGCGACAGCGAATCGTCGATCTTGATCCGGTGCACGCCGAACACGGCGCCGATCAGCAACAGAACGAGGACGATGCAGGACAGGATCGGCGCCCGCATCGGGATCAGGCCGAGACGCTCGATCCCGAACGCGATGCTGAGGCCCGACCGCGGCTCTTCGATCTTCTCGACGTGGACCTGACTTTCGGAATTCTTTTCGAGCATGCCCTGTCCAGTTCTGAAAACGGCTCAATCTGTCTAGCTTGGGTCTAAAGCGCGATCAGGATGAATCATCGCGCTTCAGCTTCTTGTTTGCGCATGATCTTTTCGGAAAACCGCTTCGCACTTTTCCGGATCATGCTTCAGGGGCGCGAATGAGGCGGGTGAGCGCAACTGATCGGCGCTAGTCCTTGAAAACACGCGAATATTGACCGGCGCCGGTTTTACCTGCCCACCCCTTTGCTCGCAAGCGCGAGGGGCGAGGCAAATCGACGGGGAACCGCCGATATCAGCCATTAAGTATCTGATTTGTCACACCCTGGTAGCGCATTCTTCGACGATCCACCGCCGCTTTCATCTTTCAACGCGACCCCTGTGATCTGGCGTGCCATGCCCTCGCGCACAAGCCACGAAATCCTGAATGCGGCTTCCGCATAGCTCAGTCCGGCGTGGTGGATGTTGGAGATGCAGTTGCGGTCGGCGTCGGTGAGGCCGATTCGCGGCGCGAAGGTGAGATAGGCGCCAAGGCTGTCGGGTGCGGACAGCCCGGGCCGTTCGCCGATCAGCATCACCAGCATGCGCGCGCCGATGATGGCGCCGATCTCGTCCCCGAGCGCGACCCGCGCGCCGGACGCTGCGATCACCGCGCCGGCGTCGATCTTGTCGGCCGCAAGGCGCGGCGCGAGATGCCGGATCAATTCGACGGCATGCACATTGACCGCCGTCGGCGACAGGCCGTCACCGATTACGATGGCGCAGGGGCATGCGGTGATGCCGCTGCTCTCGAGCGAGCGCCGCGAATCGGAATCCAGCATGCGCCCGAGATCGGGCCGCCGCAGATAGTCGCGCCGGCTGTGCGCCTGGCTCGACACCTCAAGCGGAGTGATGCCGAGGCCGGCAAGACCGGCCGCAATCCCGCTGACGTCAAAGGCGGCGTGGACGGCGTCGCGGGCGCGGGCATGGTCGAGCGTGAACGACAGCAGCGCATCGGTCGGCAGGCTGGCCCCGGACCGGCCGAGACCGACGCGCGCAGGCGTGAGCTCGCGCAGATCGGCAAGCGAAGGGGACAAGGGCGCCGGCGGTGTCGTCATGCTGTTATTCGGCGGGGACGGAAGCCTCGCGCAGCCGGATCGAGTAGTTCGAGGCGTTCTGCCGGCCGCTGGAGGCTGCGCGCGCAAAGGTGATCAGGTGATGCGCAACCAGCGTCGCCGAGATCAACCCCTCGATGTCACCGCGCTTTAGCCGGCCGAGCGCAAACCTCCAGAAAACGCGCTTGTAGTCGCCGAGCACGCCGACCTTCCAGAAGATGTTGCGGAGCATGATCAGGCCGCGCCGGATGTTGGCCCAGCTCTTCATTTCCGGGCTGACCGGCACCTTGATGCGATTGGCATAGGTGTAGTTGCATTGATGCAAATAGCGCGCGAACAGCTTCTTCGGCTCGTAGGCAATTTCCATGCATTTGCGCCAGGAGCTGACCACGTCCTCATAGGGCAGCAGGAACTCGACATTGGAGTCGCGGCCCTCGTCATCGATCAGACGCCCGGCTTTTTCGAGCCGATCCCACAATGGCGTCTTCGGCAGCGCCTGCAGCAGGTTGATGGTGAGCAGCGGAATCCGCGACTCCTCGACGAAGGAGAGCAACGCGTCGCCGGTCTGGGGCTTGTCGGTATCGAGCCCCATGATGATGCCGGAGACGACCTCCATGCCGAACGAATTGATGGTGCGCACGCCCTCGAGGATCGGAACCATCATGTTCTGATCCTTGTGCATGGCCTTCAGCGCGTCGGGATCGGGCGTCTCGATGCCGACGAAGATGGTCACGAAGAAGGCTTCGCGCATCTTCTCCAGGATCTCGGGGCGCTTGGCGATGTTGAGCGTCGCCTCGCAGGCGAGGCGCGTGACATATCCGGTCCGCTTCTGCCACTCGATCAGGTGCGGCAGCAGCTCGCTCGCCGCCTTGCGGTTGCCGATGAAATTGTCGTCGACGAAATAGACTGTGTCGGTGGCACCGCACGCGCGCAGCTTGTCGAGCTCGGCGATGATCTGCTGCGGCGACTTCAGGCGCGGATTGCGGCCGTAGAGCCCGGGGATGTCGCAGAACTCGCACTGATAGGGGCAGCCCGAGGAGAACTGGATGCTGCCGAGGAAATACTTCTTGGTTTCGGCGAGCTCATAGGCCGGCAGAGGGAAATCCGTCA
Source organism: Bradyrhizobium sp. BR2003 (assembly GCF_009720285.1). NCBI lineage: Bacteria > Pseudomonadati > Pseudomonadota > Alphaproteobacteria > Hyphomicrobiales > Nitrobacteraceae > Bradyrhizobium > Bradyrhizobium sp. BR2003. Next base: position 273,859 of record NZ_SMYJ01000019.1, read on the forward strand.
TCGGCAGACGGTCGACGGTTTTGAGCACCACCTGCTCGTCGGGACGACTGGTATCATCAGCCAGACGCTTGATCAGCTCATTGGTCGCATCGCCGAGCTCGCCGACGTGGAGGTAGTCGAATGAGGGATAATAGTCCGGGCAAGCACTGACAGACGGGCCGCCGATCGCGACCACAAGGTCATGGTCATGCGCGCGACGGCAGATGTCGTTCATCTGCTGGCGCTGGATGTGCATACCGCTGACGAACACGGCATCCGCCCACTCGAAATCCTCCGCCGTCGCCGGACGCAGGTTCTCGTCGATGAAACGCACCGGCCAATTCTCGGGAAGGTATGCGGCGATCAGCAGCAGGCCCTGCGGCGGCATGAACGCCTTGACGCCGTCAGTCAGGGGGTAGGCGTGCTCGAAGGTCCCAAAGGACGACGTATAGCGCGGAAAGACGCAGAGGATACGCCGAACTGTCTTTATGCCCTCAGCTCTCATCAATCGACCCCGAAGCACCAGCAAATCTAACCATGGCGTGGAACGCTGGGCCAGAAATTCTTCAACATTGTGGCACTTACTAACGTCACATCGGCGAGATAGTTGCTCTGCAGAATTTCGCTATCCTCCTCAGGTCAGCAGCCTGGCAGCGAGATCGGGCAGCCGCCCCGCGTCGGCAAGGAGGCGGAAGTCCTGCCCGGCAAGGCCGATGCGTGCGAGCCAGTCGTCGAATTCGGGAGCCCGCTTCAGGCCGAACAAGTCGCGGACATAGAGCGCATCGTGAAAGGATGTCGACTGATAGTTCAGCATGACGTCATCCGCGCCCGGCACGCCCATGATGAAGTTCACTCCGGCCGCCGCAAGCAGCGTCAGGAGATTGTCCATATCGTCCTGATCCGCCTCGGCGTGGTTGGTGTAGCAGACGTCGATCCCGAGCGGCAGGCCGAGCAGCTTGCCGCAGAAATGATCCTCGAGCCCGGCGCGGATGATTTCCTTGCCGTCATAGAGGTACTCAGGACCGATGAAGCCGACCACGCTGTTGACGAGCAGCGGATCGAACGCGCGCGCCACCGCATAGGCCCGCGCCTCGCACGTCTGCTGGTCGACCTGGTGATGGGCATTGGCCGACAGCGCCGAGCCCTGCCCGGTCTCGAAATACATCATATTGTCACCGACCGTGCCGCGGCGCAGCGACAGCCCGGCTTCCCGGGCCTCCCGCAGCAGCGAGAGGTCGACGCCGAAACTGCGATTGGCCGCCTCGGTGCCGGCGATCGACTGGAACACCAGATCGACCGGCAGCCCCTGCCCGATCAGTCCGAGCGTGGTGGTAACATGGGTCAGCACGCAGCCCTGCGTCGGAAGCTCGAGCCGCGTGATGATGTCATCGAGGAGCCGCAGCAGCGTGCCGATCACGTTCGGATCGTCACTCGCCGGATTGATGCCGATGCAGGCATCGCCCGATCCGAGCAGCAGCCCGTCGAGAATCGAGGCCGTGATGCCCTTGGGATCGTCGAAAGGATGGTTCGGCTGCAGCCGCGTGCTCATTCGACCGCGCAAGCCGATGGTGTTGCGGAAGCGGGTCGTCACCTCGCATTTCTTCGCGACCAGGATCAGATCCTGGTTGCGCATCAGCTTCGACACCGCCGCAACCATCTCTGGCGTGATGCCGCGCGAGATCCTCTTGATCGCTTCCCCGCTGGCGGCATCCGACAGCAGCCAGTCGCGGAATCCGCCGACGGTGAGCGACGACACCGGCAGAAAGCCGACAACGTCGTGGCTGTCGAGGATCAGGCGGGTGACCTCGTCAGCGTCATAGGGAATGACAGGCTCATCGAGGAATTGCTTGAGCGGAACATTGGCCAGCGCAAGCCGCGCGGCGACCATCTCCTCCGCGCTGTCGGCCGCGATGCCGGCCAGGCGGTCGCCTGAACGCGGCGGCGAGGCCTTGGCAAGCAGGATGCGCAGATCGTCGAATGCGTAATTGGTGGCGTCGATGGTGTGACGATAGAGCATGGGGGGTTCGTCGCGGTCTGGGGCAGCGCAATCTAGCACCTCTTTGCGAAAGGCGTGCCATCGGCTTCGCCCCGCATGCTGGCGCCGTTGCCGGTGACGGCGGCGCATCATCGGCTCGGCCGCAAGCCGCGAGCACCCGGCAGACTAAAAGCGGCCCATAAGGCATTGGGATTATTTACAGATTTTAGCGGTTGCGGCTGCACAAGTTTCGCGCGTTAAGAAATTGTCCATGAAAATTTTGCATAAGCTTTAATCGGCCGAAGGTACTCCCCGGCCTCTTGGAGTGCCCACAATGCCCGCCCCCGTCACATCTGCCATCTCCATGTCCCGGCCTCCGATGGCATCCGGATTCTCGCTTGCTGCCAGGCTGTACTCGACGTTTGCGCTGATTGCGGCGCTGACCGCGGCCATCACCTTCCTGTCCGAATACAATGCGCGGCGTAGTGCCGAGCTGACCGAGGCCGTCGACCTTGCAAGCCGTGCCGCACTCAATGTCGAGCGGGTCAATTCACTAGTCTATGCCGTGGTGATGGAATCCCGCGGCATCTACATGTCGACCGATCCCGCAGCGGTGAAGAAATACGGCGACGGGCTGCTGGCGTTCAACGAACGCATTCTCGGCGTGGTCAAGAACTGGGAAATGCTGGTGCAGGCCGACGACGCCGCCCAGTTCGCGGTGTTCAAGAAGCGCATCGAGCAGTTCATCGATTTCCGCAAAGAGCTGGTACGCCGCGGCATCGAGATCGGCGCCGCAGCAGGGCGGGAGTGGGGCGACAACGACGCCAACCGCGACGTGCGCACCGCGCTGAACAAGGATCTCGAGGCGCTCTCCAAGGTCTATGCCGAGCGCAGCAAGAAGCTGGCGCGGGAGACCGACACCAACCGCACTATGGCGCTGGTGCTGACCGGCCTCGGCGCCGCGGCCCTGATTGTGGTGGTACTCGGCGTGCTGATCATCGCCCGCTCGGTGGCCCGGCCGCTGTCGCAGATCACCACGACGATCAAGCGCGTCGCCGAGGGCGCCGACCATGTCGAGGTACCCCATGTCGGGCGCAGCGACGAAATCGGCGCACTGGCACACGCCATCAAGGTCTTCCGGGACGCGATGGACCGCAATCGCAGCCTGAACGCGCAGGTCGTACAGGAGTCCGAGGCTCGCGACGCGCGCGGCCGGCATATCGAGACCTTCGTCGAAGCGTTCCGTGGCACGATCGGTGAGGTGCTCCGCGCGGTGCACGACAACGCAGCGACGATGCGTCAAACCGCGCAGACCATCGCAACGGTCGCGTCGGACGCCAGCGGCCGGGCGGTGGCGGCGGCAGGCGCCACCGAACAGGCCTCGAGCAACGTCTCCGCGGTGGCCGGCGCGGCCGAAGAACTCTCCGCCTCGGTCGAGGAGATCGGCCGCCAGGTCAAGCAATCGTCCGGCGCCGTCGATCAGGCCGGTGCGCGCACCGACCGCTCGATCACCGAGATTGAGGGCCTTGCCGCCACCACCCAGCGCATCGACGGGGTGCTGAGCCTGATCCAGGCGATCGCCGAGCAGACCAACCTGCTCGCCCTCAACGCCACCATCGAAGCCGCCCGCGCCGGCGATGCCGGCCGTGGCTTCGCCGTCGTCGCGCACGAGGTCAAGGCGCTGGCCGGTCAGACCGCGAAGGCAACCGCCGAGATCAGCGAGAATGTCGGCCTGATCCAGGCCTCGACCCGCAACTCGGTGGCCGCCGTGCGCGAGATCGGCCAGGCGGTGCGCGAGATCAGCAACGTCACCGCGAACATCGCGAGCGCGATCGGCCAGCAGGACGCGGCGACGCGCGAAATCTCCGCCAACGCCCAGATGGCCGCCCAGGGCAACGAGACCCTGGTTACCAATGTCGGCTCGCTCCGCGATGATATGGACCAGACCAGCAAGGCGGCGGAATCGGTGCTCGCGGCCTCGAACGATCTGACCGCAACCGCCGAGACGCTGTCGCGCGAGGTCGAGCAGTTCTTCCGCAACCTGCGCAGCGACGCGGCCGACGGCCTGCAGCGGACCGGAACCTGAGCGGATCGCGCGATGTTGCGAGGCCCCGCGACAGGGCTCTGGCAATCTGGATGGTTAAGACTCTCCCAACGCACGGACGCAAATTGCGTCCGCTTCAGGTCGCATTTCTCAATTTGATGCCTCCATAGAAAGTGTCACTGCGCGGGAAAGTGGAAGAGAGCAATGAACGGGCTTTTGCCAAAGCCGAAGGCGGTGCCGACCAAACGACTCCTTGCGCTCGGGATCGGCCTCGTTCTCTGCTTTTCGGCGATCTGCGCATCCATTCTCTGGGAAATGGCGAGCAAGGACTATCGGCATGCGAAGGAAGGTGCGACCAACCTCGTCGCCTCCATCGCCAGCGAGATCGACCGCAACATCGACCTCTACGACCTCTCGCTCCAGGCGGTCGCCGACGGCGTCAAGCTGCCGGAACTCGGCAAGATCAGCCCGGAGCTTCGCCACGTCGTGCTGTTCGACCGCGCCGCCACAGCCAAGGATCTCGGCTCGATCCTCGTGCTGAATGCGGCGGGGGACGTCACGCTCGATTCCAGGACCTTGACGCCGCGGACCGCAAATTTCGCCGATCGAGACTTCTTCCGGGCGCATCAGACGCGAGCGGACAGCGGACTGTTCATCAGTGCTCCGTGGATCACTTCGGATGGCGAATATCTGATCAGCCTCAGCCGCCGCATCAACAATGACGACGGCTCCTTTGCCGGCGTGGTCGCGGGCAGCATGCGGCTCAGCTATTTCCACAATCTGTTTCGCAAGCTGAACTTCGGCTTCGGCGACAGCATGGCGCTGTTCAACAGCGATGGCGTCATACTGATGCGCGCCCCGTTCGACATCAGCAAGATCGGGCAAAGCATCAAGGACTCTCTGGTCTTCAAGCAGTTTCCGGCACGACAATCCGGCTCCTACATCACGAAATCGATCGTCGATCATGTCAGCCGGCTCTATGTTTTTCAGGCGGTCGGACACAATCGCCTGCTCATCGCCGAGGGCCTCGCGCTCGACGGCATCTATGCCGACTGGTGGCAACAGCTCTGGCTGATCGGCAGCGTGGTTGCAGCGCTCTGCGGCTTCTCGATCGTCCTGATGTTCTACCTGGTGGCCGCTCTCAAGCGGCGGGCCGCCGCGGAAGACCGGCTCGCGCACCTCGCGAGCACGGATGCACTGACAGGCCTCGCCAACCGCCGCCGCCTCGACGATACCCTTGACGTCGAATGGCGCCGTGGCATGCGCGCAAAGGCGCCGGTGTCGCTTCTGATGATCGACGTCGATCATTTCAAGATCTACAACGACACGTACGGGCATCAGGCCGGCGACGCCGTGCTCACCACCGTGGGACGGTGCATCGCAAGCAGCGCCAAGCGTGCAACCGATCTCGGTGCCCGCTACGGCGGCGAGGAGTTTTCGGTATTGCTGCCGGGCATCGGCAAGGCGGGCGCCCTGGAAATTGCCGAACGGATTCGCGCCAAGTTGACCGCTGTGCGGGAATCCGAGCCTGAGTTGCCGACCGTCAGCATCGGATTGTCCTGCCTCGTCCCAGACCACGAGCGCACGTCGCGCGATCTGCTCAAGGCCGCGGACCTCGCGCTCTATCAAGCCAAGCGTGAAGGCCGCGACCGCGTCATCGTCAGCCCGATCGGGTGGGACAAATCGGGTAAGCGACACGTCGCCTGATCGCGACCGCATTGGCGCGGTCGAGCGCGCCCATCCCGGCTCACTCCATCGGCAGCACGTCGACCGCAACGGCGAGCTTTTGCTTGCGCGCGCCGACGATGACCCCGTCGACCGGCGAGACGTCGGCAAAGTCGCGGCCGATGGCGAGAATGATGTGGTCGCTCCCGACCATCAGATCGTTGGTCGGGTCGAACCCGACCCAGCCGAACGCGCTGCCGCACCAGACCGAAACCCAGGCATGGGTGGCGTCCGCGCCCTGCAGCCGCGGCTGGCCCGGCGGCGGAATGGTGCGCAAATAGCCGCTGACATAGGCCGCGGGCAGGCCGAGGCCGCGCAGTCCTGCGATCATCACATGGGCAAAGTCCTGGCACACGCCATGGCGCTTCTCGAACACATCGCGAAGCGGTGTCGAGATCACGGTTGCCTTGGGATCGTATTTGAAGTCGTTGCGGATGCGGCGCATCAGGTCGGCCGCCCCGGCGAGGATGCCGCGACCAGGCAAAAAGCTTGCGGAAGCGTAGGCCGTCACCGGCCGCAGCACCGGCACCAGCGCGCTGGCAAAGACGTAGCCGACCGGCGAGGCCGCATCGAGGCTCGAAGCCTCGAACGCATTGTCACGCACGTCCTCCCAGGGCGGGCTGGCGGCGTCACGCGCCAGCGGCTGCCGCGCCACCGAGACCCGCGAGCGGGCGTCGATGCGCAGACTGCGATGTGCGGTCTCGATCAGGACGCTTTCGGTGAGCGTGCCGAAGAAGTCGCGCCTTGTGGTGCGCTCCGCGGGCTTCGGACGGATCTCCACCGAATGCGAGATCAACTGCTGCCCGTCGCCGCTGATCGGCTCCAGCCGCAGCGAGCACCGCGCGAAGCTGACCTGGGTCTCGTAGCTATAGGTCGTGACGTGACGGATGTCGTAGATCACGCCAGCCCCGTGAGCTTCTCCGGCCGGCTGGCGTTCGGTCCGTGCGGGAAATAATGCAGCCCGATCGCGTCGGCGAGGTTGAGCAGATCCTGCTCCAGCGCGAACAGCGTCTTGACGTCGAGGCTCGAGGCTTCGGCCGTTGTGAGCATCGCCTCGACCGCGACGGCAAGACGCTGCGGCCGCTCGATCAGGCCATGCTCCTTCAGGCTCGGCAGGGCGGCGATATGCTCATTCAGCGCCGCGACCTGGAATGCGACCGAGCGCGGATTGTAGGGGTCGAGCACCGCCAGATCGCGCACCGGCGCGAGCAGCGGCTGCACCAGATAGCGCGAGCGATAAGTGATCTGGCAGTCGACCAGCGTGAGCAGAACGTCGAGGTCCTCGTCACCGGCTTCGTCATAGGCGAATTGACGAGCAAAGCGCGTGGTATTGACGGCGCGCTCGGCGCGGCGGCCCATCTCGAGGAAGCGCCAGCCGGCGGCGCGGTTCATGTTTTCCTGCGCGAGGCCGGCGAAGCTTGCGAGCTCCTGCAGGGTCAGCTCCGCAGCACTGACGACGCCGTCGTCGTCATGAACCTCGATGGCGAGCCGGTCGGCCATCTCGGTGATGACCTGCCAGGCGTCCGGCGACAGCCGCTCGCGGAGCGAGGTCGCCGTGCGCTGCGCGGATCGCACCAGCGACAGCGCCGAGCCGAATTTCTCCTCGCTCTGCAGCGCTTCGAGCGCGACCCTGGCGAGATTGGCGCGCGCGGTCTGCGAGGCCGCGCCCCAGGCGACCAGCATGCGCTGGATACGCTCGGCCGAATGCATCGCCGGCGCCGAGCCGTTCGAATTCGCCCGCGCAGGATCGCGCAGCGGCGTGCACAGCGCGCGGATCAGCCGGATGGTGGCCTCGGCGCGCTCCAGATAGCGGCCGAGCCAGAACAGATTGTCGGCGGCACGGCTCGGCAGCACGCCCGCGATGCGGCGGATGCGGACGGTGTCGCCCGCCGGCAGCAAGGTTGAAGTCGCAACGGCCCTGTCGGAGACCACCCAGACGTCGGCGGACACCGCGCCATCGCCCATCGACACCGCGCGCGCATCGGCCCGATCGGCAATCCGGCAGAAACCGCCGGGCAGCACCGTCCAGCCGTTCGGCGTCGCCGCCGCGAACACCCGCAACACGAACGGACGCGGCGCGATGCGGCCGTTCTCCCATACCGGCGTGGTCGACAGCCGCACCAGCTCCTGGCCGACATAATCGATGCCGCGATGGCCGATTGCGTCCTTCAGGCGGTCGTGATCCGCGGCCGACAATTCGCCCGGCAGCACCGGTCCGTTGCCGGGAAAATCCGCAACGCCGCGGCCATAGGCGCCTTCGATCGCGAAGTCGTCGAGCCGCGACAGCACATGCTCGCGCGCGGATTTCTGGCCGCACCACCAAGTCGCGATGTGCGGCATCATCAGGTCTTCAGAGAGCAGGCGCCGGCAGAGATTGGGCAGGAAGCCGAGCAGCGCTCTCGCCTCCATCACGCCCGAACCCGGCATGTTGGCGACCACGACGCCGCCCTTGCGCAGGACCTCTACGAGCCCGGGCACGCCGAGATAGGAGGACGCGTCGAGCTCGAGCGGATCGAGCATGTTGGAATCGACCCGGCGCAGCAGCACGTCGAGCCGCTTCAATCCAGCAACGGTGCGGATGTGGATGCGGTCGCCGGAGACCGCGAGATCGTCACCCTCGACCAGCAGGAAACCGAGATAGCGCGCCAGCGTGGCGTGCTCGAAATAGGTCTCGCTGAACGCGCCGGGCGTCAATAGGCCGATCCGCGGCTCGTCGCGGTCAGCGCTGGCGCGCAGCGAATCGCGGAACGCCTCGAAGAACGGCGCGACGCGCTCGACATTCATCGACTTGTAGAGATTGGAAAAGGCGCGCGACAGCACCAGGCGGTTTTCCAGCGCATAGCCCGCGCCCGACGGCGCCTGCGTGCGATCGCCAAGCACCCACCAGCGGCCGTCGGGCCCACGGCCGATGTCGGCGGCGTAGAGATGCAGATAGCGCCCCCCCGGCGGCTTGATGCCGCTGACCGCGCGCAGATACTCGCTGCTACCGGCGATCGCCGCGGCGGGGATCGCGCCCTCCTCGACGAGGCGGCCCTCGCCGTAGAGATCGGCCAGCACCATTTCCAGCAGCTGCGCACGTTGCGCGACACCAGCGGCGAGCTGCCGCCAGTCCGCCGCATCGATGATCAGCGGCAGATGGCTGAGCGGCCAGATCCGGTCCGACGTATCGCCGGGCGCGCGATAGGTGACCCCGGCCTCATGCAGATGGCGGTCGGCGGAGGCGAAGCGGCGCTCGATGTCGGCCGGCGACAGCGCGGCAAAGGCGTCGAAGAAGCGTGCCCAGGCCGGCCGCGGCGCGCCGTTGTCGGAGATATATTCGTCGGGAATGCCAGGCAGCCGGACATAGTCGCGGGTCCACTGCGCCATCCGGCGCTGACCGGGACGGGCCCTGCTCTCCTGACTGCTGCCTTGACTATTGCCTTGGCCACCCGATGCGGTCATTCCACTTCCCCTTGACACAATTAGTGCAGGAGCGGCGTCCGCAAGTCGAGGGTCAAGGGAAACTCAATTGTGCGTTCCTCCGGCGGCGTCTCGATCTTGCCCGGGGTGTGGCCATGCTCCTGGAAGCGCGCCAGCCGCCGCGCCTCGGCCTCGTAGGAGTTCACCGGCTTGGTCTCGTAGTTGCGGCCGCCGGGATGGGCGACATGATAGACGCAGCCGCCGAGCGAGCGGCCGTTCCAGGTATCAATCAAGTCAAACGTCAGCGGCGAATGCACGGGAATGGTCGGATGCAGGCCGGAGGCCGGCTGCCAGGCCTTGAAGCGGACGCCGGCGACCGCCTCCCCGGCGCGCCCGGTCTCGGTCATCGGCATCCGCCTGCCGTTGCAGGTGATGACGTGGCGCCCCTCGACGAATCCCGTGGCCCTCACCTGCAAGCGCTCGACCGAGGAATCGACGTAGCGCACGGTGCCGCCCGAGGTGCCCTCCTCGCCGAGCACATGCCAGGGTTCGAGCGCCTGCCGCAGCTCGAGGCCGACGCCGCCGTGATGGACGCGGCCGAAGGCGGGGAAACGGAATTCTAGCTGCGCCCGATACCATTCCGGCTCGACGTCGTAGCCGAACTGCTTGAGCTCGGCGAGCACACCGAGGAAATCCTCCCAGAGGAAATGCGGCAGCATGAAACGGTCATGCAGCGCGGTGCCCCAGCGCACGAACTTGCCTTGCTGCGGCTCGCGCCACAGCTTTGCGATCAGGGCACGGATCAAGAGCTGCTGCGCGAGCGACATCCGCGGATCGGGCGGCATTTCGAGCGCGCGGAATTCGACGAGGCCAAGCCGGCCGGTCGGACCGTCGGGCGAGTAGAGCTTGTCGATACAAATTTCGGCACGATGGGTGTTGCCGGTGATGTCGACCAGGATGTGCCGGAACAGCCGGTCGACCAGCCACAGCGGCGCCTCCATGCCCGGCGGCGGCACATGCGACAACGCGATCTCCAGCTCATAGAGCCCGTCATGCCGCGCCTCGTCGATGCGCGGCGCCTGGCTGGTCGGTCCGATGAACATGCCGGAGAACAGATAGGACAGCGACGGGTGCCGCTGCCAATACAGCACGAGGCTCTTCAGCAGATCCGGCCGGCGCAGGAACGGTGAGTCCTCCGGCTTGCTGCCGCCGACCACGATGTGGTTGCCGCCGCCGGTGCCGGTGTGGCGGCCGTCGATCAGGAAACGGTTGGCCCCTAACCGCGTCTTCGCGGCGTCCTCATAGAGGCCGAGGGTGATATCGACAGCCTCGCGCCAACTTTGGGCCGGCTGCACGTTGATCTCGATCACGCCGGGGTCCGGCGTCACCTTGATCACCTCGATGCGCGGATCGAACGGCGGCGCGTAACCCTCGACGTGCACCCGCAGTTGCAGCTCCTCGGCAGCGGCTTCGATCGCTGCGATCAGGTCGAGATAATCCTCGACCTTCTCGACCGGCGGCATGAACGCACACAGCACGCCGTCGCGGACCTCGATCGACATCGCGGTGCGCACCGGCAGCGGCTCGGGAATCTCCATCAGCGCCTGCTGCAGCTCTTCGGACAGCGCGTCGCGCGGCGCCATCGGGTCGCGCTCGACGACGTAGGGATAATCGTCCGGCGGCACATATTCGAGCGAGGCAATCGGAAGCCGCAGGCCCAGCGGCGAGTCGCCGGGCGACAGGAACAGATGGCTGCGCCGGATCTTCCATCGCTCGCTGCGCCACCGCGCCGGCACGCGATCGCCAAGCGGCGTCCAGCGCTGGATCGGCAGCACGTAGCCTTTCGGTGTGGTCAGGCCCTCGTCGAACACCCGCGCGAGGCGCGCGCGCTCTTCCGGATCGGTCAGTTTCGAATTCGCAGGGGTCACATTGGCCGGCAGGCCGGCCTCACGCTGCAGCCAGAAACCCGGATCTTCATAGGCGGGCATGGCATAATCGGCGCTGAGACCAAGCCTCGCTGCGGTCGCCTCGACGAAACGCCGGGCCTCCGCGATCTCGGCCTTACGTGGATTTTCGATGCTCGCGATCAGGTCGGCATTCTTCCAGATTGGCTTGCAGTCCTTACGCCAGTAGAGGCCGAACGCCCAGCGCGGCAAGCTCTCGCCGGGGTACCATTTGCCTTGGCCGTAATGCAGCAACCCGCCCGGCGCGAACCGCGCCCGCAGCTTGCGGATCAATTCGTCGGCGAGCGCGCGCTTGGTCGGGCCGACCGCGGCGACGTTCCACTCCGGCGATTCCAGATCGTCGACCGAGACGAAGGTCGGCTCGCCGCCCATGGTCAGCCGCACGTCGTACGCCGCAAGATCGGCATCGACGAGCTCGCCGAGCCGGTCGAGCCGCGCCCAGGATTCATCTGAGAATGGTTTGGTGATGCGCGGCGCCTCGCCGATGCGCTTGACGCTCATCTCGAAGCCGAACTCGACATTGGCGACACCTGCGGTGCCGGTCACCGGCGCGGCAGAGCGATAGTGCGGCGTGGCGCAGACCGGGATGTGTCCCTCGCCCGTCAGCATGCCGGAGGTGACGTCGAAACCGATCCAGCCCGCGCCCGGCAGATAGACCTCGGCCCAGGCGTGCAGGTCGGTGAAATCGCTCTCGACCTCGCGCGGCCCTTCGAGCGGATCGATGTCCGGCCGCAGCTGAATGAGATAGCCGGAGACGAAACGCGCGGCGAGCCCGAGATGGCGCAGCGTCTGGATCAAAAGCCATGCCGAGTCGCGGCAGGAGCCGGAGCCCGCGGCAAGCGTCTCCTCCGGCGTCTGGATGCCGGCCTCCATGCGGATCACATAGCCGATCTTCTTTTGCAGCTGCGCGTTCAGCTCGACCAGGAAGTTGACGGTGCTGTCGGCTTGGCGCGGAATCTCCTTCAGGTAAGCCGCGAGCAACGGTCCGGGCTCATCGGTCTCGAGATAAGGCGCGAGCTCGGTCTTGAGATCGTCGGGATATTCGAATGGAAAGCTGTTGGCGTAGGGCTCGACGAAGAAGTCGAACGGATTCACCACCGTCATGTCAGCGGTGAAATCGACCTCGACCTTGAGCTCGGTGGTTTTCTCCGAAAAGACGTAGCGCGCCAGCCAGTTGCCCTGCGGGTCCTGCTGCCAGTTCACGAAGTGATTAGCGGGCGTGACCTTGAGCGAATAGCTTGTGATCGGCGTGCGGGTATGCGGCGCGGGCCGGAGCCGGATGGTCTGAGGCCCGAGATCGATCGGCCGGTCGTATGTGTAGTGCGTGACGTGATGCAGTGCGACTGATATCGACACGGACCGAGGACTCCAGCAGCTTTTTTGAGCAGAACACTGCTGCCGGTCGACATCAAGCACTAACAACGGGCACGGGGTGCCCACGAGCTGGGCGACCAGCCCACGATCCGTAGCCCGGATGAAGCCAACGGGACTAGCGGCCGATCGCGCCGGCTACCTGCGAAGCAAGCTGCTCGGCGAGCAAGTGATAGCCCCCGGCGGTCAAATGCACACCGTCGGGCTGATGGGGGAGTCCACCCAGCATCCCGTTAGGGAGCATGATCACCGCGATGCCACGGGTGCTGAGGCGACTTTGAATATCCGCTGTCCGGTCCGGGCTGTCCTTGCGTCGATCATTGCCGCCTGGCTGCAAAATAACCGCGCGGATCCCGTTCGGGACGGCGCGGTCCAGGCGTTGCAGCATCCCTTCCGTGGTGTCACCGTTGATACCGGCGTTCACGACACGGACATTCAATCCCTTCGCCCGCAAGATCGCTTCGAGCTGCGCGGGATAGGCCTGGTTGTGCGCCACACCCTTGCCATAGGTATTGCTCGCGCCAAGCGCCACGATGGTTACGGCGTCAGCCGAACCGGCGCCGAGGCCCAAGGCGGCGAGAAATACGAGGCATCCAACAACTCCCAACTGACGCGCGCGCATGCTTCCTCCGTCCAATCCGCGGCTCGGATGGAACGTAGCGTAGTCCGGGAAGCTACATTCGCCGACGTACTTCCTTGTCGTCGCTACGAAAAGCAGGGACGACGGCGGAGTGAAAGGCTAGATCGTGGCTCTAAACTACATCAAACTACATCGTTGCGCCCAGCACCCACGGCGCGAATTCGGCGCCGCCGAAATCAAAGCTCTCGCTCTTGGTCGGCTGGCCCGAGGCGGTCTTGAGGATGAGGTCGAAGATGCGCTGGCCGCATTCCTGCACGCTCTCCTCGCCGTCGAGGATGGTGCCGCAATTGACGTCCATGTCGTCTTCCATCCGCTTGTACATCGGCGTGTTGGTGGCGAGCTTGATCGACGGCGCAGGCTTGCAGCCGAACACGCTGCCGCGGCCGGTGGTGAAGCAGACGAGATTGGCGCCGCCGGCGACCTGCCCGGTCGCGGCGACCGGGTCGTAGCCGGGCGTGTCCATGAACACAAAACCCTTCTTGGTGACGGGCTCGGCGTAGTTGAGGACGTCGACGAGATTGGTGCTGCCGGCCTTGGCCATCGCGCCCAGCGACTTCTCCAGGATGGTGGTGAGACCGCCGGCCTTGTTGCCGGGGCTCGGATTGGCGTTCATCTCGGCGCCTTCGCGCTGGGTATATTCCTCCCACCAGCGCATCAGGCCGACCAGCTTCTCGCCGACCTCGCGGCTGACGGCGCGGCGAGTCAGAAGATGCTCCGCGCCATAGGTCTCGGGCGTCTCCGAGAGGATCACGGTGCCGCCGTGACGGACCAAGAGGTCGCTCGCCGCGCCGAGCGCCGGATTGGCGGACACGCCGGAGTAACCATCCGAGCCGCCGCATTGCAGCGCCACGGTGAGCTCGCTCGCCGGGACCGCTTCGCGCTTGACCTTGTTGGCGTCGGCGAGCGCTTCCTTCACGAAGGCAACGCCGGCTTCCACCGTCTTGCGGGTGCCGCCGACCTCCTGGATGTCCATCGCGCGCAGCCGGCCCGCAAGCTTCTGCTCCTGCATCAGGCCGCCGATCTGGTTCACCTCGCAGCCGAGGCCGAGCACGATGACGTTGGAGAAATTCACGTGACGCGCATAGCCGCCGAGCGTGCGGCGGAGCAGCGCCAAGGGTTCGTCCTGGGTCATGCCGCAGCCGGTCTTGTGAGTCAGCGCGACGACGCCGTCGACGTTGGGGAAATCGGCGAGCGGATTGTCGCCGGTGAACGGATTCTTCTTGAACATGTCGGCGACGATGCCGGCGACATGGGCGCTGCAATTTACCGAGGTGAGAATGCCGATATAATTGCGGGTCGCGACGCGGCCGTCAGCGCGGCGGATGCCTTCGAACGTCGCCGGCAGATCGAAGTTCGGCACCGGCTTGACGTCGACGCCATAGGCATAGTCCTTGGCGAAATCGCCCATGCCGCAGTTCTGCGTGTGCACATGCTGGCCTGGCGCGATCGCCTGCGTCGCAAAGCCGATGATCTGGCCGTAACGCCTAATCGGCTCGCCCTGCGCGATCGGCCTGATCGCGACCTTGTGGCCCGCGGGGATCCGATCGACCGTGGTGACGCCCTCGGTCACCTCAAGCCCCGGCGGCAGGCTCGCGCGCGCGATCAGGACGCTGTCGTCGGCGTGCAGGCGGATCACTTGTGCCGAGGCCATGGGAGTTCTCCTTTGGAGTTTCTTCACCTCTCCCCGCTCTTTGCGGGGAGAGGTCGGATTGCGTCAGCAATCCGGGTGAGGGGCGATGCACACTGCCAGTTACAATGACGGTATTCACCGGATGGAGGCCCCTCACCCCAACCCTCTAAGAGCCAGCTTCGCTGGTCTCGACCCCGCGAGAGCGGGAAGAGGGGGAGGATAGATTTACGCTTTGCCGCCGGACTTCTCGCGGGTCGCGTTAACCTGCATCTTGGCGTAGACCTGCATCAGGCCGACTTCGTTCGACAGCGTCACGAGCTTGAAGCCCATGTTGATTGCGCGCACCGCGCCCTCGGCGCCGGAGCAGTGGATGCCCGGGTTGAGGCCGCGCTTGCCGCACTCCTTGATGATCTTCTCGTAGATCTTGAGGATCTCCGGCTCGTCGCGATCGAGCTTCGGCACCAGGCCGTAGGAGAAGCCGAGATCGGACGGGCCGATATAGACGCCATCGATGCCTTCGACATCGAGGATCGCTTCCATGTTCTCGACCGCGGTCTTGGTCTCCATCATCGGCAGCAGCACGATCTCGTCGTTGGCGGTCTGCTGATAGGTGCCGGCCGAGCCGTACATGCCGGCACGGATCGGGCCGTTGGAGCGCACGCCCTTCGGCGGATACTTTGCATAGGAGACGAGGTTCTTGGCTTCCTGCGGTGTGTTGACCATCGGGCAGATCACGCCATAGGCGCCGCCGTCCAGCACCTTGCCGATGATGCCGGGCTCGTTCCAGGGCACGCGGACCATCGGAGTGACCGGATGGGCGTGCATCGACTGGAAGCATTGCACCATCGACTGATAATCCTGCACACCATGCTGCATGTCGACGGTGACGCTGTCGAAGCCACACTGCGCGATCACCTCGGCTGAAAACCCGGAGGGAATCGCGAGCCACGCGTTCACCACCGCCTTGCCGGATGCCCAGACTTGCTTGACCTTGTTTGCCATTGATCGCGTTTCCCTTTGCGGTTTATTGGGGGACGAGCCTTCAGCTGGTCGCCCGCTGGATAGAAACTTCGCTGACGCCGACTTCGCGCGCGGTATTCACTATCGCCGCCCAGGTGTCGTCAGGCAAGGGGATGCCGTTCCTGGTGCGATCGGCACGGGTTTTCCGCTCCGGATCGCCCGGAACCAGCACGGAATCCGTCCCCGCGATCGGCTTGGTGGCGCGGATGAAATCGGTGTAGCGGGTGATTTCGCCGTCGAAGAAATTGCTGGTGTCGATCACCTTGGGGTCGATGTAGAACGCCATCATGCCGTTGGCGAAGCGCCGGTCCGACGACGTTGCGCCGGTGCCGGTCAGCGCACCGCCGAGCAGTTCGCAGATGAAGGCGAGACCCGAGCCCTTGTGATCGCCGAAGGCGCGGATCGCGCCAGTTCCCTTGGTGTGGTCGCGCGGTCCGTCCGGCGTGTACGGACCATACAACACGTGCGGATCCTCGCTCAGCGTGCCGTCGGCATCGACGAGCGCGCCGATCGGCAGCTTCTTGCCGCCGCGGCTTGCCACCAGGCACTTGCCCTCGGCGACAACCGAGGTCGCAAAATCGAGCACGATCGGATCCAGGCCCTGACGCGGAATGCCGACGCAATACGGCGCCGTGGACAGGCGCTTCTCGACGCCGCCGTAAGGCGCGACCAGCAGCGAGCCGGCCGCGGTCACGAAATGAATTGAAACAAGGCCTTCGGCGGCGGCCATCTCGGCCCAGTCCCCGACGCGGCCGAGATGGCCGGAGTTGCGCAGCGCGACCGCGGCGAGCCCCGCCTTCTTGCACTTGTCGATGCCGAGTTTGACCGCAACCGGCGTGACGGTCTGGCCATAGCCGAACTTGCCGTCGACCACCGCGAGCGACGGCGTGTCGACCACCACCTCGGGAGTCTGGTTCGGCACGATCGAGCCCATCTTCTTCCACCTGACATAAACAGGCACGCGGATCACCCCGTGGCTGTCGTGACCTGTGAGATTCGCGGTCGTCAGATAGGTCGCGATGCGCTTCGCCTCTTCCGGAGAGGACTCCGAATGGGAAAACACCTCGGACACGAAGTTGATGAGGTTATCGACCTTGATGGTGACCATGAAAAACCAGCTCGCTCAGTAAAGCACGGGACGTTGTCAGGCGTGGGTCTTGGCGTGGCCGCCGAGATAGGCCGCGGCGATGGCTTCATTGCCCCACAATTCGTCGGGCTTGCCACCCAGCACGATCCGTCCTGTTTCCAGGACGAAGCCGTGATCGGCGACCGAGAGTCCCATGCGCGCATTTTGCTCGACGAGCAAGACCGTGGTATCCTTCCTGATCTGCGAAATAATGCGGAACACCGACTGTACGATGACGGGCGCCAGCCCGAGCGACGGTTCGTCGAGCAGCAGCAGCCGAGGCTTGGCCATCAGGCCGCGCGCCACCGCGACCATCTGCAGCTGGCCGCCGGACAGAGTCCAGCCGAGCGCGTTGGAAAAGGCGCGAATGTCCGGGAACAGGTCGAACATCGCGTCGGCCTCGCGCGAGATCTGCGACGCCGACACCTTCCGGTTCGACGCGCCGAGCATGATGTTCTCTTTCACGGTAAGGCCCGGAAACACGCGGCGGCCTTCCGGCACATGCGAGATGCCAAGCCGGACGATCGCTTCCGGCCCGAGGCCCGCGATCGAATGGCCATCGAACATAATGTCGCCGGAGGCGGGCTTGGCGAGGCCTGAGATCGCGCGCAACGTGGTCGACTTGCCGGCGCCGTTGGCGCCGAGCAGTGTGACCACCTGCCCCTGCTCCACCGCGATGGTGACGCCGCGCAACGCCTCGATCTCACCGTAGCGGACCACGAGATTGCGGATTTCGAGCAGCGGCATCATTCGCTCCCGAGATAGGCGGAGACGACGTCGGGATGGCGCAGCACCGCCATGGATTCGCCGTCCGCGATGCGGCGTCCAAAGTTCAGCACGGTGATGTGCTGGGCGGCTTCCGACACCAGCGTCATGTCGTGATCGATGATCAGGATGGTGAGACCCTGGGCTGCGATGCGCTTCAGCAGCTCATGCAGCTCCAGCTTCTCGGTCGAGTTGAGGCCGGCGGCCGGCTCGTCGAGCAGCAGCAGCGTCGGGTTCGACGCCAGCGCCCGCGCGATCTCGATCAGGCGCTGGTGGCCATAGGAGAAGCTCGAGATCAACTCGTTGGCGCGGTTGCCGAGCCCGACGAAGGTCAGCGCCTCCATCGCGCGCTCGGTCAGCGCATCCTCGCCCTTCCCGATCATGGTGTTGCCGGGACGCTCGGCCCCGATCTCGACATTCTCCAGCGCGGTCATCGAACGGAACAGGCGGATGTTCTGGAAGGTGCGTCCGAGGCCGGCCGCCGTGCGCTGATGCGGCGCCATGTTGGTGATGTCGGTGCCGTCGAGCACGATCCTGCCCGCGGTCGCCTTGTAGAGCCCGGACAAGACGTTCAGCGTCGTGGTCTTGCCGGAGCCGTTGGGCCCGATCAGCGCGTGCACGCTGCCGCGCTTCACCGCGATATCGACGCCGTCGACCGCCTTGAGGCCGCCGAAATGCTTCGAGAGCCCGGTCACTTCGAGCACGATGTCGCCGCCCGACGTCGCCGGCTTGAGCTGCAAGGCCGCCGCGGCCGGCGGCGCCTTGGTGTGCGCACGCCAACGCGTGAATGCGTCCGACACAAAACCCCAGATACCGTCGGGCATGAAGCGGATGATCAGGATCACGAACAGGCCATAGATCGCCAGATAAAGTCCCGGCACGCTCTTCAGGAAGCGCAGCCATTCGGGGATCAAGATCAGGAGGCCCGTGCCGATCACCGAGCCGATCGGCGAGGCCACGCCGCCGAGCAGCGACATGGTCAGGAACACGATCGATTCCGCGAACGAGAACTGGTCCGGGCTGACATAGGCAAAGCCGCCGGCGAACAGGCCACCGGCGAGACCGCCGAGCAACGCACACAGGCCGAAGGCGTAGATCTTGGTGCGGAACACGTCGATGCCGTTGACGCCGGCCGCAAGCTCGTTGTCGCGCACCGCACGCATGGCGCGGCCGAGCTTGGTATCAGGGAGATGCCAGACCAGGTAACCGACGATCGCGAGCATCGCGACGCAGAAGGCCAGATAGCTCTGCGAGGACTGGAACAGCTCCGGCCGGCGAATATTGGCGACGCCGTCCGGCCCGTGGGTCACGCCGATGGCGTTGATCATCACCAGCGTCACGATCTGCTGGAACGAGATCGTCACCATCGCAAGGTAGTGTCCGCCCAGCCGCAGCGTCGACATGCCGAGAAACGCACCGGCGATCAGCGTGATCGCGCAAGCAGCGGTCAGGCAGAGCCAGAAGTTCAGGTGCAGGTCGGCGGTGCCGAGGCCGACCGCATAGGCGCCGAAGCCGAAGAACGCGGCCTGCGCCAGGTTGATCTGACCGCACAGGCCGAGCACGACCGACAGCCCGAACACCGCGATCGAAAAGGTCGTGGCCTGCAGCAGGATGTTGAGGATGTAACCGTCGAACCGCATGCCGGCGGCGAGCGCCACCAGCACCGCGGCGCCGATGAAATACGGCAGATGACGGATAATCAGCGGCTTCGAGCGCACGGCCGGCGCGGGGATCATGTTGTCGGTGGCGCTCATGCTTTCTCCGCGACACGTTCGCCGAAGATGCCCTGCGGCCGAAACACCAGGAAAGCGATCAGCACCAGGAAGGCAAAGCCGTCCTTGTACGGCACTGAAATATAGGCTGCGCCGAACGTCTCGATGACGCCGAGCGCGAGGCCGCCGACGATGGCGCCTGCGACATCACCGAAGCCGCCGATGATGGTCGCGGCAAACGCCTTCAGCGCGATCGTCGAGCCCATCTGGATCGAGACGAACAGCACCGGCGCCACCAGGATGCCGGCGAGACCGCCGAGCACGGCCGAATAGATGAAGGTGATCATGATCATGGTGGAAACGGAAATGCCGAGCAGCGAGGCCATTTCCTTGTCCTGCGAGGTCGCCTGCAGCTTCTTGCCGAGCAGCGTCTTCTCGAAGAACCAGAAATTGAACAGCACCAAGAGGATGGTAACGCCGATGATCAGAAGATACTGGCTGTCGAGATAGACCGGGCCGAGCTGGATGCCGGGCGTATCGAACCAGCCCTGCAGCACCTGCGGCTGCGGACCATAGATCGCAAGCACCGAGTTCGACAGCAGGATCGAGGCGCCGATGGTGGCGATGATCACGGGCAGATAGGTGCGATTGCGCAGCGGATAATAGACGCCGAGATTGAAGATGACGCCGAACAACGCCATGCCGGCGAGCGCGATCAGGAACGACAGCCAGTAAGGCCAGCCGAGATCGACCGAGAACACCACCATCAGATAGGCGGCGACCATCGAGAACTCGCCTTGCGCGAAGTTCACCACGTTGGTGGCGCGGAAGATCAGCACGAAACCGAGCGCGACCAGCGCGTAGACCGCGCCGATGCCGATTCCGGTAAAGAGCAGTTGGAGGACGAGATCCATGACGAGCGCTCGATCTGAGAATTGTGCCGCGGACGAAAGGCCTCTCCGAGATAGCCCGGAGAGGCCGAACCGCTATCAATCGTTGAAATCGATGTGCTTGTCGTAGACGATCTTGCCCTTGTCGTTCTTCACGACATTGTAGCCGTGCAGGCCGTCGCCGTTCTTGTCGAAATTATATTCACCCTCGGCGCCGGCGAATTTCTGCGTCGCAAGGATGGCGTCGCGGATCTTGTTCGGATCGGTCGAGCCC
Source organism: Bradyrhizobium sp. BR2003 (assembly GCF_009720285.1). Taxonomy (NCBI): domain Bacteria; kingdom Pseudomonadati; phylum Pseudomonadota; class Alphaproteobacteria; order Hyphomicrobiales; family Nitrobacteraceae; genus Bradyrhizobium; species Bradyrhizobium sp. BR2003. The sequence goes on from NZ_SMYJ01000019.1 coordinate 294,373, forward strand.
GCCTTGTTGATCGCCGCCGACAGGATGGTGATCGCATCATAGGGCCAGGCGCTCTGGTTGTCGGGCGCGGTCTTGTAGACATCGCGATAAGCCTTGCCGAACGCCTTCGCGGCATCGCTCGAGTCCTCGGCGAAGTCGGCGACGCCGTAGGTATTGAACAGCGCGGGACCGGCGAGCTTGGTCGAGGAGACCGCCACCACCGAGGGCGAGCCGACCCAGGGAATATTGACGCCGAGCTGACGCAGCTGCCGGGCAAAGATGCCGAGATCGTTCTCAAAGGTGAAGTAGGTGCCGAGCACGTCAGCACCGGACTGCTTCACGGCCAGCACGACCGGCGTGAAGTCCTGGCTCTGGTTGGCATAGCCCTGGTCGAGCACCGGCGGCGCGCCGAGCTTGGTCAGCGCTTCGGTGAGCGCCTTGCCGCCTGCGGTGCCGAAGGCGTCGGTGGAATGGACGATCGCCCACTTCTTCTTGCCGAGCGTGTTGACGCCGAAGTCGGCGATCACGCGGCCGGAATAATTGTCGTTCGGGCGGAAGCGGAACAGCCAGGGATTGCCGGAATGGGTGAGATCGGGATTGGTGCCGCCGATCATCACCGGCTTGCCGACCTTGATCACGTCGGGCGCCATCGCCTGCACCTGGGTCGAGCGGATCGAGCCGAGGAAGGCAACGATGTCGGACTGCGCGGCGAGCTTGGAGAATGCCAGCACGATGCCCGGATTGGTGGTCTGGTCGTCCTCGATGACGAGCTCGACCTGCTTGCCGAGCACACCGCCGGCCTTGTTGACCGCGGCGAGCGCCAGCTTGGCGCCGTTCTGGGCCCACAGCCCCTGCTCCGCCGCCGGTCCGGTCACCGGCACGCACATGCCGATCTTGATCGTCGCACCCTGCGCCCAAGCGCTGCGCATCAGCGCGGGTGCAGCGAGACCTGCCGCCAAGCCGGCGGAAAACTCACGCCTCGTCAGTTTCATTCAATCCTCCCTGTGGTGCGCCGAACTTGCATGTCGGCTGCGTTGAAACGAGCTGACGCGTCGATCTGCTGCCCTATCCGCAGCCATCGACCGGCGCGGCGAACAAACATCAACACCGCTGCAACACACAAGACGTGCAACGGCGACCATCGATCTGGCGTTTGACGTAGCTAACCATGATTGCACATTGCACGCAATAGCCAAAAGTTCGCTGGCAGCGGTGCGTAAATGCCTGCTACCAACGACCACGGCGCGATCACGTGTTAGTGTGACCGGCGGGCAGTCATCGATGTCGATTCCAAGAGCGAAATCGCAGACCAGACGGAAGCAGCCGGCCTACGCGCTGATCAAGAGCGCATTGGCAAAGCACATCCGCGCCGGTGACGTGCCACCTGGCACGGTTCTTTCCGAATCGGCGATCGCGACCTTGTTCGGCTCCAGCCGCTCTCCGGTGCGGCAGGCTTTCGAACAGCTCGAGCATATCGGCCTGGTGCGCCGGTTCGATGGTCGCGGCGTCATCGCCGGCAAGCGCAAGGTCGACCCTCGGCGCGTCCCGATCACGCCGGAAATGTTTGGGCTGACCGACGGCCCCGTCGACGCCGTGCGCAGCGACGCCTGGGATACTCTCTACTACAGGCTCGAACGTGAGATCATTTACCGGTCGCTGTTCGGACGCTTCCGCGTCAGCGAGCTCGCATTGGCGCGGCATTTCCGGGTGGGGCGCACGGTGGCGCGCAACCTGCTGTTACGTGCGCAGGCGATCGGCATCCTCGAGAAAGGCGCCAAGGCGCACTGGTACGTGGTGCCGTTGGACGAGGACCGCCTCCGCGACATCTTCGAGGTGCGCGCAACGCTCGAGCCGCTGCTCCTCAAATCCGCGACGGCGACGATTCCTGCCGCCCTGCTCGACCGGATGGCGGAGCGGCTGCGCGAGGGAATCCGGCACCGCGACCGCGTCGGCGTCGGCGAACTCGATGAGATCGAAGGCGACCTCCATATCCGCTGCCTGGGTTACGGTGCCAATCGCGAAATGATCGAAGCCCTCAAGCGCACCCATTGCGCGTTCGTGATCGGCAAGCACATCCAGGTCGCTCTGACCGCGCCGCAGATCGATTCCTTCATGGACGAGCATCTGGTGATCATCGAGGCTTTGCGGACGCGGGACGGCGACGCCGCGGCGGCGACCTTGCGCCGCCATATCGAATGGTCCCACTCGAAGGTCGCGGGCTGGATTGCCGAATTTCGCGCCATTAACGTGATTTCGCGCGTACCCTACATGGCCTGAGCGCGAATGCCGCGCATGATCGCAGCTACTCGTCAGCCTCGACCTCGGCGTCATCGGCCGAGCCCATTCCGGCCAGGCTCGCTTCGAGCGCGCCCAGCATCTCCTGCAATTCGGCAAGCTTGCGCGCCCCGAAGCGCCGGGTGATCTCGCCATAGATCGTCTCCGACGTCGGCGCCACCGCCTCGATCAGCTTCAACCCCTTGGCGGAGATCGACACCACCGCGCGCCGCGCGTCGTTCTCCGCCGCCTTGCGCTCGATCAACGCGCGGCCCTCGAGATCGCGAAGGATTCGCGACAGGCTCGGGCCGAGCAGAAACGCCATGCGGGCGAGCTCGGTGACCTCGATCTCGTCGACCGCGGTGAGCGCGCGCAGGATCCGCCATTGCTGCTCAGTCAGCCCGTGATTGCGCAGCGACGGACGGAATTGCCGCATCACCGCCTCGCGCGCGCGGAGCAGCGACATCGGCAGCGAGCGCGAGAACTCGCGCATCGGGGTCCGCCGCGCCGCCGCGTCGTCGTCCTGCCCCGGCCGAATGTCGTTCGAATTCTTGCGCGCCATTACCTAATCCTGCGCAACGAAATTTTGCGCTGCAACATGCCTTGATTCAGTTTGCGGGAATTCACTTAACATGTTAATCATCTCCTGACATCCACTTTTGTGTAGCACGCATGGCCCTCTCCAAGGACGATATCCGCGCTGCCGCCGAACGGCTCGACGGCGCGGAAAAGACCCGCAAGCAAATCCGCCAGCTCTCGCTGGAATACCCCCGCATCACCCTCGAAGACGCCTACGCGATTCAGAAGGCCTGGGTCGAGATGAAGGTGGCGCAGGGCCGCGTCGTCACGGGCCACAAGATCGGCCTGACCTCGAAGGCGATGCAGAGCGCGCTCAATATCGACGAGCCCGATTCCGGAATCCTGCTCGACGACATGTTCTTCGCCGATGGCGGCCTGGTGCCAAGCGACCGCTTCATCGCCACCCGCGTCGAGGCCGAGCTCGCCTTCGTGATGAAGCATCGCCTGGCCGGGCCGAACTGCACGCTGTTCGACGTCCTCAACGCCACCGACTTCGTGGTGCCGGCGCTGGAAATCCTGGATACCAGGATCGAGCGCGTCGATCCCGAGACCAAGGCAACGCGCAAGATCTTCGACACCATCGCCGACAACGCCGCCAATGCCGGCATCGTGCTTGGCGGCCGGCCGATCCGTCCGCTGGATGCCGATCTGCGCTGGATCGGGGCGCTGTGCTTCCGCAATGGCCAACTCGAGGAAACCGGTCTTGCCGCCGGCGTGTTGAATCATCCGGCGACCGCGGTGGCGTGGCTGGCCAACAAGATCGCACCGAACGGACTGGCGCTGGAGGCCGGCCAGGTCGTGCTGGCGGGCTCCTTCATCCGTCCGATCGAGACCCGCAAGGGCGATACCATCCAGGCCGACTACGGACCGTACGGTTCCGTAAGCTGCTACTTCGCCTGACGCCTTCAGCAGGAGCGCTGCATGCCGCATTTCACGCTTGAATACTCCGCCAATCTCGACGATGTCGTCGACATGGGCGCGACGGTCGAACTGGTCCGCATGGCCGCGGTCGAGACCGGCATCTTCCCGCTCGGCGGCATCCGCGTCCGCGCCGTCAGATGCGAGCACTATGCGATCGCCGACGGCCGCGAGAATTACGGCTTCCTCGACATGGTGCTGCGGCTCGGCGAAGGCCGCGATCTCGCCACCCGCAAGAGGGCCGGCGAGCACATCTTCAAGGCGCTGTCGGCACATCTCGATCCGGTCTTCGCCAACAGCAAATTCGCCCTGTCGTTCGACATGCAGATCAACGACAAGGACACCAGCTGGAAACGCAACAACATCCACGACGCACTGAAGGTGGAGACGGTCAATGGATAAAGCGGCCACGAAATCGTCAGCCGACGTGTTCCAGGCCAACCGCGATCGCGCTGGCCCGCTGCTCGCAAAGCTGAAGGCCGAAGGGATCGGCCATGTGATCGACGGCAAGATCGTGCCGGCGGCCTCCGGCCAGACTTTTGAGACGAAATCGCCGATCGACGGCACGGTGCTGGCGACGGTCGCACGCGGCAATGCCGAGGATATCGATCGTGCCGCGGCCGCTGCGTCCAAGGCCTTCAAGGCCTGGCGCGACATGCCGGCGGCGCAGCGCCGCAAGCTGCTGCATCGCGTCGCTGATGCGATCGAGGCGCGCGCCGACGACATCGCCGTGCTCGAATGCATCGACACCGGCCAGGCGCACCGCTTCATGGCCAAGGCCGCGATCCGCGCGGCGGAGAATTTCCGCTTCTTCGCCGACAAATGCGGCGAGGCCCGCGACGGCCTCAACACGCCCTCGGAAGAGCACTGGAACATCTCGACCCGCATGCCGATTGGGCCGGTCGGCGTGATCACGCCGTGGAACACACCGTTCATGCTCTCGACCTGGAAGATCGCGCCGGCGCTCGCCGCCGGCTGCACGGTGGTGCACAAGCCGGCGGAATGGTCGCCAGTAACCGCCGATCTGCTGGTCAAACTCGCAAAACAGGCCGGCATCCCCGACGGCGTGCTCAACACCGTGCACGGCTTCGGCGAAGAGGCCGGCAAGGCGTTGACCGAACATCCCGCAATCAAGGCGATCGGCTTCGTCGGCGAGAGCGCGACTGGCTCGGCGATCATGGCGCAGGGCGCACCGACCTTGAAGCGCGTGCATTTCGAGCTCGGCGGCAAGAACCCGGTGATCGTGTTCGACGATGCCGATCTCGACCGCGCGCTCGATGCCGTCGTGTTCATGATCTACTCGCTCAATGGCGAGCGCTGCACGTCGTCGAGCCGGCTGCTGGTTCAGGAGGGCGTCGCCGGCAAGTTCATCGAGAAGCTGACCGCGCGCGTGAAGGCACTCAAGGTCGGCCACCCCCTCGATCCCGCCACCGAGATCGGGCCGCTGATCCATGAGCGGCATCTCGCCAAGGTCTGCAGCTATTTCGACGTCGCCAAGAACGACGGCGCCACGATCGCGGTCGGCGGCAAGCCGCATGACGGCCCCGGCGGCGGCCACTATGTGCAGCCGACGCTGGTGACCGGCGCAAACGCCAAGATGCGCGTCGCGCAGGAGGAGGTGTTCGGCCCATTCCTGACCGTGATCCCGTTCAAGGACGAAGCTGACGCCATCGAGATCGCCAACGGCGTGCAATACGGCCTGACCGGCTATGTCTGGACCGGCGACATGGGCCGCGCGCTGCGCGTGGCGGATGCGCTGGAAGCAGGTATGATCTGGCTCAACTCGGAAAACGTCCGCCATCTGCCGACCCCTTTCGGCGGCATGAAGTCGTCAGGCATCGGCCGCGACGGCGGCGACTATTCGTTCGACTTCTACATGGAAACCAAGCACGTCTCGCTCGCGCGCGGGACGCACAAGATCCAGAAACTGGGAATTTAGCCAGCCCGTCGTTCCGGGGCGATGCGCAGCATCGAACCCGGAACCTCGAGATTCCGGGTTCTCGCTTCGCGAGCCCCGGAATGACGAATAAATTTGAGGGGAAACACCGATGCCCGTTCCGACGCACGTTTTCGATCCGCCGTTCAACATCATCCGCTGCAGCCACGCCGTGCTCGACGTCACGGATCTCGACAAGAGCGCCGCCTTCTACGAGAAGACCATCGGCCTCCACATCGAGGACCGCGACGACAAGTCGGTGTATCTGCGCGCCAGCGAGGAGCACCAGCATCACTCGGTGGTGCTGCGCAAGGCGCCGAAGGCGGCCTGCAACCGGCTCGGCTTCAAGGTCGGCAATGACGGCGACCTCGACAAGGCGGCTGCCTTCTTCTCCGAAAACGGCATCGCCTATGCCTTCGTCGACCAGCCGTTCCAGGGCCGCACCCTGCAATTCACCGATCCGTTCGGCTTCCAGATCGAGCTCTACGCCGCGATGGAGAAGCGCCCGCATCTGCTGCGGCGCTACGATCTCTACAAGGGCTGCCATCCGCAGCGGCTCGACCATTTCAACGTGTTCGCCGCCGAGGTGCAGGACACCGTCGACTTCTACGCTCGGCTCGGCTTCCGTCTCACCGAATATGCCGAGGAGGACGGCGACAGCGGCCGCATCGCAGCGGCCTGGATGCACCGCAAGGGCAATGTCCACGACTTCGCGATCACCAACGGCCGTGGCCCGCGCCTGCACCACATCGCCTATTGGGTGCCGACCGCGATGAACATCGTGCATCTCTGCGACGTGATGGCCTCCTCCGGCTTCCTCAGGAACATCGAGCGCGGCCCGGGCCGGCACGGCATCTCCAACGCCTTCTTCCTCTACATCCGCGATCCCGACGGTCATCGCATCGAGCTCTACACCAGCGACTATTTCACCGGCGATCACGACCATGAGCCGCTGCGCTGGTCGCTGCGCGATCCGCGCCGCCAGACGCTGTGGGGCGCGCCTGCGCCGCGCTCCTGGTTCGAGGAAGGCTCGACCTTCGCCGGCCAGACGGTGCGCGAGCCACGCTTCGTCGCCGACGTGCTGGTTGCGGACTAGTGAACAAGACTCCATCCCCTCGTCGTCCCGGCCAAGTGCGCGATTGCACACAGAGCCGGGACCCATAACCACCGGCCCGTGTTTTAGATAAGATCGTCGCCCAGCGTGCCCGAATGTGAAACCTGTGGTTATGAGTCCCTGCTCTCGTGCGCAATTGCGCACGGGAGCAGGGACGACACCAATTATGGGACTACTAATGCCCTCTCCTCGCCTCGCCACCTATTCCGTCAACGGCGCCACCAGCTATGGCGCCGTCACCGACACCGGCATCGTCGACCTCTCGTCGCGCTTCGCGAAGGACTATCCGACCTTGCGCGAGGCGATCGCCGCCGGCGCGCTGAGCAGGCTCGTGGAGGACGCTGCCAGGCGCGCGCCCGACCATACGCTTGACGCGGTTATTTGGCAGCCGCCGATCCCGGTGCCGGAAAAAATCATCTGCATCGGCGTCAACTACCCGGACCGCAATGCCGAATACAAGGACGGCTCGGACGCGCCGAAATACCCCAGCATGTTCCTGCGGGTGCCGCGTTCCTTCGTCGGCCACAACACGCCGCTGGTGCGGCCGCGCATCTCGCCGCAGCTCGACTATGAGGGCGAACTGGTGCTGGTGATCGGCAAGGCGGGCCGACACATTACGGAGAGCGCCGCGCTCGATCACATCGCCGCGATCACGCTCTGCAACGAAGGCACCATCCGCGACTGGGTGCGCCACGCCAAGTTCAATGTCACCCAGGGCAAGAACTTCGATTCCACCGGCGGCCTCGGCCCGTGGATCGTGCCCTACACCGGTGAAGCGCAGATCGCCGATATCCGCCTGACCACGCGGGTCAACGGCGAGACCCGCCAGGACGACCGCACCTCGCGCTTGATCTTCGGCTTTCGCTACCTCATCAACTACATCTCGACCTTCACGACGCTGGTACCCGGCGACATCATCGTCACGGGCACCCCGACCGGCGCGGGTGCGCGATTTGATCCGCCGCGCTATCTGAAGCCCGGCGATGTCGTCGAGGTCGAGGCCGAAGGCGTCGGCATTCTGCGCAACAGCGTCGTCGACGAAGCTACCTAACCTCACCAGCAAATGGACAGTGCCATGACCTCAACATCCGGCGGCGAAGCAATCGTCAACGGCCTCGTCGCCCACGGCGTCGACACCGTGTTCGGGCTGCCCGGCGCGCAAATCTATGGCCTGTTCGATGCCTTCCACCAGGCCCAGCTCAAGGTGATCGGCGCCCGGCATGAGCAGGCCTGCGGCTACATGGCGTTCGGCTATGCGCGTTCCAGCGGCAAGCCCGGCGTGTTCAGCGTGGTGCCCGGCCCCGGCGTGCTCAACGCCTCGGCGGCGCTACTCACCGCATTCGGCTGCAACGAGCCGGTGCTGTGCCTGACCGGGCAGGTGCCGACGCAGTTTTTGGGCAAGGGCCGCGGCCATCTCCACGAGATGCCGGACCAGCTCGCGACGCTGCGCAGTTTCGTGAAATGGGCCGACCGGATCGAATATCCTGATAACGCGCCCGCGCTGGTGTCGCGCGCGTTCCAGGAGATGCTGTCGGGCCGGCGCGGCCCGGCTTCGCTCGAGATGCCGTGGGATGTCTTCACCCAGCGCACTCAGGTCGCAGCCGTCAAGCCGTTCGATCCGTTGCCGGCGCCGCAGCCCGATCCGGACCGCATCAAGGCGGCCGCCGACCTGATCGCCAGCAGCAAGGCGCCGATGATCTTCGTCGGCAGCGGCGCCATCGAGGCGCGCGAGGAGATCCTCGAATTGGCCGAGATGATCGACGCGCCGGTCGTCGCATTCCGCAGCGGCCGCGGCATCGTCTCCAACGCGCATGAACTCGGGCTCACCATGGCTTCGGCCTACAGGCTCTGGCCGAAGACCGATCTGATGATCGGCATCGGCACGCGCCTCGAACTGCCGACGATGTCGCGCTGGCCCTACCAGCCGGCCGGCCTGAAATGCGTCCGCATCGACATCGATCCAGTCGAGCTGCGGCGCTGGCCGGCTGATGCCGGCGTGATCGCGGACGCCAAGGCCGGCACCGCCGATCTCGTCGCCGCCGTGCGCAAGGTGGGCTACCGCAAGACCTCCGGCCGCCGCGCCACGATCCGCGAGGCAACGGCCGCGACCGAGCAGGAGATCCAGCGCATCCAGCCGCAGATGGCCTATCTGAAGATCCTGCGCGAGGTGCTGCCGGCGAGCGCCATCGTCACCGACGAGCTGTCGCAGGTCGGTTTCGCCTCCTGGTACGGCTTTCCGATCTACGAGCCGCGAACCTTCGTCACCTCGGGCTATCAGGGCACGCTCGGGTCGGGCTTCCCGACCGCGCTCGGTGCCAAGGTGGCCAACCCGAACAAGCCGGTGGTCGCGATATCAGGCGACGGCGGCTTCATGTTCGGCGTGCAGGAACTCGCGACCGCCGTGCAGTTCAAGATCGGCGTGGTGACGCTGGTCTTCAACAACAACGCCTATGGCAATGTCCGCCGCGATCAGCGCGAGCGCTTCGACGGCCGCGTCGTCGCCTCCGACCTGGTGAATCCGGATTTCGTGAAGCTTGCAGAATCCTTCGGCGTCGGCGCCGCGCGCGTCAACTCGCCCGATCACTTCCGCCCCGTGCTGGAGAAGGCGCTGGCCGACGGCGGGCCTTACGTGATCTCGGTGGAAGTCCCGACGGATTCGGAAGTCAGCCCTTGGGCGTTCATCCACCCGGCGCGGAATAACTAAGCCAAACGCTCGTCACCCGGGGCGATGCGCAGCATCGAACCCGGAATCTCGAGGTTCCCCGATGCGCAACTGCGCATCTGCGGTTCGCGCTGCGCACACCCCGGAACGACGGTGAAGACTAAGCCTGCTTCACGCGTTGCAGCCGTGACGCGGCGATCACGAGCAGGCCGGCGCCGGCGACCGACCAGCAGGCGACCGGCGCCCAGTGCACCAGCGGCGCATAGTCCGGCATCTTCTGCAGGCCGCCCGCGACTGCCGCCATCCGCGCAAAGGTCGCTAGCGCCAGCGCCGAGAAGACGAGGCCGGTCACCTTGCCTTCCGCGCCGGTCTCCCCGATCGCGAGCGCAGCAGACACCGCGCTCATCAGCATGCAGCCCCAGGCGGCCCCGGCCATGAATTGCGCCACGATCAGGCCATTGAGGCTTCCGGCGATCTCCGCGGCGACGATCGCGAACGCGCCAAGCAGTCCCGCCATGCCCATCACGATCAGGCCGCCGCAATGCTTGACGACAATGCTCGCCGGGAACATCGCGATGCTGAAGCCGATCCAGAACACCGGCATCAGCCATTGCAGATCGCTTGGCCTGGCAAAGCGCAAATAGAACGGGGCACTGTTGATGTTGAAGTGCAGCTGATAGCCGAGCGAGAGCAGTACCATCGATCCGATCAGGAACATCGGCACCGCCCCGAGCCGCTTCGCCGGGGACGCTAGCCGCGCCGGCTGCGCCTCCGCCGCGATGCGGCGCTCGATCCCCGAGAAGGCCAGCGCGGTCAGCAGCAGCACGGCGCCCGACAGCACGAACGGCAGCCGCGCATCCTGGTTGCGCAGCACGACGCCGAGATAGGGCGAGACCGCGCCCGCGATGCCGTAACCCAGCATCGCCAGCGCCGCGAGGAACGGGACCGAGGGTTGCGCGCGATACTTGCCGAGCAGCGTCAGCGGCGGCGCACGCAGGGCCGACGACGTCACGGCCCAGATCACGATCAGCACGATCAGCCAGACCTTTGCTCCCGGCCCGGTGCCGGCCACGTAAGGCAGCGCGATGAAGGCGGCGCAGGAGATCGCGGCAAGGATACCGACGAACAAGCCAAGGCGGCCGACCAAGCTCGAAATCCTGTCGGCGGCCATGCCCATCGCCGTGTCGGTGACGGTGAAGATGCCCTGATCCATCATCAGGATCAGGATCACGGTCGCCGGCGCGATACCGACATCGGCGCACAGCTTCGGCAGATAGATCAGGTAGGTGGTCCAGCCCAACGTGAACACGAGCTGCAGCACGGCGAGATAGACGCCGGTGCGGTTGACGGCGCGGTCGGCCTTGGTGGTCATGAGCCAAGTCTAGACTACCCGCCCGATTTGCGGGAGGGGAGTCAGCGCACCTTGCGGAAGGTCAAATTGATGCGCTGGCGGCCGAGCACGCTGTGCTCGCCATCGGCGAGCGGTGCGACGCCGTGATAAAAGAACCGTGACGGGCCGCCCCACACCGCAACGTCGCCATGTTCGAGGCGATAGCGGCGCGGCGTATCGTTGCGCTTCAGGCCGCCGAACAGGAAGGTCGCCGGCAACCCGAGCGAGATCGACACGATCGGTGCACGGTAGTCGAGCTCGTCCTTGTCCTGATGCAGCGACAGTTTTGCGCCGGGGACGTAGCGATTGATCAGGCAGGCCTCAGGCGCGAAGCCGTTGAAGCCGGCTTCTTCAGCGGCGGCGGCGGCAAGCCTGCGCAACACCTCCGGCATTTCAGGCCAGGGCTGTCCCGAGTCGGGATCGATCGGATCATAGCGATAGCCGTGGGGATCGGAGACCCAGCCGAGGCTGCCGCAATTGGTCATCGCGACCGACATGCGGTGGCCGCCCGGCGTGATCAGATGCCGGAACGGCGCCTGCTTGACGATGACGCGCAATGCCGGGATCAGCTCGGCCTCGAACGGCCGGACAAAGCCGCGCAGCAGCACCGCGCCATCCGCGATCGTCTCGCGCGATGGCCGTGCGTCGCCAATTGTCTCGAACAGATCAGCGGTCACGCCTCTCTCGCACTCACTTCGCGTCGTGGAAGATCACACCAACGGTGTGGCGGTGGCCGGAGCGAATCCGGCTGACGCCGTGGCGCAGATTGACACGATACGGTCCGCGCGTCCCCTGCACCGGGCGATGATGCACGGCAAAGGCCACCGCATCGCCCTTGGTCAGCGGCACCACCTCGGGCCGCGACTGCATCCGCGGCCGCTGCTCGGTCAGCACGAATTCGCCGCCGCTGAAATCGTGCCCCGGCTGCGACAGCAGGATCGCGACCTGGATCGGAAACACGTGCTCGCCGTAGAGATCCTGGTGCAGGCAGTTGTAGTCGCCTTCGCCATATTGCAGCAGCAGCGGCGTCGGCCGCGTCTGTCCGGCGTCGTGGCAGCGCTTCAGGAACGCCGCATGCGACGTGGGATATCGGATCTCAATCCCCATCGTCTCGTTCCAGCGATTGGCTGTCGCGGTCAGCCGCGCATAGAGCGCCGGCCGCAGCTCCGCGATCAGGTCCGGCAGCGGATAGGAGAAATATTTGTACTCGCCGCGGCCGAAGCCGTGGCGACCCATCACGATCCGGCTGCGGAACTGGCTGTCGTCGGGATACAGCGCCGCGATGGCATCGCATTCCTCAGGCGTCAGCAAGCCGTTGAGGACGGCGCAGCCCTGTCCGTCGAGATCGGTCGTGATCCGGTCCCAGTCGAGCGCGTCGACGCGGGCGAGAATGCCGGGGGCTGGGCGGGTGATGATTTTGGCTGTTGCTGTCATGGGACGGAATCTGGCCCCTGATTGTGGCCCGCGCCACCCGATTTCCGATCGAAATTGAGGTGTCGTCCCGGCGAAAGCCGGATCCATGACCACCGTCGTCAGCTGTTGAGATCGCTGGGGCCACAGTGTGCCAACCACAATGCCCTGTGGTTATGGGTCCGGCTTTCGCCGGGACGACGCGTGGAGAGAGTGTTAGCCTACACTTCAGCCCCTCACCGGCAGCGTCACCACGTCGTAGCCGTGGCTGATCTTCCGCTTCAGCACCGGATCCTCCAGCTCGAACTCGAAGCGGCTGGCCGGGCGGATGCCGCCCTTGGCCGCGAAGGTGCCGCCGAACATGGCGCAGCCGTCGGGCAGCGCGCCCTGCTCGAAGCCGCGCGCGATCAGGTCCTTCACCGGCAGCATATGATCGAGCGTGCCTTCCTGGTAGAGCACGCGCTGGCCTCCGATTGTGGCCCAGGAGCGCAGGACCAGCTGGTCCCAGTGATCAATCACATCCTCGAGTTCCCACAGCTCCGACGCCATCGGCTTGTCGCACATCTGCTTCGACACCGTGACGCTGTAGCTCTCGACCTTGCGGTCGGTGTGGTCGGAGCCGCAGCCGACGAAGATGCGGCCCTGCCAGCCGATCAGCACGAACTCGACCTCGCCGCTCGAATCCTCGCCGCAGACCTCGATGGTATCGGCGAAGGTGAGCCGGCGCGCCGAGCAGCGGTAGTAGATCGGCGTGGTCGCGGGTCGTGCGATGCCGAGCGTCTCGAGCTCGGCGATGTGCTTGTCGCGCGCCACCGGATCGCGGCCGGTCCAGCCGGCGATCACGGCCTGCCTGATTTCCAGTGCGAGCGGAGTGGCGACGCCCTTGTCGTCGACATTGAAGGTGAGATCAAACACGGATCACGGTCTCCATTCCCGCAGCGAGCTCGAAAATGCGCCGGTCCGAACCGCCGGCGGCGGCGAGCATCAGGCCGACCGGCGCCTCGCCCTCGCGATGCGCGGGCAGCGAGATCGCGCAGCCGTCGAGCACGTTGACCAGTGTGCAGTTGCGCAGCGCGCGCAAATTCTCGGTGGCGAACGCCTTGTCGTCGGCGAGGCTGGCGATCGTTGGCGGCAGGTTCGCCGTGGTCGGCAGCACCATCGCATCATAGGGCGCGATCCGCGTCTCGGTGCGGGCGACGAAGGAGCGGCGCGCGTTGAGCAGATCGATATAGTCGGCGGCCGGAAAGCCCTCGCCGCGCTGGATGCGCACGGCGACGCGCGGATCATAGACGTCGCCCTTGCTGGCCAGCAGGAAGCGGTGCCAGGCATAGCTTTCGGCGGCGGCAAAGCCGCCCTTGGCATTCATGACGCCGACATCGAGCAATTCGGGTACCTCGATCCGCTCGATCAGGGCGCCGGCGCGCGACAACGAAGCGAGCGCGCGCTCGAAGGTTTTCGCGACGGCATCATCGAGGTCGTCGAGCACGACGGTGGTCGGCACAGCGAGCCGCATGCCCTTGACCGGGCGCGGCGTGACCGGCGTCACCGGCTGGTCGGCGAGCACCGCGTCGAGCGCGGCGCAGCAGGCCACCGAATTGGCCAGCGGGCCGTAGCTGTCGAGCGTGAACGACAGCGGCACGCCGCCATCGAGCGGAATCCGGCGCTGCGTCGGCTTGTAACCGACGATGCCGTTGAAGGCGGCGGGGATCCGGCAGGAGCCGCCGGTGTCGGTGCCGAGCGCGCCGAACGCCATGCCGTCGGCGATCGAGACCGCGGCCCCCGAGGACGAGCCGCCCGGCACATGGCCGACGCTCCGGTTCCAGGCGCTCTTCGGCGTACCGTAATGCGGATTGATGCCGATGCCGGAATAGGCGAACTCGGTCATGTTGGTGCGGCCGATCACGACGAAGCCGGCGCGCTTGAGCCGCGCCACCACCGGCGCATCGGCCCCCGCCGGCGCCGAATCCTCCAGCGCCCGGGAGCCGGCGCGCGTCACCTGCCCCCTGATGTCGAACAGGTCCTTGATCGAGACCGGAATGCCGGCAAAGGGCGACGGCGCGGCGTTGGCCTTGCGCAGCCGGTCCATGGCGTCGGCGGCCTCCAGCGCGGCCTCGCGGTCGACATGGATGAAGGTGCGCTGGCCCTCGCCCGAGGGATCAGCGATCCTGGCGATGCACTGCTCGACGAGCTTGCGGGCAGAGGTCGCGCCGCTGGCGAGATCGGCGGCAAGGGAGGCGAGTGTCTGATTTTTCGGCATGGCTTTCACTTCACGGCTGGCACTTCATGGCTTGCAATTCAAAGCTCTTGCAGCTGATTGTCACCCGAACCGGGGCCGATTTCCAGCCCACCGGCCCTCACCCGCATCACTTGAGCCCGAAATAGGCGCGGTGCAGCTCTTCATTGCCGCTCATCTCGGCAACCGTGCCGGAGAAGCGGATCCGCCCGCCTTCCAGCACGAATACGCGGGTGGCAATCTCGAGAAAACCGATATTTTGCTCGGCGATCAAGAGCGCCAGCCCACGGCCCTGCAGGCTCGACAAGGCGCGCAGCACCTCCTTGACGAACAGCGGCGACAGCCCGGCCGAGGGCTCGTCCATCACCAGCAGCTTCGGCTCGGCCGACAGTGCCTTGGCGATGCCGAGCATCTTGCGCTGACCGCCGGACAGGCTGGATGCGGGATCGCGGCGCTTGTCGCGCAGCACCGGGAACAGGCCGTACAGTTCGTCGACTCGCGCGCCCGGGTTGGCATGGCCCAGCGCCTGCGCGCCGACGCGGATGTTTTCCTCGATCGACAGGTCGGGAAACACCGCAAGCTCCGACATGTAGGTCATGCCGCGCTTCATGCGGTCCGACGAGCGCATCCTGGTGATGTCCTCACCGCCGAGCTTGATGTGGCCGCTGCGGGCGTCGATCAGGCCGACCAGCGACTTCAGGAACGTGGTCTTGCCCGCGCCGTTGGCGCCGAGCAGCAGCACGGTCTCGCCGGGGCGGACGTCGAGATCGACGCCCCACAGCACCTGCATGGTGCCGTAGCCGGCATCGACGCCCCTGGTGTCCAGAAGCGGCACCGCATCAGTGGGCATGCTCGCCTCCCAAAAATACCTCGATCACCTGCGGCTCGCGCACCGCGGTCGCGAGCGTGCCCTCGAAGATCTCCTTGCCCGCATTGAGCACGATGACGCGGTCGGTGATCTGCTCGATGAAGCCCATCAGATGCTCGACCACGATGATCGCCATGCCGGTCGCGGCCAAGGCCTTGATGCGGCCGGCGATCCAGTCGAGCTCCGCCGGGTTGAGGCCGGCCGCGAGCTCGTCGAGCAGCAGCAGCCGCGGCCGCGTGGCGAGCGCCCGGGTGAGATCGAGCATCTTCTGCTGCGCGCTGTTGAGATCGGCGGCCGGACGATCGGCAACCTCCTTCAGCCTGAAATCCTCGAGCAGTTCGGCGATCGATGGCGCACCGATCGCGCCGCCATAGGCCAGCGCCACCTGGATGTTCTCGCGCACCGTGAGCGACAGGAACGGCTTCGGCACCTGGAAGGTGCGGTTGATGCCGCGGTGAACGAGCTTGTGCGAGGCGACGCCGCCGGCGGGCGTGCCGTCGAACACAACCTCGCCGCCGTCAGGCGCATAGAGACCGGAGATCACATTGATCGCCGTGGTCTTGCCGGAGCCGTTCGGGCCGACGAGGCCGAGGATCTCACCCGGAACGACGTGAAAGCTGAGGCCGTCGAGCGCATGGAAGCCGCCGAAGCGCTTGACCAGCTTCGAGACCTTGAGGATCGGGGTTTTCTCAGGGGACATGCCACCCCCTGCGGGTTGCCAGCGACACCAGCCCTGCGGGCAGGAACAGCACCAGACCCATGATCAGAAGGCCATAGATCAGCTGGAAATATTGCGGCGTGGTGAAGCCGATCAGATTGTAGATGCCGTAGAGGATGAGCACGCCGACGATCGGACCGGTGATGGTGGCAACGCCGCCGAACAGCGCGAACACGATCGCGAAGATGCTGAACTCGCCGGAGAACACGTTGTCCGGATAGAACACCGAGACGTACCAGGCGTAGATGCCGCCGGCGAGGCCCGCGACCAGCGCCGAGGCGAGCCAGGCAATCACCCGCATCTTCACGATATTGACGCCGGCCATCGAGGCCGACACCGCATCCTCGCGCACCGCCTGCAGCGCCAGCCCGAATGGCGAGTTCTTCAGATAGACCACCGCGCCGACCGTCAGCGCCATCACGACGACGGCCGCATAGTAGGCGTGGGTCGGGTTGAAGGTGCCGGTGAGCGAGACGCCGTAGGGGCCCTTGGTGATGCCTTCCAGCGCCGGGTTGGCAACGAAGTGCAGCACCGCGAGCGAGGCCGCGAGGTTGGCGATCGCGAAATACGCGCCCGACAGCCGCAGCAGCGGTGTCAGCAACAGGCCGAGCGCGACCGCCACGACCCCGCCGACCAGCACGGCGAGCGGCGCCGGCGTCTGCAGATGCATCACCATGATGGCGAAGCCATAGGCGCCGGCGCCGAAGAAGCCGACATAGCCGAACGGCAGATAGCCGGTGAAGCCATAGATGATGTTCACGCCCTGCGCGAGGATCAGGAAGATCACGAAGTTGAACAGCAGCAGATGGTTTTGATAGACGCCGGGCAGCAGTGCGAACACCACCACAAGCGGCGCCAGGATGAACAGCAGGTGCTTCGATGCGTTATGCAACGCGCACCCGCCTTCCGAGCAGACCGCTCGGGCGCAACAACAGGATCACGATCAACAACACATAGGGCAGCAGGTCGGCCCAGGAACTGAGATAGGTCTGCACCAGCATGTAGCACAGGCCGTAGACGACGCCGCCGAGCGCGGTGCCGAGCGGATTGCCGAGCGAACCCAGCACGACGATCGCAAACGACGTCACGGTCGCATCGGCGCCGAACGCCGGCGTCACCGAGCCGAACATGAAGGGCGCGAACACGCCGGCGACCGCCGCGATGCCGAGACCGATGCCGAACGCCGCCGCCGAGACACGATCGACATCGATGCCGGTCGCCAGCGCCTCGTCGCGGCGTGACATCACCGCGCGGGTCAAGGTGCCGAGCCGCGTGTGGTAGAGATACAGGTAGACCAGCCCGATCGCGATCAGGCTGGTGATGGCCGCGATCACCCAGGGCGCTGGAAAGCCCTGGCCGAAGATCTGGATCGGCCCTGCCCCGCCCGCCTTGCCGCCGAACCACTTCACCTTGATGGTCGTGAACACGGTGCCGAGCAGCCGGCTCTGGATCGAGCGTTCGCTGGTACCGGCGAAGATCGTGGTGACGGCTTCGATCACCTGCGACAGGCCGAAGAACAGGATGATCGACAGCATTTCCGGATTGGCCGAGCCCTGCAGCCGCGGCACCAGCACCCAGTACAGCAGCACGCCGACCAGCACGAACACCACGAAGGCGAGCGGCACCGCGAACAGCGGATCGATGCCGGCGATGCCGACCACGCCGAGCGCGATGAAGGCGCCCAGCATCAGGATGTCGCCATGCGCAAGATTGACGATGCGCATGACGCCGAACACGAGATTGAGACCGATGCCGACCAGGCTGAAATACAACCCGAACAGCACGCCGGCAACGAGCGCATAGGTCATGCTACCGCTCGCCGCCGAAGCTTACGCCTGCCGCACCCACCTGCATCACGGCGCCGGATAGATCGGCTTGCCGGTGGCGGTCTCGTGCGGATAGATCGAGACGAACTTGATGTGATCGTGCTCGTCGACCGTGAGCTGGCCGAGCGGCGTCAATTCGCCGATCTGGCCGCCGGTCTCATCCAGCGCGAAGGTGCCGTCGAGCGTCTTGAGCTGGCCGCTGAGCGAGAACACGGCGCGGCGCAGCTCCATCTGGTCGAGGCTGGTCGCAACCGACAGCGTTTTCTCGATCACCAGCGCGGTGGTGTAGCCGGCGACCGCGTTGAAGCCGAACTCCATCTTGCCGTCGTTGTACTTCTTGGTCCAGGCGGCGCGGAAATCCTTCATGTTCATCCCGAAATTGACGGGATAATCCAATTCGGACGGCGGCACATAGGTCCAGATGTGCTCGAGGCCCTTGGCGCCGACATTCTTCTCGAGCAACTCGGTCTCGAGGCCGGCATAGATCGCGAACAGCATCTTGAACTTGGTGCCGACGTCCTGGACGTTGCGCAGGAAGGCGATGTCGTTCGGCGCATAGCCGAAATGGATCACCGCGTCCGGATTGGCATTGCTGATGTTGTTGATGATGACGTTGTAGTTGGTGGTCTCGGTCGGAACGCCCTGGTCATAGACGATCTCGATCGGTGCGCCGGACTCCTTGACGAACTTGCGGAACGCGTTGGCCTGGGTGCCGGTGAACTCGTTGGTCGAATAGAGGATCGCGACCTTCTTGATGCCGAGGCCCGGGCCGTCGTGGCTGATAAAATCAGCCACCGGCTTCGGCCACACCGTCGACACCGGATCGGCCATCAGCGCGATGTAGGGATTGTCCCTGGAGAAGAAGCTCGCGCCGGTGCCGGTCTGGTCGAACAGGAACATCTTGTGGTCGCGCGCGATCGCAACCGCGGGCGCCGTCAGCACCGACCCGGAATCGGCGACCAGGAGGTCGACCTTGTCCTGGGTGACGAGCTGATTATAAAGCGTCGAGGCGGTTGCGGTGTTGCTCTGGTCGTCGTAGGAGACGAGCTTGATCGGGATCTTCTTGTCGAACGCCTTCACGAACACGCCCCCCTCGGCGTTCTTCTGTTCGACCCACAATTTCAGCGAGCTGTAGACCGGCATCGAGATCGAGGCGTAGCGCCCCGACGACGCATAGAGCGTGCCGATCTTGATCTCCGACGGTGCGTCGGCGGCCATCGCCTGCGTGGCAAATGCGAGGCTGGCAGCGAGTGCCGCGCCGATGATCCTCAGCATGATATGTTCCTCCCGGCTATCTTGGACTTGTCTTGGACGTGTCTTGAACCGCGGCCCTTCTACGCGCCGGATCGGAGCGGCACAAGCATCGCGGCCTTAGCAATTGTGCGAGGGGCGGAATATGCGGCATGCGCGGGACACAGGCCGCCGCGCGGAGCATGGATGGACCGTTGACGGGCCTTGGTTCAATAGCGCATCAAGGCTGTAACGATTTCGGGAGGAGACATCAGTCATGGCCGAGCCCGCGCGCGCGAAACCAAAGCCGACACCGGAGACCCAGCATTTCTGGGATGGCACCAAGGCCGGCGAGCTGCGGCTGCAGCGCTGCGATGCCTGCGCCAATGTCTACTTTCCGCCGCGGCCGTTCTGCCCCTCCTGCGCCTCGCGCAAGGTCTCGATCTTCAAGGCCAGCGGCAAGGGCAAGCTGTATAGCTACGTTATCAACCACCGTCCCGCCGCGCCCGGCTTCACGCCACCTTATGCGATCGCCGTGGTCGAGCTCGACGAAGGCCCGCGCATGATGAGCAACATCATCGATTGTCCGCAGACGCCGGAAGCGCTCGAGCTCGACATGCGGCTCGAGGTCGCCTTCGAGGCACTCGACGACAAGATCACCCTGCCCCTGTTCCGTCCGGCCAAGGGGTAACGCAATGCGCAGAAACCAGGTTGCCGTCGTCGGTGCGGCCGAAACCACCGAGCTCGGCGTCATCCCCAACATGTCGCAGATCCAGCTGCACGCGGACGCGGCGCTGAATGCGATCGCGGACGCCGGCCTGAAGCTGTCCGACATCGACGGCATTGCCACCGCGGTCGAGACGCCGCAGCAGATCGCCCACTATCTCGGCATCACGCCGACCTGGGTCGACGGCACCTCGGTCGGCGGCTGCTCCTTCATGCTGCATGTCCGCCACGCCGCTGCGGCGATCGAGGCCGGCCTGTGCAAGACCGTGCTGATCACCCACGCCGAGAGCGGCAAGTCGATGATCGGCAAGCAGCCGCGCTTCACGCCGGCCGACAGCCTCAACGGCCAGTTCGAGGCGCCGTTCGGTGTCTACGGGCCGCCGAGCATGTTCCCGATTCCCGTGCTGCGCTTCATGAAGACGCACGGCATCACGCATGAGCAGCTTGCGATGGTCGCTGTCGTGCAGCGCGAATGGGCGGCGAAGAATCCGCGCGCGACCATGAAGGATCCGATCACGGTCGCCGACGTCCTGAACTCGCGGATGATCGCCTATCCGTTCCGCCTGCTGCAATGCTGCCTTGTCACCGACGGCGGCGGCGCGCTGATCCTCACCTCGGCCGACCGCGCCAAGGATTTCCCGAACAAGCCGGTCTATATCCTCGGCACCGGCGAGAGCGTGGAAACGCCGATGGTCAGCCAGATGAAGACGTTCGACTCGTCGCGCGCCTTCAAGGTGGCGGGCCCCCTGGCCTTCAAGGAGGCCGGCATCACCCACAAGGACGTCGATCATCTGATGATCTACGACGCCTTCGCGCATCTGCCGCTCTACGGCCTCGGCGACCTCGGCTTCATTCCGTACGAGGAGACCGGCAAGTTCATCGCCGACGGCAACACCCGGCCCGGCGGCAAGCTGCCGCTCAACACCAATGGCGGCGGCCTCAGCTACATGCACTCCGGCATGTACGGCATGTACGCGCTGCAGGAGAGCGTGCGGCAGATGCGCGGCATCGCGCCGGCGCAGGTGCCGAACGCGAAGATCTCGGTCTGCCACGGCGTCGGCGGCATGTTCGCCGCGAGTGGCACGATCATCTTTACGAACGAGAAGTAACAATCTCCGTCATTCCGGGATGGTCCGAAGGACCAGACCCGGAATCTCGAGATTCCGGATTCGCGCTTCGCGCGCCCCGGAATGACGACGGAACAGCAAACGAAAGCGGAGAACCGACATGGCAAAATCACTGCAGGATAAAGTCATCATCGTCACTGGCGCGGGGCGCGGCATCGGCCGCGAGATCGCGCTGCTCTGCGCCGCGGAAGGCGCCAAGGTCGTGGTCAACGATCCCGGCGGCGCCGCCGATGGCGCCGGCACGAGTGCGGCGCCCGCCGAGGAGGTGGTCGAGGAGATCAAGAAGCGCGGCGGCACCGCGGCCGCCAATTTCGAATCGGTGGCAGAAGCCATCCCCGCCAGCAAGATCGTGAAGACCGCGACCGACCATTTCGGTCGGCTCGACGGCGTCGTCAACAATGCCGGCATCCTGCGCGACATGATCTTCCACAAGATGAGCGTGGAAGCGTTCGAGGCCGTCATCAAGGTCCATCTTATGGGCTCGTTCTATGTCAGCCACGCCGCCGCGCGGATCTATCGCGAGCAGGAGTCGGGCTCGTTCGTACACTTCACCTCTACCTCCGGCCTGATCGGCAATTACGGCCAGGCCAACTACGCCGCCGCCAAGCTCGGCATCGTCGGCCTGTCGAAATCGATCGCGCTCGACATGGGCCGCTTCAACGTGCGTTCGAACTGCGTGTCGCCGTTCGCCTGGACCCGCATGATCGGCACCATCCCGACCGAGACCGACGCCGAGAAGGCGCGCGTCGAGAAGATCAAGCAGATGGGGCCGGAAAAGATCGCGCCGGTCTGCGCCTATCTGCTCTCGGACGCGGCCAAGGACGTCACCGGACAGATCTTCGGCGTGCGCATGAACGAGATCTTCCTGTTCGGCCAGCACCGTCCGGTGCGCTCGGTGCATCGCGGCGAAGGCTGGACGCCCGAGACCATTGCCGAACACGGCATGCCGGCGCTGAAGGGATCGTTCGCCAAGCTCGACCGCTCGGCCGACATCTTCACCTGGGATCCGATCTGAACTTGATCTGATCCTCCGATCCGATCTGACATTTTTATGAAATCGTCGCCTCCGCGAAACAGCGGGGGCATCACACTCTTTGGTTGTTTCATCATGGCGTGCCCGCATTGTGCCAGAATTGCGGGGGTATGATCGTCCTCCCGATAACAAAAAAGCCTGGGAGGACTTTCGTGACAAATCCAAGCAACATTCAGAAACACGAGGGCGACGGTGCGAAGGCGTTCGACCGTCGGACAATCTTGCGCGGCGCAACCGCGCTTGCTGCAACCGCGATGGCCGCATCCGATGCCGCAGCGCGCGACTTCGGCCCCAACGCTGAGCCGCAGCGCTATCCCGATCCAGACATCGTCGTGATCGACGACAAGCGCTTCAAGGCCAAGGTCGGCAACACCGCGATCAAGCGGCTCTACACGGGCTGCCTGTGGGCGGAAGGTCCGGCCTGGAACGCGCAGGCCCAATATCTGGTCTGGAGCGATATCCCGGCCAACCGGCAATTGCGCTATCTCGACGATGACGGCCACATCTCCGAGCAATTCCACAAGCCGTCGAACGAGGCCAACGGCTCGACCTTCGATTTCGAGGGCCGCCAGATCACCGCCGAGCGCACGCGGCTGGTGCGCTACGAGCACGACGGAACCGTCACGCCCTTGGCGGAGCAGGCCAACGGCAAGCAGCTCAACGGACCGAACGACATGGTCGTGCATCCAAACGACAAGTCGATCTGGTTCACCGATCCCGGCTATGGCGCGATCTCGATCTATGAGGGCCAGCTGGCCAACACGGGATCGAAGCAGCCCTACCAGAAGGAAGCCGTCTATCGCATTGATGCTGCGACCGGCCAGATCACCAAGGTCGCCGACGAGCCGTTCAAGCCGAACGGCATCGCCTTCAGCCACGACTACAAGAAGGTCTATGTCTGCGACACCGGCATCACGCACTACCCGAACGCCAAGAACATCGTGTGGCAGTACGATCTCAACGGCGACAAGCTCTCCAACCCGCGCACGCTGATCGACATGACGCTGGACGGCAAGTCAGGCTTCCCGGACGGCCTGCGTGTCGACATCGACGGCAATATCTGGGTCGGCGCCGGCTGGGTCGGACCGGGCTATGACGGCGTGCAGGTGTTCGCGCCCGACGGCCAGCGGATCGGCCAGATCCTGCTGCCGGAGACCTGCGCCAACCTGACCTTCGGCGGCAAGAAGCGCAACCGCCTGTTCATGACGGCAAGCCAGTCGCTCTACGCGGTCTATGTCGAGACCCGCGGCGCGCATAACTGCTAGTCTATCCGTCGTCCCGGCCTAGTGGGCGATTGCGCACGGGAGGCCGGGACGACGTTGGGGCTAGCCGCTATTCCGCAGTCCCGCCGAAATGCCGTTGATCGTGATCTGAATCCCGCGCAGTACCTGCTCGTCCGGGTTCTGCGCGCGATACTCCTTCAACAGCTCGACCTGCACGTGATTGAGCGGATCCATGTAAGGGAAGCGGTTGCGGATGCCGCGCTCCAGCAGCGGATTGCCCTGCAGCAGCCGGTCATGCCCCATGATGTCGAGCAGCGTCTCGATCGACAGGTGCCATTCGCGGCGGATCCGGCCAAAAATCTTCTCGCGCAACGCGACGTCGGGCACCAGTTCGGCATAGCGCGAGGCGATCGCGATCGAGCTCTTCGCCAGCACCATATCCATGTTGGACAATAGCGTGCGGAAGAACGGCCATTCCCGGTAGAGTTCCTGCAGGAACGCCATGCCCTGCTCCGGATGCTCCGCAATCCATCTCTCGACCGCGCTGCCGAAGCCATACCAGCCCGGCAGCATCAGCCGGCATTGCGCCCAGGAGAACACCCAGGGGATGGCGCGCAGGTCCTCGATCTCGCGAGTCTTTTTGCGCGAGGCCGGGCGGCTGCCGATGTTCAGCGTCGCGATCTCGTTGATGACGGTCGAACCCCAGAAATAATCGGCGAAGCCTTCGGTCTCATAGACGAGGCCGCGATAGGCCTTGAAGGCGAGCGCGGAAATCTCCTCCATCGCCTTGAGATATTCGGGGCGCGGCGCGCTCTGCCGCGGCTGTAGCAGGCTGGTTTCCAACGTCGCCGCGGCGAGGATTTCCAGATTGCTGCGGCCGACCTCGGCATTGGAATATTTCGAGGAGATGATCTCGCCCTGCTCGGTGATGCGGATCTGGCCGTTCACGGCGCCGCCGGGCTGCGCGATGATCGCGTCATAGCTCGGGCCGCCGCCGCGGCCGACCGAACCGCCGCGGCCGTGGAACAAGCGCAAGCGCACGCCGTGGCGCTCGAACACCTCGACGAGGCCGATCTCGGCCTTGTAGAGCTCCCAGCCTGAGGTGACGAAGCCGCCATCCTTGTTGCTGTCGGAATAGCCGAGCATCACCTCCTGCACTCTGCCGAGACTGTCGACCAGCTTGCGATAATCGTGCAGCACCAGCATGCGGTCCATGATGCCGCTGGAGGCCTGCAGATCCTCGATGGTCTCGAACAGCGGCACGATGTTGACGGCGCTGCGGCCGGACGGATTGACGAGCCCGACCTCCTTCAACAACACCGCGACCTCGAGCATGTCGGACATGCCCTGGCACATCGAGATGATGCACTGGGAGATCACCTCCGGCCCGAACCTGGCATGCGCCTCGGCCGCGGCCCGGAACACGGCGAGCTCGCTTTGGGTCTCCTCGGAATATTTCACGAAGGGCGAGGCCAGCGGCCGTGCGTTGCGCAGCTCGCCGAGCAGCAGGCTGACGCGGGCGTCCTCGCCGAGCGCCAGATAGGACATCCCCGGATTGGCGGTGTCGAACAGCTCGGCGATGGTGCGCTCGTGCACCGCCGAGTTCTGGCGGATGTCGAGCCGCGCCAGATGGAAGCCGAAGCAATCCACCGCCCGCCGCAACAGCCGCAGCCGGCCGCGCGCGATCACGCTGGAATTGTTCGCGATCAGCGAGCGGTTGAGCACGTCGAGATCGGCCTGGAATTCCCTAGCACTCGCGTAGGGCTCGGCCTTGCCGACCGGCGGCCGCTTGGTCTCGACCTCGAGCCGAGAGGCCGTCGCCGCAAGCCTTGCATAGATACCCGATACGGCCAGACGATACGGCTCGCCGCTGCGATGCGGCGAGGTGTCGGGCGAACGCTCGGCGAGGCTCCGCAACTCGTCCGAGACGTCGGCGAGATGCGCCGCCAGCGACAATTCGGCGCCAAGCGCATGCAGCTCCTCGAGGTAGAAGTTAAGGGCCTGGCTCGACTGCAGGCGCAGCGTGCCGCGCATCACCTCCGCGGTGACGAAGGGATTGCCGTCGCGATCGCCGCCGATCCAGCTTCCCATCCTGAGGAAGGAAGCGAGTTCGCCGGCTTCACCGCCCTCCTTGTTCAGGCGGTCTTCCAGCGCGCAATGCAGCCGCGGCACCTCCTGCAGGAAGGTGTAGTCGTAGAACGACAGGCCGTTGGCGACCTCGTCGAGCACGGTCAGCTTGGTCCGGCGCAGCAGATTGGTCTGCCACAGCGTCACCACGGCGCGGCGCAGCTGCTCGTCGCTGGCCTCGCTCTCGTCCGGCGTCATCTGCAACCGCTCGCGGCGGTCGAGCAGATCGGCGATCTCCATCTCGCGGTCCATCGTGCTCTTGCGGCGGACCTCGGTCGGATGCGCGGTCAGCACCGGGCTGACCAGCGCGCTCCTGAAGAAGCTGCGCAAATCGGCCGGGCCGATGCCGGCCTGGCGGGCATGCACCAGCGTCTGTTCCAGCGTGCTCGGCCGCGGCGCCCCGCTTGGCCCGCGGCTGCGCATCTGACGGATGTTGTTCTGGTCCTCGGCGATGTTGGCGAGGTGGGAGAAATAGCTGAAGGCGCGGACGATCCGCAGCGTCTCGGCAATCGACATGCCGTCGAGGATGCCCTCCAGCTCCCGGCGCGCCAGCTTGTCCTCGTCGCGATGAAATCGGACCGAGGTCTGGCGGATGCGCTCGACCAGGTCGAACACGTCGGCCCCTTCCTGGTCGCGCACGGTGTCGCCGAGCACGCGCCCCAATAGGCGGATGTCGTTCCGCAGCCGCGCATCCTCCTCCTGCGCAGTCGCTTCCAGAAGGCTGGCCTCTGCGGCGCGCTTGGCGCGGATTTCCGTCTCGGACGGCATGGTCTGGGGAGGCATTACCTGGGGAGACATGGCTTGGCTACTCCGGAGGCTGCCCGGCTCCTCCCGAGTGTGCGCTTTTTTTGCCGCAGCGCAAGATGATCTTGGTGGCGGCGCACACTGACCGATGTCGTCCCGGCGAAGGCCGGACCCATAACCAGCGATATCCAACCTTGGGCATTGGATGGGGCCGCAGCTCACGCAACGGAACATCCGTGGTTACGGGTCCCGGGTCGCGCGGAGCCTGTCATCGGACGGCGCTTCGCGCCGACCCGTTGGCTTGCCCGGGACGACCGTCGCTCGTTGGCCCTAGATTCTCCGCCCCGCCCGTTCCCAGTATGGATCGCGCAGCCGGCGCTTGAAGATTTTTCCGGAATCCTCGCGCGGCAGGTTGGTCTGGATCTCGATGTGCTTGGGCACCTTGTAATCGGCGAGCGCAGTCTTGAGCTGGGCGCGGACGGAGGCGATGTCGAGCACGATGCCGACCTGCGGCTCGATCACCGCCATCAGCGCCTCGCCGAACTCGGCATCGGGAATGCCGAACACCGCGCAATCGTGCACGCCGGGGACGGCATGCAGCACCGCCTCGATTTCGGCTGGATAGATGTTGACGCCACCCGAGATCACCATGTCGCGCTTGCGATCGCAGATGAAGACATAGCCGTCGGCATCGATATAGCCGACGTCGCCCGAGGTGATGAATCCCTGCCGGTCGATCTCGGCGCGCTTCTCGGGCTTGTTGTGATAGGTGAAATCGGGATTGCCCTTGATCCGCGAATAGATCTCGCCGATCTGGCCTTGCGGCACCTCCTTGCCGTCGTCGCCGACGAAGCGCAGCTCGGCACCGGGCGAGATCCTTCCGACCGTGCCGGGCTTCTTCAGCGCGTCCTCGGAATTGGCGAAGGTGACCGCGCCTGACTCGGTCGAGCCGTAGAACTCGTAGATCACCGGCCCCCACCATTCGATCATGGCGCGCTTGACGTCGGGCGGACAGGGCGCGGCGGCATGGATGATATGGCGCAGCGACGACATGTCGCACTTCCGGCGCACCTCCTCGGGCAGCTTCATCAGGCGGATGAACATCGTCGGCACCATGAAGATGGTGTCGATCCGCTCGCGCGCGATCAGCTGCAGAAACTCCTCCGCGTCGAAGCGCGGCATCAGCACCAGCGCGCCGCCGAGCTTGCCCGAGCGCAAGCCGAAGGAATTCGGCGCGGAATGGTAGAGCGGTCCCGGCAGGATCGCGCGTGCGCCGGGCTTCAGGCCGTAGATCATCGCGCGCATTGCTTCCGCATTGGCGGTCTGCTCCGGCGTCGGCGCGAAGCGGCGCACGCCCTTCGGATGGCCTGTGGTGCCCGAGGTGTAGATCATGTTCTGCGGCTGCGGCACCACGGGGCCGTCGTAGCGCGGGAATTGCGCCAGCCAGGCTTCGAAATCGATCGCGAAATCCGGTGTCGCCAGATGATCGGGATTGATCTTGTAGTTGGCGAGGATTTCCGGCGGCGTCGGCACGCTGAGCACGATGACATCGGGCGGGATCGCACCGCGCAGCGGATGCAGCATGTCGGCATGACCGATCAGGACGCGCGTGCCGGAATCCGTCAGCACATAGTTGATCTCCTCCGGCTTGAAGTGCCAGTTGATCGGCACGCCATAGGCGCCGAGCCGCATCGCGGCATAGGCAGCCTCGATGAAGGCGATGTCGTTGCGCATCAGCATGCAGACGCTGTCGCCCGGCTTGACGCCGAGCTCGTTGAGGCCGCTGGCAATACGGTCGGCGCGCTCGGCCACCGCAGCGTGATCGCGCCGGCGACCGCCGCTGACGATGCCGAGGAAGGGCTGGGACGTTTCGCTCATTTCTGTGTTGTTCTTCGTTATTCGTTAGCGGCCCTCGTTGCTTTCGTCATCACCGGGCTTGTCCCGGTGATCCACGTCTTTACCGCCGCAACAAAGACGTGGATGGCCGGGACAAGCCCGGCCATGACGGCTACACATCGTCACACATCCGCAAACCTTGGCGCGCGCTTCTCCAGATTGGCGCGCACGGATTCGGTCTGGTTCGGGCTGCCGAGCAGCTTCTGCTGCTCGACCGATTCCGCAAGCAGCGCGGCCGCCGGGTCGACCGACAGATTGTTCAGCATGCGCTTGGCGGCACGGATCGCGTCCGGGCTCTTGCCGGCGATCTCGCGCGCGACCTCGAGCGCCGCGGCGCGCGGGTCGTCGCAGACGCGGGTGGCAAGACCGTAACTTTGGGCTTCCAGCGCCGAGAAGATACGGCCGGTATAGGTGAGCTCGCGCAGGATGTCGTCGCGCACGAGGCTCGCGAGGATCGGCGTGCCCGCCATGTCGGGCACGAGGCCCCATTTGATCTCCATGATCGACATCCGCGCATGCTGCGAGAGGAAGCGCATGTCGGCGCCGAGCGCGAGCTGGAAGCCACCGCCGAACGCCACGCCGTGGACCGCCGCGATCACCGGCACCGGAAGCTGGCGCCAGCCCCAGACCGCCTGCTGCGGGAAATTGGCCTTGCCGTGGGTGCGGATGGTGAGATCGCGCTTCTCGCCGCCCGGCACTCCGTTACCGCCGTCCTTCATGGCGGCGAAGCGGCCCATGTCGAGCCCGGCGCAGAACGCCCGGCCCTCGCCGGACAGCACCACCACCCGAACGGCTTTTTCCCTGGAAAGCCGGTCGGTTGCGGCCACCAATGCCTCGAACATCGCGGCGTCGAGCGCGTTCATCTTGTCCGCCCGCACCAAGCGGACATCGGCGATACCGTCCGAAATCGATATCGAAACGCGATCTTCCATTGAAATCTCCTCCGCTGTTCCTTGTTGGCGCTTTACAGAAAGGCCGTTGTCCGGTTTTAGTCAATCGACCAATTAACTGACAACCCCCGTGGAGGAAACGATGTTCTCTGATCAGCTTCTTGCCGGGCGGCGCATACTGGTCACCGGTGGTGGCACCGGCCTCGGCAAGTCCATGGCCTCGCGGTTCCTGCAGCTCGGGGCCGAGGTGCATATCTGCGGCCGCCGCAAGAGCGTCTGCGATGAAACCGCAACCGAACTGATGGCCGAGCATGGCGGGCGCGTGGTCAGCCACGGCGTCGATATCCGCAACGCCATGGCGGTCGACGAGATGATCGAGGCGATCTGGACCACCAGCGGCCCGCTCACCGATCTCATCAACAACGCCGCCGGCAATTTCATCTCGCGCTCCGAAGAATTGTCGCCGCGCGGGTTCGATGCGGTGGCCAACATCGTGATGCACGGCACCTTCTATGTGACGCACGCGGTGGGCCGGCGCTGGATCGCCGGCGGGCATCGCGGCAACGTGGTGTCGATCACCGTGACCTGGGTGCGCAACGGCTCGCCTTATGTGGTACCATCGGCGATGAGCAAGTCGGCGATCCACGCCATGACCATGTCGCTCGCCATCGAATGGGGCCGTCACGGCATCCGCCTCAACACCATCGCGCCCGGCGAGATCCCGACCGAAGGCATGAGCAAGCGCATCAAGCCCGGCGACGAGGCCGGTGCGCGCACCAAGGCGATGAACCCGATGGGCCGCGTCGGCACCATGGAGGAATTGCAGAACCTCGCGGTGTTCCTGATCTCCGGCGGCTGCGACTGGATCAATGGCGAGACCATCGCCATGGACGGCGCGCAGGCGCTCGCGATGGGCGGCAATTTCTACCAGCTGCGCGACTGGAGCGATGACGACTGGACCAAGGCGCGCGAGTCGATCAAGGCGCAGAACGAGAAGGACCGCGCGGCGCGAGGTTGAGGCCCGCGCGCATGCCGCAATCACCGCTGTCGTCCTGGCGAAGGCCAGGATCCATGACCATCGCCGCTCGTTGTTGAGCTCGCTGCGGCCCCAGCGTCGCGCCACATTCAGATTCGTGGTTATGGGTCCCGGCCTTCGCCGGGAGGACGATGTTGAAACAGCGCGGCCACTTGCTCCGTATTGTCTTTGCTGCCGGATGCCGCCACACTCCGCGCAACCAAAACAAGACGTCACGGGGGAAACATGTTCGACGCGCCGAAACTGACCAATCTTGCCGACATGGTGCGCGACCGCGCCAAAAGCCGCGGCAACGCGCTGGCCTATGAATTCGAGGGGCGGCAAACCAGCTTCGCCGCGTTCGACGTCAAGACCAACCGCGTCGCCAATGCGCTGATCGCGATGGGCGTCAAGAAGGGCGAGCGGCTCGCCTATCTCGGCAAGAACAGCGACTTCTATTTCGAGCTGTTGATGGGAGCGATGAAGGCCGGTGTGGTGATGGCGCCGGTGAACTGGCGCCTGGCAGGCCCCGAGGTCGCCTTCATCGTCGACGACTGCAAGGCCCCCGTCCTGTTCGTCGGCCCCGAATTCATCACGCAGGCGCGCAACATCCGCGACAAGCTGCCGAGCGTTCGCTGCATCATCACGACCGAGGGCGGCGCGCCGGAATGGCCCGACTTCGTCGCCTGGCGCGACGCGCAGAGCGGCGATGACCCGCGCATCCCGATTGAGCCAAAGGACATCGCGATCCAGCTCTACACATCGGGCACCACGGGCAAGCCGAAGGGCGCGATGCTGTCGCATGCCAATTTCCTCAACCTCGTGCAGAGCGGCAACGAGGCCGAGAAGCCGGAATGGAACCGCTGGACCACCGACGACGTCTCGCTGGTTGCGATGCCGATCTTTCACATCGGTGGCTCCGGCTGGGGCGTGATGGGTCTCTATCACGGCGCCCGCGGCGTGATCGCGCGCGAGTTCGATCCGACCAAGGTGCTCGACTTCTTCGAGCAGTCCGGAATCACAAAGCTGTTCATGGTGCCGGCGGCGATGCAGTTCGTGGTGCGGCAGCCGCGCGCGCGTCAGGTCGACTTCTCCCGCCTGAAATACATGCTCTATGGCGCCTCCCCGATTCCGGCGGCGCTGCTGAAGGAGTGCATCGAGGTCTTCAAATGCGGCTTCGTACAGATGTACGGCATGACCGAGACCACCGGCACCATCGTCGCGCTGCCGCCGGAGGACCACATCGAAGGGCTCGACCGCATGCGCTCGGCCGGCAAGGCGTTGCCCGGCATCGAGCTTGCGATCCTCGACGCGGACGGCAAGCCGCTGCCGCCGGGCGAAGTCGGCGAGATCGCCACCCGCTCCGGCTCCAACATGGCCGGCTACTGGAATCTGCCCGAGGCCACCGCGCGCACGATCGACAGCGACGGCTGGCTGCGCACCGGCGATGCCGGCTACATGGACAAGGACGGCTACCTCTACATCCACGACCGCATTAAGGACATGATCATCTCCGGCGGCGAGAACATCTATCCGGCCGAGGTCGAGAGCGCGCTGTGCGACCACCCCGACGTGGCGGAAGCCGCTGTCATCGGCATTCCCGACGACAAATGGGGCGAGGCGGTGAAGGCGGTGGTGGTGATGAAGCCGGGAAAGACTGCGACCGCGACCGACATCATCAACTTCACGCGCGAGCGGATCGCCGGCTACAAGACGCCGAAATCGGTCGACTTCATCCCGGCGCTGCCACGCAACCCGTCGGGCAAGATTTTGCGGCGGAGCCTGCGTGAACCGTACTGGGCGGGCAAGGACCGGCAGGTGAATTAGCCCTCCGTCGTCCCGGCCTAGTGCGCGATTGCGCACTAGGCCGGGACGACGATCGAGTGATATCCGCGTATCACGCCTTCTTCATCTTCTCCCGTAGCACGCGGCATCGCTCCTGCGCCTCTTGCGGCCAGATCTCTCGCCGATCGTAATACTCGGCGAACACCTTGGCGCCCGGAGGGAACGTCACCCAGGGCTGCTTCGACGACGCGAAGATGTGGACATCAGGCGCGCATTGGCTCGGATCATCCAGCGTGCCGACGCGGACGAAGCGCACGGCCGGTCCCGCGCCCGGATAGTTGCTCCACACCGCGACCTTGCAGATGGGGCAGCGCGCGATCTTCTGCCCCCTGCCGCTCGCCGACGGCGTGTCGACGATCTCGGGCTCGGCCGCGAGGTGTTCGACCCGCTCGGCCTCGTACATCGCGTTGAGCGCATGCACGGTGCCGGTCTCGCGCTGACACCAGGTGCAGTGGCAGGCGTGCACGATCAGCGGCCTGCCGGTCAGGCGGTAGCGGACATTCCTGCAGGTGCATCCACCTTCCATGTCGACCGCCCTCCTTTGCGTTAGTGCTTGCCGGCTCCCATGTAGCCGAACAGGAAGCCTGCCACCTTGCGCTTCTGGATTTCCTCGCTGCCTTCGGTGATGCGATAGCGGCGATGGTGGCGGTAGATGTGCTCGAACGGCTTGTGGCGCGAATAGCCCATGCCGCCATGCACCTGCATCGCGCGGTCGGCGGCCTCGCAGCACAGACGGTTTGCCCAGAAATTGCACATCGAGACACGGTTGGACAGCGTATGCTCGACCTGCGCCTGGGTCAATTGATCCATCTCCCAGGCGGTCTTGCGGATCAACAGCCGCAGCATCTCGGCCTGGGTCGCGAGCTCGACCAGCGGCCACTGGATCGCCTGGTTCTCGGCCAAAGCCTTGCCGAACGGCTTGCGCTCGCGAGCGTACTTCACGCTCTCATTGATGCAGTAGACCGCAGCGCCCAGCGAGCTCGCCGCCTGGCGGATGCGGTTCTCGTGCACGAAGCACTGCGCCAGCGACAACCCGCGGCCGACCTCGCCGAACTGCGCATCCTCCGGCACGAACACATCGGTGAAGCTGACCCGCGGATGGTCGGTCGGCATGTTGAAGGTCCACATATACTCCTCGACCTTCACCCCCGCGGATTTCGCCGGCACAAGGAAGCAGGTGATGCCGCGGGCGTCGCCGTCATTGCCCGAGGTGCGGGCAAACAGCGCGCAGTGGGTCGCGATATGCATGCCGGTCGTCCACATCTTCTCGCCGTTGATGATCCAGCCCTTGACGCTGTCACGCGTGGCCTGAACCGCCCTGGTTTCCATATGCGTGGCGTCCGAGCCGTGCTCGGGTTCGGTCAGACCAAACGTGATGCGGTACTTGCCGGTGATCGAGCCGTCGATCATCGCCTTCTGCTCGTCGGTTCCGTAGCGGTCGAGCATGGTCACGATCGGCAGATTGCCGACGATCGAGTGCTCGTTCTGCAGGTCGTTGTGCAAGCCGAGACCTTTTGAGGCAAAGTGTTCGCGGATCACGGCCATCCAGAGGTTGGAGCCATCCTTGCCGCCATAACGTTTCGGGATCGCAAAACGCAGATGGCCGGCTGCATCGGCCAGGTTCTTGGCCTTGCGCAGCAGCAGCTCCCATTCATGGCGCGGCAAGCCGCCCTTGTCGAAATCGGTGCGCGCCCATTCACGGCGATGGTCGAAGAAGCGGATGTTGTCATCAGCCTCTTCCAGAGGCTTGATCTCGCGTTCGATGAAACGATCGAGCTCGGCGAGATAGGCTGTCAGGTCAGCCGGCAGATTGAAATCCAAGGCGGTCTCTCCCGGAAATATTGTTGATTCTGATTTTGCGTCTAGACGCTGTCGCGCATCGGCGTTCGGATCGATTAAGGTGAGAAGCCTGTCGCCAAGTCAAGAAGGCGAGCGAGGCTTGCACGCGCGGTCGCCTTGCGTAATTGGATGGCACGGAACGCCATGCAGGCGCTAGGATGTGAGCAATATTCTTCGCCGCAGAAAATCGACGGGAGCAAACATGGATCTGAAATTCTCCAAGGTGACGCGTAAGGGTCCCATTACCATCGTGACGCTGTCGCGGCCCGAGGTTTACAACGCGCTGCATATCGACGCGCATTTCGAGCTCAACAGGGTGTTCGACGACTTCTCCGCCGATCCCGAGCAGTGGGTCGCGATCGTGACGGGCGCCGGCGACAAGGCGTTCTGCGCCGGCAACGACCTGAAATGGCAGGCCGCCGGCGGCAAGCGCGGCTGGGACAAGGGCGGCTTCGCCGGCCTCACCACCCGCTTCGATTGCGACAAGCCGATCATCGCCGCCGTCAACGGCGTCGCGATGGGCGGCGGGTTCGAGGTCGCATTGGCATGCGACCTGATCATCGCCGCGGAGAATGCGACCTTCGCCCTGCCGGAGCCGCGCGTCGGCCTTGCCGCGCTTGCCGGCGGCCTGCAGCGGCTGCCGCGCCAGATCGGACTGAAGCGCGCCATGGGCATGATCCTGACCGCGCGCCATGTCAGCGCCAAGGAAGGCCTCGAGCTTGGCTTCGTCAACGAGGTGGTGCCGCAGGGCGAGGCGCTGGCTGCCGCCGAGCGCTGGGCCGAGACCATCACCAAGAACTCGCCGATGTCGATCCGCGCCTCCAAGCAGGCGATCCAGAAGGGCCTCGAAGTCTCACTCGAGCAGGCGATGACCGAGCAGCGCGACTATCCGGCGGTCAAGGCGATGGCCGCCTCGCAGGATTACATCGAGGGACCGAAAGCGTTTTCGGAGAAGCGGCCGCCGAACTGGCTGGGACGGTAAAGACTTCGTCCGCACCTTGATGGCGGGGGAGCGAGCGCATCGCTGTCTCCCCTCGTCGTCCCGGCGAGCTTGTTGGAGCGCAGCGATGCCCATCGACGCCCGTCGCGACGGGTATCGCTTCGCTCCACCCGCCCTACTTTCCGAGTTCCCTCTTATAAGACGCGTAGTTCGGCTGGTCGACGGCGAGCTTGTCCATCGTGGTCTGCCAGAGATGCTCCGATAGTCCCGGCGTTTTCAGATCGACCGCGCCACCAGCGATCTTCTCCGACAACACGCGGTTCAGCTC
This sequence comes from Bradyrhizobium sp. BR2003, assembly GCF_009720285.1. Taxonomy (NCBI): domain Bacteria; kingdom Pseudomonadati; phylum Pseudomonadota; class Alphaproteobacteria; order Hyphomicrobiales; family Nitrobacteraceae; genus Bradyrhizobium; species Bradyrhizobium sp. BR2003. The sequence continues at coordinate 329,243 of NZ_SMYJ01000019.1, forward strand.
CATCAGCGTCCCGTCGATGCCCAGCAATTGCTTCAGCCGCGCGGCTTCGACCGCATCGCCGGCCTCGGCGAGCGCGAGCTGCCGCGTCACCAGGTCGAGCGCGTTGATGCCGACGCGCAGCTTGAAGCCGTTGTGCCCCTTGATCGCGGGCGCGATCTCGCTGCGCAGGAAATCGGCGACGGCCTTGATCAGTTCGGTGGGTGTCGGTTCGTCCTGCATCTCAACGACCTCTCGGTGCGAGTAGCCTAAGCAGATCGATCTCGGTTTCCGACGCGCGCCGCCCGATCATCGCGCGTTCCATCGAATGATCCGGGCCGCTTCGGAAGCGCTGCATCATGCCGCAGCACATCACGCCCCAGCGCAGCGTGCCCATCACCTCCCAGAACATCACGCGCTCGGGGTCGGCCTTGCGGCCGGCTTCTTCATAGCCTGCGAACAGATCTTCGCGTGTGCCGAAACCGCCGACCGGCTTGTCGATCTCGCCGAAGCGCCACGAGTTGACGCAGATCCATCCCAGGTCCTCCATCGGATCGCCGGTATGCGCGAGCTCCCAGTCGAGCACCGCGCGCACCCCGTCGGGACCGATGATCAGATTGCCGTGGCGGAAATCGCCGTGCACCAGCGTCGTCTCGGACGACGGCCCGGGATCGTGATCGCGCAGCCAGCGCAGCGCCAGCTCGAACACCGGCCGCGGCCAGTTGAAGCTGTGATACTCGCGGGAGAGATCCTCGATCTCCCTGGTCGCGGTCAGGCTGCGCAGCTTCGGCAGTTTGGCCTGCGGCAGGCCATGGATGCCGGCGATAACGCGGCCGAGCTGGCGGGCCAGGATCGGCCGCGCGCCGGCAAATTCCTCGTCGCGCAGAATTTTCCGCGCGATGGTCTCGCCTTCGACCCGCGCCATGATGAAGCCGCGGCCAAGGCCGTCCTCCGGCCTCAAGACATGCATCACCTTCGGCGACGGCAGGCCCGCGTCATGCGCGAGCTGCATCAGCGTCGCCTCGGCATCGAGGCCGGCGGCGCGGCCCGGCGCGGCACCGTAACCCGGCGGCGTGCGACGCAGGATCGCGCCGATCGTGCCGTTCGGGTGCACGATGTCGAACGTCCAAGTCTCCTGGCTGGCGCCGCCGGAGAGCTTTGCCGCGCCGGTGACGCCGGTTGCGCCTGGATGAAACGAGGCGACGCAGCGAGTGAGCTCGGTCTCGATCATTTGCCCTTGAACTTCGCTGGCCGCTTCTCGAGGAATGCGGTGACACCCTCCTTGAAATCCTCGGCGCTGCCGGCGATGCGCTGCGATTCGAATTCCAGATTGAGCTGATCCTCGAGAGTATTTTCCGGGCTGTCCCAATAGAGCTTTCTGATGAGCGACAGCGCGACCGTCGGGCCATTGGCGAGATCGTGCGCGAGCTTCATGGTTTCTTCCATCAGCGCGGCGTCGTCATAGACGCGGTTGACGAGCCCCCACTCCAGCGCCTTCTCGGCCGGCAGCCGCTCGCCGAGCAGCGACAGCTCGACCGAGCGCGCCTTGCCGATCAGCCGCGGCAACAGCCAGGTCGAGCCGCAATCCGGCACCAGGCCGATGCGGCGAAACGCCTGCAGGAAATAGGACGAGCGCGCGCACAGGATGAGGTCGCCCATCAGAGCGAAGCTCATGCCGGCGCCGGCGGCCGGACCGTTCACCGCCGTCACGATCGGACAGTGCAGCTTACGCAATCGGCGCAGGAACGGATGGAACGCGGTTTCCAGCGCCGCGCCGGCGTTGCTCTTGCCGGGCTTCTGCTGGTTGCGGCCCTGCAGATTGGCGCCGGTGCAGAAGGCGCGGCCCGCGCCTGTGATCACCAGGCAGCGCACCTCGTCGCGCTTGTCGTCGATCGCATCGAGCGCCTCGGCGAGGCCGCCCAGCATGTCGATCGAGACCGCGTTCATGACTTCCTGATGGTCGAGTTTGAGGATCGCGACCGATCCGTCGAAGTCGAGCGTGACATGTTTGAACTGCATGGCTTCCTCTTTACGTTGTTTCGACGGTTGGTACCGCGGTAGGTCGATGCTTCGACCCATATTTGATTTTTGTGCCGGGCTTGTCCATGGTCGGCGGCAAGCCCATCCGTGAACGCGTGATTAGCGCGCACCAAACCAAATGGAAACCCCAATGAGTGGCATCTTCGATCTCACCGGCCGCGTCGCTGTCATCACCGGCGGCAATGGCGGCATCGGCCTCGGCATCGCGCAGGCGCTGAACGCCGCCGGCTGCAACGTCTCGATCTGGGGCCGCAACGCGGAAAAAAACGCCAACGCCGCGGCCTCGATGAAGGCCGGCCCCGGCAAGGTCGCGACGCAATTCTGCGACGTCAGCGATCCCGGCTCGGTCAAGACCGCGATGAAGGCAACCCTCGACACCTTCGGCCGTGTCGACGGCTGCTTCGCCAATGCCGGCATCGGCGGCGGCGGACGAAGAGCCTTCATCGACCGCACTGAGGAAGAATGGCGCCAGATGTTCGCGACCAATCTCGACGGCGTGTTCCACGTATTCCAGGCTGCGGCACGCCACATGACCGACCGCGCCGAGGCCGGCGACAAGTTCGGCCGGCTGGTCGCGACCTCGAGCCTCGCCTCGCTGTTCGGCACCGCGCGCAACGAGCACTATGCCGGCACCAAGGCGGCGCTGAACGCGCTGTGCCGCGCGCTCGGCGTCGAACTCGCGCGCCACGGCGTCACCGCGAACGCCATCCTTCCCGGCTGGATCAAGAGCGACATGACCGCCGGCATCATGGCCAACGACAAGTTCGTCGCCAATGTGATGCCGCGCATTCCCTTGCGCCGCTTCGGCGAGCCGAGCGATTTCGGCGGCATCGCCGTCTACATCATGAGCAAGGCGTCATCCTATCATACGGCGGATTGTTTTGTGATCGACGGCGGGTACACGGCGTTTTGAGTTGGCTCTTGCCGCAACACCGATGTCGTCCCTGCGAAAGCAGGGACCCATATGCCCAGGACGCGGTTGTCGAAGCAAGCTGGGCCATAGCATCGCCATCCAATGAGCAACGGTGGTTATGGGTCCCGGGTCGCGCTGCGCTTGCCCGGGACGACAGCGAGTATGTGGCGCGGTCTGTGAATCATACATCCGCGTCCTCGCGGCGCTGCTGCGTCCGAGTCTTGCGTTTACTTGCCCTCCTCCAAAGCAGAGCGCACAAGGAAAGCCCGGTGCCGATCGCCGCGTCGCGCGGGGGTGCGCAGTTGCGTGGCGCGGAATGACGGCCGCAGAGTGACGGATAGAACCACGCGCGACGCAACCTCGCTTCCGTCGTGGCAAAACTGCTGCTAGCGTTTGAGCCGCAAGGGACGCAATGGGGCGGCTTTTCACAAGCAGGGAAGATATTTCAGATGTTTTCACACGTGATGGTTGGCACCAACGATCTGGACAAGGCCAAGACGTTCTATGATGCGCTGCTTGGCACGCTCGATGTCCGGCCGGCCCGGGTCGACGGTCACCGCATTATGTACCTCACCAAGGCCGGCATTTTCATGGTTTCCAAGCCGATCAACGGAGAACCGGCGACGCATGCCAATGGCGGTACGATCGGCTTTGCCTGCTCTTCGCCGGAACAGGTCGAAGCCTGGCACGCGGCCGGCGTCGCCAATGGCGGCAAGAGCTGCGAGGACCCGCCGGGCGTGCGGGAAGGAGGCGGCATCAAGCTCTACCTCGCTTACTTGCGCGACCTCGATGGCAACAAGATCTGCGCGATGCACCGGATGGTCTGACGATCGGGCCCCCGGCGTTTTCACTTCGTGATGCCCGGCCTTGTGCCGGGCATCCACGTCTTGATCTCTACACACAAGAAAGACGTGGATGGCCGGGACAAGCCCCGCCATGACGAGCGTGCGGAGAGAGGGCGTTCAAACAACGTTTGAAACGCCGTCGCAAAATTCCGCGATGCGGTAGAGGCGATCGGAAAATCGGTGCTCGCGCTTGGCGCCGCACGCGTCTATTGTCCGCCGCGAAACGCGCCTTCGCGAGGGAGAAAAGACAGTGAAACATGCCTATGTGCCGCGCACCACGAACTACACGCTCAATCCGGGCGACGAGCTCAATGACCTGCGCATGTCGGACAAGGTCCGCCCGCTCTACGACCATGTGAAGCAGTTCATCCGCGACACGGTCGACCCGATGTCGATCGAGTTCTATCGCGCCGGCGAGAAGAAGACCAACCGCTGGAGCTTCACGGACGAGCAGCTCGCGATCCTGCAGAAGGCCAAGGACAAGGCCAAGGAGGTCGGCCTCTGGAACTTCTTCCTGCCCGACGCCGAAACCGGCGAAGGCCTCAACAACCTCGACTACGCCTACATCGCCGCCGAGCTCGGCAAGAGCCCGCTGGCCTCCGAGACAATGAACTGTTCGGCGCCTGACACCGGCAACATGGAGGTGCTGGAGCGCGTCGGTACCAAGGCGCAGAAGGAGAAGTGGCTGAAGCCGCTGCTCAACGGCGAGATCCGCTCGGCCTATGCGATGACCGAGCCGAACGTCGCCTCCTCCGACGCCAAGAACATCTCGACTACCGCAAAGCTGGTCGGCGACGAGTGGGTGATCAACGGCGAGAAGTATTACATCTCCGGCGCCGGCGATCCGCGCTGCAAGATCATGATCGTGATGGTGAAGACCAATCCAGACGCCGCGCCGAGCAAGCAGCAGTCTCAGATCCTGGTGCCGATCGACACCCCCGGCGTCGAGATCCTCGGGCCCATGCACGTGTTCGGCCACGACCATGCGCCGCGCGGCCACATGCATCTGCGCTTCAACAATTGCAAGGTGCCGAAGGAGAACATGCTGCTCGGCGAAGGCCGCGGCTTCGAGATCTCGCAGGTCCGCCTCGGACCGGGCCGCATCCATCACTGCATGCGCACCATCGGCAAGGCCGAGAAGGCGCTCGACATGATGGTGCAGCGTGGCCTGACCCGCGAGGCGTTCGGCAAGAAGATCGCCCATCTCGGCGGCAACATGCAAATCATCGCCCAGGCGCGTTGCGAGATCGAGGCGATGCGGCTGATGGTGCTGAAGGCGGCCAAGGCGATGGACGTGCTCGGCAACAAGGAAGCCCGGGTCTGGGTCTCGATGGTCAAGGCCATGGTGCCCGAGCGCGCCTGCAAGGTGATCGACCAGGCGATCCAGATGCATGGCGCCACCGGCATCTCGCAGTGGTCCCCGCTCGGCGAAATGTACCAGGACGTCCGCCATCTCCGCTTCGCCGACGGTCCGGACGAGGTGCATTGGATGGTGGTCGGCCGCCACGAGCTGAGCATGCCGTAGCCTATCTTCCCCTTCTCCCCGCGTACGGGGAGAAGGTCGGGATGAGGGGAGTCTCCGCGAAGCTGGCGAGAGACGGGACTCGCGGAGAGTCACCCTCACCCGGATTTCAAGCTACGCTTGAAATCCGGCCTCTCCCCGCTAGCGGGCGAGGCAAGCAAGAGAGTTCTCCCATGGAATATTCCCCACGCGACCTCACCCAGCGCGAACGTTACAAGGTGCTGACCTCCTTCGTGCTGCCGCGGCCGATCGCCTGGGTGACGAGCCTCGGCGCCGACGGTGTGGTCAACGCAGCGCCGTTCTCGTTCTTCAACGTGTTCTGCGAGGATCCGCCGCTCTGCATGTTCGCGGTCAACCGCAGGCCCGACGGCCGCGAGAAGGACACCCTGGTCAACATCCAGCGGTTGGGCGAGTTCGTGGTCAACCTCACCGACGAGCCGCTGGCGCGCGCGATGCACGAGACGAGCGGCGACTTCCCGCCCGAGATCGGCGAGCCCGATTATCTCGGATTGAAGCTCGCGCCCTCCAGCAAGATCGCGGTGCCCCGGCTTGCGGATGCGCCGTTCGCGATGGAGTGCAAGACCTGGAAGCTGATCGACGTCAACGGCGACCGCCAGCTCATCATGGGCGAAGGCATCCATTTCCACATCCGCGACGAGTTGTGGGACCGTGACGCGATGCGCGTCCACATGGAACGCTACCACCCGATCGGCCGCATGTTCGCCGACCGCTACTGCCGCACCGACGACCGCGTGGTGTTTCCCGCGGCCGAGGGCGCGAAGACGAAATGACAAGGACAAGACAATGAGCGAAACATTCCGCGACAACGAAGCGCAGAGCCGGTTCGAGCTCGCCGTCGACGGCGCCACCGCCTTCGTGGTGTACCGCAAGACGCCGGACACGATCACGCTGGTTCACACCGAGGTGCCGCCGGAGCTCGGCGGCCGCGGCATCGGCTCGAAGATCGCCCGCGCCACGCTGGATGCGGTGCGCGCGCAGCGTGTCAAGCTGGTCGTGAAATGCGAATTCATCCAGGGCTTCATGAAGAAGCATCCGGAGTATGACGATCTGCTGGGGTGACCGCAGGGCGAGTTGGTAAAGCGTGTCATTTCGTCATGGCCGGGCTTGTCCCGGCCATGACGCGTTTCGTTACGATGCCGCCTGCTCGACCTTGTCCTGCGTCTTCGTTTCGAAATCGCTGGCGTCGTGGCGCTCGTGGAGCTGGCTCGACGGCTCGCCCCAGGTGCGGTTGACCATGCGGCCGCGCTTCACCGCCGGCCGTGCCGCGATCGCGTCGGTCCAGCGCTGCACGTTCTTGTAGTCCTGCACCGAGAGGAATTCGCCGCCGCCATAGAGCAGGCCCTTGGCAAGGCTGCCGTACCAGGGCCACACCGCCATGTCGGCGATGGTGTAGACATCGCCCGCGAGATACTCGTTGTCGGCGAGCCGGCGGTCGAGCACGTCGAGCTGGCGCTTCACCTCCATCGCGAAGCGGTCGATGGCGTATTCGATCTTGGTCGGCGCATAGGCATAGAAGTGCCCGAAGCCGCCGCCGAGATAGGGCGCGGCGCCCATCTGCCAGAACAGCCAGGAGAAAGTTTCGGCGCGGGTCTTGACGTCGGTCGGCAGGAACGCGTCGAACTTCTCCGCCAGATAAACCAGGATCGAGCCCGACTCGAACACCCTGATCGGCTCCTTCCCGCTGCGGTCCATCAGCGCCGGGATCTTCGAGTTCGGATTGACCGCGACGAAGCCGCTGCCGAACTGGTTGCCGTCGATCTTGATCAGCCAGGCGTCATATTCCGCGGCCTTGTGACCCGCCGCCAGCAGCTCTTCCAGCATCACGGTGACCTTGACGCCATTCGGCGTCGCCAGCGAGTAGAGTTGCAGCGGATGGCGGCCGACCGGCAGTTCCTTGTCGTGGGTGGGACCCGCGATCGGCCGGTTGATGCTGGCGAAGCGCCCGCCGCTTTCCTTGTTCCAGGTCCAGACTTTCGGCGGCTCGTAGGCAGAAATGTCATTCACGTCGTTGGCTCCCGATTCATGTTCTTGCCGGGTGGCGCGGCGGCCGCCGTGCCCATCCCATGTCCGCACTAGATGGTGCGCAGGCTGCGCCTTGCCCACCCCGCACGATCGCATTTTCTATCCAGCGGAATGCATGGCGAGGGATGCACCGGAGCAGCGCCTGCACGCAAGATCGCCGTGGCCGAAACCCGCTTGGCTTCGCTGACCGTGATGCGCTAGCGTTGCAGGGGGCTGATGCCAACAAGCACAAGAAGCAGCCGCCGGGAGAGAACCAGTCCATGAAATCACCGATTTGCGACATGCTGGGAATAGACTTCCCCCTGCTCGCCTTCAGCCATTGCCGCGACGTGGTGGCGGCGGTCAGCCGCGCCGGCGGCTTCGGCGTGCTCGGCGTGACGGCGCATTCGCCGGAGACACTGGAGCAGGAGTTGAAGTGGATCGATGCGCATGTCGACGGCAAGCCCTATGGCATCGACGTGCTGATCCCGGAAAACATCTCGACCGCGGGCGAGAAGAACGTCACCTGGAAAAGCCTCGAGGCACGCGTCTCGCAGGAGCATCGCGACTTCACCCGCAATCTGCTAAAGAAATACGATATCGAGCTGACCAGCCGCAACGTCGCCGACAACCAGCCGCAGCCGTTCGACGCCGAGACCGCGCTGCAATTGCTCGAGGTCTCGTTCCGCCATCCGATCAGGCTGATCGCGAATGCGCTCGGCGTGCCGCCGAAGGCGATGATCGAAATGGGCCGCAAGCATGGCGTGCCGGTGGCGGCATTGGTCGGCTCCAAGGAGCACGCGCTGCGCCAGGTCGCGGCCGGTGTCGATATCCTGGTCGCGCAGGGCACCGAGGCCGGCGGCCATTGCGGCGAGGTCTCGACCATGGTGCTGGTGCCCGAGGTGATCAAGGCGGTCAAGAAGATCCGCGACGTGCCGGTGCTCGCCGCTGGCGGCATCATGACCGGCAGCCAGATGGCGGCCTGCATGGCGATGGGCGCGGCCGGCGCCTGGACCGGCTCGGTGTGGCTGGCCACGGTGGAATCGGAGACCTCGGAGATCTTCCGCGAGAAGATGATCGCGGCCTCCTCGCGCGACGCGGTGCGCTCGAAGGGCCGCACCGGCAAGCCGGCGCGGCAGCTCCGCTCGGTCTGGACCGATGCGTGGGACCGCTCGCCGGAAAGTCCCGGCGCGCTGCCGATGCCGCTGCAAAGCATCATCAGCCGCGACGCCTTCAACGCCATCGACCGTTCGGCTGCGGCCGGCAACGAGAAGGCCCGCGACCTCGTCAGCTATTTCGTCGGCCAGGGTGTCGGCCTGGTCGACAGCGTCAAGTCCGCCGGCGCCGTGGTGCAGGAGTTCAAGGAAGAGTTCGTCGAGGCCGTCGAGCACATGAACGCGCTGGTGGCGGAGTGACGATCCCTCCCCGTCATTGCGAGCGAAGCGAAGCAATCCATCTCACTTCAGCGGAAGTGTGGATTGCTTCGTCGCTTCAGCGCAAAGTTGCTTTGCAATTTTGTCGCGAGCTCCTCGCAATGACGCCCAGTACAACTATCGAGTCCAAGACCGCAGAGTGAACCAACAAGAATGTCGAACAGCATCCCCGAAGACCGCATTCCCGTCATCGTCGGCGTCGGCGAGATCGTCGATCGCCCAAAGGACATCGCCGCCGGCCTCGAACCGCTCACGCTGCTGGAAGAAGCGCTGAAGCGCGCCGAGGCGGATAGCGGCGCCAAGCTGCTGTCCGACGTACAGTCGCTGGACGTCGTCAACTTCCTGAGCTGGCGTTACCGCGATCCCGAGAAGCAGCTGGCGCAGCGGCTCGGCATTGCGCCCGCGCATCTCTATTACGGCCCGGTCGGCGGCGAGAGCCCGATCCGCTATTTGCACGAGGCGGCACAGCGCATCGCGCGCGGCGAATGCAGCGTCGCCGCGGTCTGCGGCGCGGAGGCGCAATCGACCGCGACCAAGGCGCAGCGCGCCGGCGTCGAGCTGCCGTGGACGCCGTTCGCCCATGATGTGGAAGAGCCGAAGCGCGGCGCCGCATTCCAGAAACCGATGGCCGTTGCGCTCGGCGTGTTCAGGCCGATCACGGTCTATCCGCTCTATGAGTCCGCTACATCGGCGTATTGGGGCCAGACGCCGCGCGAGGCGCTGAAGGAATCGGGCGAGTTGTGGTCGACCTATGCGCGCGTCGCCGCCGACAATCCGAACTCGTGGCTGAAGAAGACGTTCACCGGCGACGAGATCACCACGGCCACGCCCGACAACCGGATGATCGCCTGGCCGTATACAAAGCTGATGGTGGCGAACCCGACGGTGAACATGGGTGGTGCGCTGATCCTGACCAGCCTCGCGAAAGCGCGCGCGGCCGGCGTGCCGGAGGAAAAACTGATCTATCCGCTCGGCGGCGCCTCGGCGGAAGAGCCGCGCGACTATCTGATCCGCGACCAGTTCGTCGAAAGCCACGCGCAGACCGCCGTGCTGAAGGCGGTGATGGATCTCGTCGGCGGCGATGGGAAAAAGTTCGACGCGATCGAGCTCTACAGCTGCTTCCCCTGCGTGCCGAAGATGGCGCGCCGGACGCTCGGCCTCGGTGCCGACGTGCAGCCGACCGTGACGGGGGGTCTTACGTTCTTCGGCGCGCCGCTCAACACCTACATGACGCACTCGGCCTGCGCGATGGTGCGTAGATTGAGAAGCGGCGGCACGCTCGGCCTGCTCTACGGCCAGGGAGGCTTCGTCACCAAGCATCATGGCCTCGTGCTGTCGCGCGCGGCGCCTCAGGCCGTGCTCAAGCAGGACACTTCCGTGCAGGCGGAGGCCGACCACAACAGGCGCAACGTGCCGGACTTCACCGCCGAGGCTGCGGGAAAAGGCCAGGTCGAGGCCTTCACCGTGATCTATCGCGCCAACGGCGAGGTCGAGCACGGCGTCACCATGCTGCGCACCGAGGACGGCCGCCGCACGCTCGGCCGCATCCCGGCGAGCGACACGGCGACGCTGGCCTATCTGCAGGACATGGACCGCACGCCGGTCGGCACCACAGGCAACATCGTCACCGCCGACGATGGCATGCTGGAATGGCGGGTGGGGTAGCAGTTCTCCCTCGCCCCGCTCTTGCGGGGCGAGGTAAGAAGGCGCCTTGCGCTTTACCCCTTCACGTCCTGCTTTTCCGAAGCCGTGGTCGGCTTGCCCTTGGCGCCGGCACCGGTGACGCGGACATGATCGCCGTCGGCGAGTCCGTCCGGCGGAGCGGTGATGATGCGGTCGTCGGGCGCGAGGCCGGTGGCGATCTCGATCTCCTTGCCGAGGTCGCGGCCGATCTTCACGGTCTTGAACAGCACCTTGTCGTCCGGACCGACGGTTGCGACCCGCAGGCCGCTGCTGTTGAAGATCAGCGCGCTGGCGGGAATGCTGAGCGGCGTGGATTCACGCTGCAGGTTCAGCTTCACGCTGGCATAGCTGCCCGGCATCAATTCGCCGGAGGAGTTGTCGAGCCCGAGTTGCATCCGCGTCGTGCCGGAGGCGACATCGACCGCCTGCGAGGAGGCTTCCACCGTCGCCTGGAAGGTGCGGCTCGGGTAATCCGGCAGTGCCAGCGTGGCCTTGGCACCGATCTTGATCGCCGGGACGTAATTCTGCGGCACGTTGACATAGACGCGCAGCTTGGTGATGTCCGAGATCGTGAACATCGCCGGGCCCGAGTTACCGCCGGCGTTGATCAACGCGCCGACGTCGGTGTCGCGCGAGGTCACCACGCCGTCGAACGGCGCCGTGATCTTCTTGTAGCCGGCGAGCGCTTCCAGCCGCTCGACATTGGCCTGGCCGGCCTTGACCGCACCGTTCTTGTTGGAAAGATCGGCGGTGCGCTCGTCGATCTCCTGGGCGGAGACGAAGTTCGAGGCCACCAGCGTCTTGCGCCTGTTCAGCGTGGCTTCGGAGAGCTTGGCCGAGGCCTGGGCGCTGGCGAGATCGGCGCGCGCCTGCAGCAATTGCTGGTCGAGGTCGGGCGCCTCGATCTCGGCGATCACCTGGCCGGCCTTGACGCGGGCGCCGATGTCGGCGTCCCAGTTCTTGAGATAGCCGGACACCCGGGCATAGATCGGCGCGCGGGAATAGGCCTCGAGCCGGCCCGGCAGGTCGATCGTCGGGCTCAGCGCCTTGGCATTGGGCAGCGCCACCGCGACCGTCGGAATGGCCTGGTCGTCGGTCCATTCCTTCAGCCGTGTGTCCTGTTCCTCACGGGCGCGGATCCCGGTGCCGACGATCAGGCCCGCCCCAACCAGGGCCACCACGCCGAAGATGCCCAGCTTCCGGCGTGAGACCGGGGGGCGCTGTTCAGTGGGCGGCATGCGGAATCTCCGATGAGGCGGCGGCTTTGGCGCCTTGCTTCTTGTGTACCATGCTGAATACCACGGGAACAAACATCAGGGTCGCGAAGGTGGCGAAGATCAGGCCGCCGATCACGGCCCGGCCCAAGGGCGCGTTCTGCTCGCCACCCTCGCCCAACCCCAGCGCCATCGGCGCCATGCCGATGATCATGGCGAGCGCGGTCATCAGCACCGGGCGGAACCGGACGAAGCCGGCTTCCAGGGCCGCCGCGACGGGATCGCCGAGTTCCTCATAGCGCTCGCGGGCGAAGCTGATCACGAGCACGCTGTTGGCGGTCGCCACGCCCATGCACATGATGGCGCCGGTGAGCGCCGGCACCGACAGCGTGGTCTCCGTCGTGAACAGCATCCAGACGATGCCGGCGAGCGCGGCGGGCAGCGCCGTGATGATCACGAACGGATCCGACCAGGACTGGAAGTTCACGACGATCAGGAAGTAGATCAAGACGACGGCGCCGAGCAGGCCGAACAAGAGGCCGGTGAAGGCCGAGTTCATGGTCTGCACCTGGCCGAGCAGCACCACGGACGAGCCCTTCGGCACCTCCTTGGCGGTATCGGCGATCAGCTTGCGCACGTCGGTCGCGACGCCGCCGAGATCGCGGCCTTGCGTCGTGGCGTAGATCTGCACCAGCGACTGGATGTCATATTGCGACACCACCGCGCTCGAGGTCGCGCGCTTGATGTCGGCGATGCCGCCGAGGATCGGCGCCTGGGTGTTGCCGGTCGCGGTGATCGGCAGGGTCTGCAGCGCGCTCAGCGAGTCGATCTGGTATTGCGGCGTCTGCATCACGATCGAATACGACACGCCGTTGTCGGGATTGAGATAATAGGTCGGCGCCACCTGCGAGGAGCCGGCGAGGTTGACCACCAGCGAGTTGGTGACGTCGCGCTCGGTCAGGCCGACATATTGCGCGCGGGTGCGGTCGACATCGATGTTGAAGGTCGGGTTGTTCGGCGACTGCTGGATCCGCGCATCGGCGATGCCGGGGATGCGTTTGATCCCGGCCAGCAGCTTGTTGGCATAGGCGAAGTTGGCCTCGAGATTGGCGCCGCGGATCTGCAGATCGATCGGCGCCGGCGCGCCGAAGTTCAGAATCTGGCTGACGATGTCGGCCGGCAGGAACGCGAAGCTCGTACCCGGGAACAGCCGCGGCAATTGCTCACGCAGCGTGCGGACGTGCTCCTCGGTCGGCTTGTGGCCTTCCTTCAGGCGGATCTGGATGTCGCCGTCCTGCGGACCGATCACGCCGGTGTTGTTGTAGGTCATGTTGATGCCGGAGATCGGCATGCCGATGTTGTCGGTCATGGTCTCGATCTCGCCGGGCACCAGCTTGCGGATCGCCTTCTGGATGTCGGCGAGTTGGTTGGCGGTCTCCTCGACGCGGGTGCCGACCTGGGTGCGGACATGCATCAGGATGTTGCCGGCGTCGACCGACGGGAAGAAGTTGCGCCCGAGGAACGGCACCAGGAGGAACGACGCCGCAACCACCGCGAGGAAGCAGCTCACGAACACCGTGCGGTGACCGAGCGCCATCGCGAGCAGGCCGCGATAGCCGCCGCGGATGCGCTCGAACCGCGCCTCGAAGCCGCGCTGAAACCAGACCAGGGGATTGCGCGACTTCGGCGGCGCGCCCTCATGATGCACATGCGCCTGCAGCAGATAGTTCGCCATGGTCGGCACCAGCGTACGCGACAGGATGAACGACCAGATCATCGCGAACATCACCGCTTCGGCCATCGGCACGAACAGGAAGCGCGCCACGCCGGTGAGAAAGAACATCGGCACGAACACGATGCAGATACAGAGCAAGGAGACGAAGGCCGGCGTCACGATCTGGTTGGCGCCGTCGAGGATCGACTGCTCGACCGGCTTGCCCTGCTCGAGGTGATAATTGATGTTCTCGATCGTCACCGTGGCATCGTCGACGAGGATGCCGACCGCGAGCGCGAGGCCGCCGAGCGTCATGATGTTCAGCGTCTCGCCGATCAGGGACAACATGATGATGGCGCCCAGCACCGACAGCGGGATCGACACCGCGATGATGACGGTCGAGCGCCAGCTGCCGAGGAACAAGAGGATCATGATGCTGGTGAGCAGGGCGGCGATCACGCCCTCGAAGGCGACGCCGGTGATCGCGCCGCGGACGAACACCGACTGGTCGCCGATGAAGCCGATCTTGAGCGCATCCGGCATCTGATCCTTGACCTCGATCACCTTCTGCTTGATGCCGGAGATGATATCGAGCGTCGAGGTGGCGCCGGCCTTCAGCACCATCATCAAGACCGAGCGGTTGCCGTCGACATGGACGATATTGGTCTGCGGCGGGTTGCCGTCGCGCACCGAGGCGACGTCCCGCACGTAGACCATCGCGCCGTTGACCTGCTTGATCGGCAGGTCGCCGAGCTCCTCGAGCCGCAGCGGCGAGTTGTTGAGGTTGATGGTGTATTCGAAATTGCCGATCTTCTGCGTGCCGACCGGCGTGATCAGGTTCTGCGCGGCGAGCGCATTGGCAACGTCCTGGCCCGACAGGCCGCGCGCCTGCAGCGCGGTCGAATTGAGGTCGATCTGGACCTGACGCTGCTTGCCGCCGAACGGATACGGGATCGCGGCACCAGGCACGGTGACCAGCGGCGTGCGCAGCTGGTTGATGCCGATATCGGCGAGGTTCTGCTCGGTCAGTCCTTCGCCCGACAGCGCGACCTGGATGATCGGTACCGTCGAGGCGCTGTAGTTCAGGATCAGCGGCGGCGTCGCGCCCGGCGGCATCTGCTTGAGCAGGGTCTGCGAGATCGCGGTGACCTGCGCGTTGGCGGTGCGGATGTCGACGTTGGGCTGGAAGAAGATCTTGATGATACCGACGCCGTTATAGGAATTGGCGACGATGTGCTCGATGTCGTTGACGGTCGTGGTCAGCGCGCGCTGGAACGGCGTGGTGATGCGGCCGGACATCTGGTCCGGCGGCAGGCCGGTGTACTGCCAGACCACGCCGATCACGGGGATGCGGATGTCCGGGAAGATGTCGGTCGGCGTGCGCAGCGCCGCCAGCGGTCCGATAATCAGCAGCAGGATCGCGAGCACGACGAAAGTATATGGCCGGCTCAGCGCGATACGGACCAGTGCGATCATAAAACAAGCATTCCCGAAATGAAGCCCGCCCAGGCAGAGGAATCGACATTGCAAAAGCCGTTCCGCAGCGGCCGATTTACCCGATGGCAGGCAAAACGCCAACCCGCGGTGCCGCGGCGGCTTTCACTTCCTCGGCATAGTGCGTGAGGTTGCGCGCTCCGACCGGCCATGCCGGGCGCGGTGCCGCCGATCGCGCGCGGATCGTCGTCAAAAAGAGACGGCTCAGCTGCAAATGCGAGCCGGCCGACGATGCTATTTGGCCGACGCGAGCTTAATGCATCGCTGCTCTGCGAAAATGTAAAATGTGGTGGGCCGGGTCAGCCCACCACGTCGGCATCGGTTAGTTGAAGGATGGCGGCCGTCCGAGCGGCGGCGCCGGATCAGGCGGCGCGGACGGCGTCGAGGAACTTGCTGACCTCGACCTTGAGGCGGCTGCTGTCGCCCGAGAGCGACTGGGCTGCCGACAACACCTGGCTCGACGCCGAGCCGGTTTCGTTGGCACCGTGCTGGACGTCGGCGATGTTGGCCGAGACCTGCTGGGTGCCCTGCGCCGCCTGCTGCACGTTGCGGGAGATTTCCTGCGTCGCCGCGCCTTGCTCTTCGACCGCGGCGGCGATGGTGGACGAGATCTCCGACAGCCGTTCGATGGTCGAGGAGATTTCCTTGATCGCGCCGACCGACTCCTGGGTCGCAGTCTGGATACCGGCGATCTGCTGGCCGATCTCGCCGGTCGCCTTGGCGGTCTGCTCGGCCAGCGCCTTCACCTCGGACGCTACCACGGCGAAGCCGCGACCGGCCTCGCCGGCACGCGCCGCCTCGATGGTCGCGTTCAGCGCCAGCAGATTGGTTTGGCCGGCAATGGTGTTGATCAGCTCGACGACGTCGCCGATCCGCGCGGCGGCCTTCGACAGCTCGCTGACGCGATCGTTGGTGGTGCGCGCCTGGCCGACGGCATCGCCGGCCATCCGTGCCGACTCCTGCACCTGGCGGCTGATCTCGGTCACCGACGACGACAGCTCCTCGGTCGCCGACGCCACCGACTGGACGTTGGTCGAGGCCTCCTCGGACGCGGCGGCAACCGACGTGGTCAGCTCCTGCGAACGCCGGGCGGTCGACGACAGCGTGCCGGCGGAGGCTTCGAGCTGCGTCGAAGCCGACGACACGGTCTGCACGATCTCGCCGATCATCTGTTCGAAATTGCGGGTGATGGTATCGACCCGGCGGCCGCGCTCGATCTTCGCTTCGGCGTCGGCAGCCGCGGCTTCATCGGCCGCCTTCTTGGCGACCAGGGCTTCCTTGAACACCTGCAGCGTATCGGCCATCGCGCCGATCTCGGTCTTCTCGCCCTGGTGGGGCACGTTCGCAGTGAGGTCGCCGCGGCCCAGCGCCTGCATCGGGCTCACGATCGAGGCGATACCGGCGGAGACGTCGCGGATCATCAGGAAGCTGACGCCGACGCCGACGATGATGGCGGCACCGAGGATCGTCGCAACCAGCATGACGGCCGACGCGTAGCTGTTTGCCGCCTCCTGCGCCGCCTTGTCAGCGCCGGCATTGTTGAGCTCGATGTCCTTGCGCAGGATCTCGTCGGCCTCGAGGCCTATCTTGTTGACGGTCTTCGCGTTCAGCTCATGCGCTTCGTGCGGGATCTTGCCGATATCCCTGCGCGACAGCGCCATCACCTCCTCGGTACCCTTCTTGTAGCGGGTCCATGCGTCGACCCATTGATTGTAGAGCCCGCGCTCCTCGGGGGAGGCGATCAGGGGCTCATAGGTCGCGCGGATCTTGAGATTGGCGTCGACCACCGAAGTCAGGGTCTTTTCCTGCGCGAGCTTGTCCTCCAACGTCTCCGCCAGCATGTGCTCGCGGACCACGTTGCGATAGGTGATGACGCCGGCGCGCAGGTCGCCGAGCGCACGCACGCTCGGCAGCCAGGTTGTCGTGATGTCGACGGTGTTGGCATTGATCGACCGTAAATTCACGACCGCGAGCAGGCCCATGCCGGTCATCGCGACAAGCAGGAACGCAACCACGGCAATAATCTTGGCGCGGATCGAGAATTTGGCGAACATCGTGAGGTCTCTTGATATCGGGCTCGCGAAGCCCGATCGAATGGCTGGGGGCGCGGCGGGGCGCCGCAGACATCAAAGCCAGCCCCCCTCCTTAAGTAGGGTTAATTTGGTTCCCCGTTGAACTACTGAGACGCGCTTCGACGACGTGGCATGATGCACGCCAGTCGCATCACGGCATCAATGCCAGCGCATCCGAGAAAAACTCCGGCCCGCCGAAATTGCCTGATTTCAGGGCAAGCGCCATCTCGCCTCTCCCGGCGCCGACCGCTCGCAGAACCGGCACGCCGGCAGCGATTTCCGCACCGACCAGGAATCCCGGGATGCGCAGGCGATCGACCACGGCGCCCGAAGTTTCACCACCGGCGACCACCAGCCTGTGCACGCCCGACTGCACCAGACCATCCGCGATGTCGGCCATCGCCTGTTCGATGGCATGCCCGGCTGCATCGCGACCATGACGGGATTGCACAGCTGCCACCTGATCCGGGGTCGAGCTGCTCGCAATCAGGATCGGCCCCGCCCCGAGCCGGTCTCTGGCCCAAGCGAGCGCGCGCTGCGCCTCGTCCTTGCCGGCGACCACGCGCTCGGGATCGAGGTGCAGGACCGGCATCACCTTCTCGGCGTTGGCGATCTGGCGCAAGGTCGCCTGCGAGCAACTGCCGGCAAGGCACGCTGCCGGGCCGCCGACCGGCGTCGCCAGCATCGCATCCGCCGTATCCGGTTTGGCCTTGCTCGCGGCGACCAGCGCCCGCGCCAGGCCAAGCCCGATGCCGGAAGCGCCGACCGAAAGACGGTGATCCAGCGCCACCAGCCCGATGGTCTCGAGGTCACGGTCGAACACCGCATCGACGATGGCGGCGCCGATGCCGCTTTGCACGAGCTCGGCGAGCTTTGCCCGGACGGCGTCCGCGCCACGGCTCAGCGTCGCCAGATCGACCAGGCCGACCTTGGTCGTGCTTTGCCGCGCCAGCACGCGAACCAGATTGGAATCATGCATCGGGTTGAGCGGGTGGTCCTTCAGCGGGCTCTCGTTCAGCGGCACTTGGCCTACGAACAGATTGCCCTGATAGACGGTGCGACCGGTTTCCGGGAATGCCGGCGTCACCAGCACGATCGTATCCTTTGAATCCGCGCGCAGCGCGTCCATCACGGGGCCGATATTGCCGGCATCGGTGGAATCGAAGGTCGAGCAGATCTTGAACAGGATATGCTTGGCGCCGCGGCCGCGCAGCCAGGCCTCCGCCGCACGCGAACGCGTCACGGCGAGGCCGGCCTCGATCGAACGGCTCTTCAGCGACACCACGACAGCGTCGACCTCGGGCAGCGCGAGATCGTCCGCGGGCACGCCGATGGTCTGCACCGTGCGCAGGCCGGCGCGGGTCAGCGTGTTGGCGAGATCGGAGGCGCCGGTATAGTCGTCGGCGATGCAACCGAGAGACAGCTTTCCGGCTGATGTCACGGCTTCACTCCGGCATAGGGCTTGAACCAGGCGAGACCGTCGGTGGTCTTGCCGCGCGGATTGTATTCGCAGCCGACGAAGCCGCCATAGCCGAGCCGGTCGAGCTCGCCGAACAGGAACGGATAGTTCAGCTCCTCGCCATCGGGCTCGTTGCGCGAGGGGATCGACGCGATCTGGATGTGGCCGATGATCGGCATCATCTCGCGCAGCCGCGTGGTGACGTCGCCATGGATGATCTGGCAGTGGTAGATATCGAACTGCAGCTTCAGGTTCGCAATCTTGAGCTCGTTGATCAGGTCGCGCGCGAAGATGAAATCGTTGAGGAAGTAGCCGGGCACGTTGCGCGGATTGATCGGCTCGATCACGACGTCGAGGCCGTGCGGCGCGAAGAACTCCGCGGCATGGGCGACCGATTTGCGAAACGCGGCGACCGCCCTGGCATCGCTGCGGTCGGCTATTCCCGCCATCAAGTGCACCCGCTTGACGCCGGTCGCCTGGACATAGGGCAGCGCGGTCTTCAGGCTTTGCTGGAGGTCGGCGAAACGGTCGGGCAGCGCGGCAAACCCCTTCTCGCCGGCGTTCCAGTCGCCCGGCGGCAAGTTGAACAGCGCCTGCGTCAGCCCATTGCCTTTCAGCCGCTTGCCGACCTCCTCGGCCGGATGGTCGTAAGGAAACAAGAACTCGACCGCGGTGAAGCCTGCTTTCGCCGCCGCCTCGAAGCGGTCGAGAAACGGGACCTCGTTGAACATCATGGTCAAGTTGGCGGCAAAACGGGGCATTGCAGGATCCTCTTATTTCTCGCCTGGAAGCTTGGTGCCGGTAACCTGCGCATACATCCGCGCCACCGACGCATCGTCGTCGCGGCCCATGCCGGCGGCCGCGGTCATCAGGAACATCTGCAAGGCCGCGGCCGAGACCGGCACGGGGAAGCGTGCATTGCGCGCCATGTCCTGGATGATGCCGAGGTCCTTGACGAAGATCTCCACCGCGCTGCGCGGCGCATAGTCGCCATCGAGCACATGCGGCATGCGGTTCTCGAACATCCAGGAATTTCCGGCGGAGGCGGTGATCACCTCATAGACCTTGCGGATATCGAGGCCCTGCTTGGCGGCAAAGGCGATCGCCTCCGAGGCGGCCGCGATATGCACGCCGGCCAGCAGCTGGTTGATCATCTTGAACGCAGCGCCCTGCCCCGCGGCATCGCCGAGCTCGTAGAGTTTTGCCGCCATCGCATCCAGCGCCGGCCGCGCCTTCGCAAACGCCGCCGCGCTGCCGGAGGCGAGAATCGTCAATTCGCCCTGCGCCGCGCGCTGCGCGCCGCCGGAGATCGGGGCGTCGAGATAATGCCGGCCGGTCGCCTCGAGCTGTTTTGCGAGACGCCGCGCGATATCGGGATCCATGGTCGCCGAGGAGATGAAGACCGCGTCCTTGGCCAAGGTCTCGGCGACGCCGTCCTTCCCGAACAGAATCCCTTCAGTTTGCGCGGCATTGACGACGACGCTGACGACGATGTCGGCATCCCGGGCCGCCTCGGCCGGCGACCTGGCGCCCTTGCCGCCGTCGGCGACGAAGCGCGCCACCGCATCGGCCGACACGTCGCAGCCGGTCACCTCGAAACCGGCCCGCCTGAGCGAGGTCGCCATGCCGTATCCCATCGAGCCCAGCCCGATGACGGCGACACGTGATGTTGCGGAACTGGACATGTGGCGATCCCTGAACATTTTTAGTTGTTTGAGCATGATCTTTTCGGAAAACCGGCTGCCACTTTGCGCCAGCGCGGGCCGCCGGGTCCGGATCATGCTCGTTGCTGCTTGCCTATCACGGCTTGGCCGCGCTGCCAAAGCATGAGACAAAGCGGAAAACGGATTCCAAAGATGACGCCACGAGCGAAACCGGATGAGCGAAACAAAGCTTCGTGAGGACATCTGCCGCTTCGGCCGCTCGCTGTTCGAGCGCGGCCTGACGCCGGGCTCCTCGGGCAATATCAGCGTCCGGCTTGCGGACGGCGGCTGGCTGGTGACGCCGACCAACGCCTCGCTCGGCTTCCTCGATCCGGCGAAAATGTCACGGCTCGACGGCAACGGCCGGCTCGCCTCCGGCGACGCCCCGACCAAGGAAGTGCCGCTGCATACCGCGCTCTACCAGACGCGCGCCTCCGCCGGCGCCGTGGTGCACCTGCACTCGACCCATTCGGTCGCGCTCTCGATGCTGCCCGAGATCGACCCGCGCGCCGCGCTGCCGCCGATGACGGCCTATTACGTCATGAAGTGCGGCCAGACTGCGCTGGTGCCCTATTATCGCCCCGGCGATCCGGCCGTTGCCGACGCGATCCGGGGGCTGGCCGGGAAATATTCGTCGGTGCTGCTCGCCAATCATGGGCCCGTCGTGTCGGGCAATACGCTGGAAGCTGCGGTGTTCGCGACCGAGGAGCTGGAGGAGACCGCAAAGCTCTATCTGCTGCTGCGCGGGCTGAACCCGCGCTATTTGTCGCCCGACCAGGTGGCAGATTTGACCAGGACGTTCGGGCTCGTGCAGCCGGATCACCCTCACTAGATCAAGCGGAGGATCGATATGCGGAAGACAGTCATGATGAGGTTCACAGGCTTGGCGTTAGCGGTTCCGTTCGCCGTCGGCCTTGCGGTGTCTGACGCACGGACCGAAGAGACCTTGCAAGGCATGCTGGCAACCCAGCTGCGCGCGCAGGGCTATCCTTGCGACAAGCCGCTCAAGGCCGAGCGGGACGACAAGCTCTCGAAGCCCGACAACGAGGCCTGGACGCTGACATGCAGCAACGCGACCTACCGCGTCAGCCGCGTGCCGGACCTCGCCGCCAAGGTCGAAAAGATCGACGAGGGCAAGTAGGCTGCGTGGGTGCGGAGCACTATCCTCCCCGTCATTGCGAGAGCGAAGCGACGAAGCAATCCATCTCTCCTTGGGTGCGAGAGATGGATTGCTTCGCTGCGCTCGCAGTGACGGTGAGCGCTACAGCCCCAGATACGCTTTCCGCACATCCGGATTGCCGCTGATCTCGGCCGCGGTGCCCTGCATCAGCACGCGGCCGGTCTGCAGGATGTAGGCGCGGTCGGCGATCTCCAAGCACTCGGCCATACGCTGCTCGACGATCAGGACCGTCATGCCGGCGTCGCGGATGCGCTTCACGGCCTGGAAGATCTCGTCGACCAGTTTCGGCATGATGCCCTGCGAGGGTTCGTCGAGCATCAGAAGCCGCGGCCGCGTCATCAGCGCACGGCCGATCGCGAGCATCTGCTGCTCACCGCCGGACAAGGTCTCGGCACGCTGGTCGAGCCGTTCGCCAAGCCGCGGGAACAGCTTGAACACCAGATCGAGCGGCGCATCGCGGTCGGATTGGCTGCGATAGAGATAGCTGCCGAGCCGCAGATTGTCGCGCACCGACAGCCGCGGAAACAGCCGGCGGTTCTCCGGCACGTAAGCGATGCCGCTTGATGTAATGACGTGCTGCGGCTGGCCGTCGATGCGCTTGCCGTCGAAGGTGACGGTGCCTGCGCGCGGCCGCTCGGCGCCGGCGATCGATTTGAGCAGCGTCGACTTGCCCGCGCCGTTGGCGCCGGCGACGCAGACGATCTCGCCCTTGGTGACGTCGATCGACACCGAGGAGATCGCGACCAGGCCCTGATAGGCGGTGGTGATTTCACGCACCGACAGCATGACGATCCCCGAGATAGGCAGAAATGACTTCCGGATTGCGGACGACCTCGGTCGGCTTGCCCTCGACCAGCACCTTGCCGAGATTGAGCACAATGGCGCGGTCGACCAGCGGCATCACGATCTCCATGACGTGCTCGACCATCAGCACGGTGATGCCGGCGGCGCGGACCTTGCGCACCAGCTCGACGCCGGTCTGTGCCTCGACCGGCGTCAGTCCGGTGAGGACTTCGTCGAGCAGCAGCAGCTTCGGCTCGGTGGCGAGCGCGCGGGCGACCTCGAGCCTGCGCTTCTCGGACGGGACGAGGTCGGCGGCAAGCTTGTCGGCGCGCGCCGCAAGTCCGCAGAACTCCAAGACCTCATAGGCCTTCTGCCGCGCGATACGCATCTTGGTGTTGCGGATCAACGCGCCGACGATGACGTTGTCGATCACGGTCATGGTCTCAAAACTCTTGACGACCTGGAAGGTGCGCCCGACGCCTCGCTGGCAGCGTTCCGCCGCCGGTAGCTTGGTCACGTCCTCGCCGTCGAAGATGATCGAGCCCTGGGTGGGCGGCAGCACGCCCGCGATCAGGTTGAACAGCGTCGATTTGCCAGCGCCGTTCGGGCCAATCAGGCCGACGATCTCGCCGCGCCCGACCGAGATCGAGACGTCGCTGTTGGCGACGAGGCCGCCGAAGCGCTGCCAGACGCCACGGGTTTCCAGAAGCGGCGTCATCGTGCGGCTCCCTTGCGCAGGGAGAATACGCTGACCAGGCCGCGCGGCAGCGCCAGCGAGATCACGACGATCAGCGTGCCGTAGACGATGAGGTCGACGCCGCGCCCGGAGCCGCCGATGAACGAGCGCGTCAGCTCGGTGAGCGGGATCAGGATGACCGCGCCGAGCACCGGCCCCCACAAAGTGCCGATGCCGCCAAGCACCGCGGGCAGCGCCATCAGCAGCGAGAACTGGAAGCCCATCACGCTTTCAGGATCGATGTAGGAGACGAACTGGGCGTAGAAGCTGCCGCCGACCGCAACGAGGAAGGCCGAGACCGCCGCCGCGCCCATCTTGGAATTGAACACGACCACGCCGAGGCTTTCGGCCGCGTCCGGGTTGTCCTTCACCGCGCGCCACCAATAGCCCCATTTGGAATCCTCCAGCCACCAGGTGACGAACCAGGCGATGCAGGCCAGCGCCAGCGCGAAATAGAAGTAAGGCAGCTTCGAGCGCGTGAACTGGAATTTCAGCCAGCTGTCGCCGCGCACCGGGATGTCGATGCCGAGCGCCGCGCCGGCCCAGTCCCAGTTCTGGATCAACAGCAACGCGATCTCGGCGATCACGATGGTCGCGATCACGAAATAATGCCCGCGCAGGCGGAAGCAGGGATAGCCGAGCGCCATCGCGATCAATGCGGAGATCGCCCCGCCCGCCAGCATGCCGAACCACGGCAGCACTCCGAACTTGGTGAACAAGAGCGCGGTGGTATAGGCGCCGAGCCCGAAATACAGCGCATGGCCGAGCGAGATCTGCCCGCAATAGCCGGACAGGATGTTCCAGCTCTGCGACAGCGCCGCATACATCAGCGTCAGCACCATGATGTTCTGGACGTAGACGTCCTTGACGAACAGCGGCACCAGCGCGGCGATCACCGCGAGGCAGGCCGCCACGATCAGGTCACGCCTGCGGCGTTGGGCGAAGTGGGTGTCCATCACATCGATCCGAACAGGCCACGTGGGCGGATGAAGACGACCAGCAGGTAAACGGCATAGATGCCGACCGATTTCAGCGACGGCGGCAGGATCAGCGCGGTGGTCGCCTCCACCAGGCCGACGATGATGCCGCCGGCGAAGGCGCCGAACACGCTGCCGAAGCCGCCGAGCGCCACGGTGACGTAGGCGATCAGGGCAAACGACGCGCCGACATCGGGATAGACGTAGAAGAAGATCGCCATGATGGCGCCGGCGAGGCCAACCAGCGCAGCACCAAGGCCCCAGCCGAGCGCGAACACCCGGTTCTTGTCGATGCCGACCAGCGCCACCGCGCCGGCGTCCTCGCGCGTCGCTTCGAGCGCGCGGCCGAAATCGGTGCGATTGATGAAGAAGTAGAGCGCGACGAAGGCCGCGATCGAGAGCATCGCGCCGATCAGCTGCGGCTCCGGCAGATAGATGCCGGCGATCGACACCGTCTTACCGCCGACCCAGGAGTTGGTGACGCTGCGGTAGTCGGGCGTGAAGAAGAACTGGGCGAGGCCCCGCATCACGATCGCCAGGCCGAAGGTCGAGAAGATCTGCACCATACCGGCATTGGCCTTGGCGCGCATCGCGAAGCGGACGATCAACAGATAGACCACCGCGCCGAACACGAACAGTGCCGCGGCGACCAGCGGCGCCGAGAGCAAGGGATCGATCGCGAAGAACGCGAACAGGAAGAAGGTCGCGTACATCGCGATCATCAGGAATTCGCCGTGCGCGAAATTCACGACGTCCATCAATCCGAAGATCAATGCGAGGCCTGCGGCGATCAGTCCGTAGAGCAGCCCCATCAACAGGCCGCTCGCCAAACTCTGGATAATGGTCTCGGCTGTCACCGCTGCGCCCCGATCAAAATCTGTCTCCAGCGTCGTCCTGGCGAAGGCCAGGACGCATAACCGCAAATGCATCGGGAGGAGAGATAACAACCAATCATCGCAAAACGCCTGCCTGGGTTACGCGACGAGTGCAAGCACTCGCGCGGGGGTCCCGGGTCGCGCTTCGCTTGCCCGGGACGACGGTGAGAAAGCGCCCGATCGATCAGCTGTTCATCGGCCAGATCGCCTCGGAGACGGCGGCCTGTTCCGGGAAGATCGTCACGAAGTTCTTCGCGGAGTACTGCAACAGCACCGGATCGGCGAAGTTGTTCTGCCCCATCTCGTCGAACTTGACGCGCCGCCACGGCATGATGGTCTGATCGCCCGGCATGTCGGTGGCGACCAGCGCCTCGCGGATCTTCTCGCCGTCGGTCGACTTGGCGCGGTTGATGGCGTCCGCCATCACGATCAGGCCCATGAACTGGCGCGACGAATAGTCGTTGAAGTCCTTGCCGGATTTGGCGCGGTACATCTCGTTGATCAGACCGACCATCGGCCGCTTCTGCGCCAGGTCGAGCGAGAAGCTGCCGCGCGAGATCACGCCCTCGAGCTTGTCGCCGACCGCGTCATAGGTCGCCTTCTCGGAGAAGCCGGCGTCCTGCGCCATGATGTTCTTCGGCTTGTAGCCGAGCTCGGCCATGGTCTTGACCAGGAGGATCGCGTCGGTGGTGTAGCTCGACGGCATCAGCACGTCGGCATTCGCCGCCTTGAGCTGCTGCACCTCGGCGGTCAGCGACGGCGAGTTGGCGCGGTACTTGATGTCGGCCACGATCTTGTAGCCGCGCTCGGCGGCGAGCTTGGTCTGCGCGTTCGCCGAATCGGTGCCGAAGATGGTGTCCTCGTGGAACAGCGCCAGCGTTTCGATCTTCTGGCCCTTCTTCTTCATCGCATCGAAGAAATCGAACATCGCGGTCGAGAACATCTCGTCATGCGGCGAGGCGCGGAAATAGTATTTCAGGCCGCGGCGATGCAGGCTCGGTGAGGAATTGTCGGCCGAGAGGAACGGAACGCCATAGCGCTCGCAGATTTGGCTGACGGTGACGGCGACCGCGCTCTGATAGGTGCCGATCACGGCGCAGACCTTGTCCTGCGTGATCAGGCGCTCGGCTTCGGCGCGGCCCTTCTGCGGATCGGCCTGGTGGTCGGCGAACACGAGCTTGACCTTGGCGCCGCCGAGGCCGGACAGGCCCTCGCCCTTGGCGAGCGGCAGCGCGAAATCATAATTCTTGTTGATGATGTCTGCCGCGGTCTCGAACGCACGCTGCGCGTCGACGCCGATCTGGGCGCTGGCGCCCGAGAGCGGATAGATCACGCCGATTGCCACTTCACTGGTCTGCGCGCGCGCGGCCATCGGACCGAGCGCCGCGGCGGCAGTGGCACCCAGCAACACGTTACGGCGAGAGATCGTCATCGAAATTTCCCCTTGATCAGCTTGTTATTATCGATGTGACGCTTGTAGCGCGCAGTAAAGCCTCAATGAATTGCACGAATTGCCTATTCAGAGCACAGCGAGCTGCTTGTTCCTGAGATCGGTCACCAGCATCAGGCCCGGCGAATGCGTGATCGCGAACGGCAGCTTCGCGCTTGCGATCACCGATTGCGGCGTGACGCCACAGGCCCAGAACACCGGGATCTCGTCATCGGCGACCGGTACCGCATCGCCGTAATCCGGCTTGGCGATATCCTTGATGCCGATCGCATGCGGATGGCCGAGATGGACCGGCGCGCCATGCACGGACGGAAAGCGCGAGGTGATCTGCACCGCGCGGATCGCATCCGCCGGCTTGAACGGGCGCATCGACACCACCATGGGTCCCGCGAACGGCCCCGACGGGTTGCAGGCGATATTGGTCCGGTACATTGGCACACGCAGATTGCGTTCAATGTGACGGATCGGCAGGCCCTCATCCAGCAGGGCCTCTTCAAACGAGTAGGAGCAGCCGAGCACGAAGGTGACGAGATCGTCGCGCCAGTATTTGGTGATGTCGGTCGGCTCGTCCGCCACCTCGCCGTCGCGCCAGACCCGGTAGCGCGGCACGTCGGTGCGGATGTCGAGGTCGAGGCCAAGCGCCGGAATGCGGGGATCGCCGACGTCGGACATGCCGATGATCGGGCACGGCTTCGGATTGAGCTGGCAGAAGCGGTGGAAGGCGCCGGCGAGCTTTTCCGGCAGGATCGCGAGATTGCCCTGGACGAAGCCGTTGGCGAGACCGGCCGTGGTGCCCGAGGCCACGCCGTCACGGCAGGCGCGGCGCGCTTCGACGCTCGCCAGCACTGGCTCCCCCTGAGATCGCTGCACTGCCGCAAAAACAGTCATGGGATGCTCCTGCCCATAATCTCGACAAGGACAAACCAACACCAAGCGTGATATAATGTCTAATCGTCCTTTCTAATCAAAATCGATAAAATGAATTTATCGATCGGGAAAATGCTTCCAATGACGGACTTCCGCTCGATCGAGACATTCCTTTGGGTCGTTAAGCTCGGCAGCTTCCGCGGCGCCGCCCAGCGGCTCAACACCACCCAGCCGGCGATCTCCCAGCGCATTGCCCAGCTCGAGCGCGAAATGGGCGTCAAGCTGCTCAACCGCGACCACCGGGTGGCCTCGCCGACCCCGAGTGGACGGCTGATGATGATCTATGCCGAGAAGCTGATCGGCCTGCGTTCGGAGATGATGGCCGAGGTCGGCGACCGTTCGGCCATGCGCGGCGCGCTGCGGCTCGGTGTCGCGGAGACCATCGTGCACACCTGGCTGCCGCGCCTCGTCAAGAGCGTCAACGAGGTCTACCCGAACCTGTCGCTGGAGATCGAGGTCGACATCACGCCCAATCTGACCGCGCGGCTGCTGGCACAGGAGATCGAGCTCGCCTTCGTGCTTGGGCCGGTCTCGGCCTCCGGTGCGCACAACCATGTGCTGTGCGATTACCCGATCGGTTTCCTGGCGAGCCCGGCGCTCGGCCTCGGCGACGGCCCGGTGGCGCGGCAGAACCTGGCGCGGTTTCCGATCATCACCTTTCCGCGCAAGACGCAGCCCTACGAGACCGTACGCGCATTGTTCAACGCCCCCGATCTGCCGCCGATCCGGCTGCACGCCTCGACCTCGCTCGCGACCGTGATCCACATGGCCAATGAAGGGCTTGGCATCGCGGTGATCCCGGCGGCGATCGTCGAGAACGAGCTTGCCGACGGGCGGCTGCAACTGCTCGACACCGACCTCAAGCTGCCGCCCCTCACCTTCACCGCGAGCTGGCTCGCCTCGCCCGATGCGGTCGCCATCGAGCGCGTCGCCAATCTCGCCCGGCAGATCGCGCAGGCGAGCGTGGCGGTTGACGGCGCGAGAGTGGCGCGTCATTGAACGATTGCCGGATAATCGAACGTCATTCCGGGATGGTCCGAAGGACCAGACCTCAGGTGCGCAACCGCGCACCGGGGAATCTCGAGATTCCGGGTTCGATGCTGACGCATCGCCCCGGAATGACGAAAATAAAAATGGACTGACGACATGAGCCGAGCCGCCACCAACCTGCAGATCGATTCCGCCCGCCTCTGGGGCACCATCCACGAAACCGCGCAGTTCGGTGCAACGCCCAAGGGCGGTGTGCGGCGGTTGACCCTGAGCGCCGAAGACAAGCAGGTGCGCGACTGGTTCCGCAACGCGTGCGAGGACGCCGGCCTCGAGGTGCAGGTCGACGCGCTGGGCTCGATGTTCGGATTGCGGAAAGGACGGGACATGTCGAAGCCGCCGATCGGCGTCGGCTCGCATCTCGACACCCAGCCGACCGGCGGCAAATATGACGGCGTGCTCGGCACGCTGGCGGCGCTCGAAATGGTGCGCACGCTCAACGATGCCGGCATCGAGACCGAGCTGCCGATCTGCATCTGCAACTGGACCAACGAGGAAGGCTCGCGCTTTGCGCCGGCGATGATGGCCTCGGCCGCTTATGTCGGCGACTTCACCACCGACGACATCCTGTCGCGCAAGGACGCCGAAGGCGTCACGGTGGCGCAGGCGCTGGACACGATCGGTTATCGCGGCGACGCCCCGGTCGGCCGCCAGAAGTTCACCAGCTTCGTCGAGCTGCATATCGAGCAGGGGCCGATCCTGGAGGCCGAGAACAAGACCATCGGCGTGGTCGATTCCGGACAGGGCGTGTTGTGGTACGACGGCAAGATCACCGGCTTCGAGAGCCATGCCGGCTCGACCCCGATGCCGCTGCGCCGCGATGCGCTGGCGACGCTGTCTGAGATCGTGCTGGCGATGGAGAGCATCGCGAAGAAGCACGGCCCGAAGGCGGTCGGCACCATCGGCGAGGCCGTGATCGCCGCGCCCTCGCGCAACGTCATCCCCGGCGAGATCGCCTTCACGGTGGATTGCCGCAGCGCCGACGCCGCGATCATGGATGCGCTGGATCGCGACCTGCGTGCCGCCGTGAGCGAGATCGCAGCAAAGCGCAAGGTCGAGGTGCAGCTCGATCTCGTCTGGCGCAAGGCGCCGACGCATTTCGATCCCAAGCTGGTCGACGCGGTCGAGAACGCGGCCAAGCAGCTCGGCTATTCGCACCGCCGCATCACCTCCGGCGCCGGCCACGACGCCTGCAACCTCAACACGGTGATGCCGGCAGCAATGGTGTTCGTGCCCTGCAAGGATGGCATCAGCCATAATGAGCTGGAAGATGCCAAGCAGACCGATTGCGCCGCCGGCGCCAACGTCCTGATGCATACGGTGCTGGCGCTTGCCGGCGTCGCGTCCTGATCCTCATTTCTCCTCATCGGATGGAGGCTTTCGTGCGCGCAGTGTTTGTCGACGCCAATGAATCGCTCGCTGTCATCACCGAGCGCCTGGAAAAATCAGGCGATCCCAGGATGCGGATCAACCGCAACCCGGACATCAAGTCCGAGGACTATCCAGCGGTGCTCGACGGCGCCGAGATCGCGGTGGTCGACCACACCGCGCTGCCGACCGACGTTGCGAAAAAGTGTGCCGGCCTGAAGCACGTCGTGTTCCTCGGCACCGGCGCGCGCAGCTACATGAACCCGGAAGAACTCGCCGAGCTCGGCATTTCCGTGCACCTGATCAAGGGCTATGGCGATACCGCGGTCGCGGAATCGGCGATCGCGCTGATGTGGTCGTCGGCGCGCGTGATCGCGCAGATGGACCGCGAGATGCGCGCCGGCAACTGGCTGCGCGAGGACGGCATGCAGCTCACCGGCAAGACGCTCGGCCTCGTCGGCTTCGGCGGCATCGCTGCCGAGGTCGCCCGCATCGCGCTCGGCAGCGGCATGAAGGTGATCGCCTGGAACCGGTCGCCCAAGAGCCATCCGGGCGTCGAGTTCGTCGAGCTCGACACCGTGCTGGCGAGCAGCGACGTGGTCTCGATCCATCTGCTGCTCAACGACGAGACCCGCGGCCTGATCACGCACGACAAGATCGCGAAGATGAAGAAAGGCGTGGTGCTGATCAACACCGCCCGCGGCGCGATCGTCGACGAGCAGGCGATGATCGATGCGCTCAATTCGGGCCACATCCGCCACGCCGGCCTCGATGTCTACAACATCGAGCCGCTGCCGAAGGATCACCCGCTGACCAGGATCCCGAACGTGACGCTGTCGGCGCACTCCGCCTTCCGCACGCCCGAGGCGAGCGAGAACTTGATCCACGCGGCGTGGGAGCATTGCCGAAGGATCGTGAAGCAATAATTATCGACGTCGTCCTGGCTTTCGCCAGGACGACCCGCGTGATTGACAGCGTAGCCTAATCCACCATCTCCGCGACCGCCTTGCCGCACGCCGTGGTGTCGGCATTGCCGCCGAGATCACGCGTCCGCAGCGTGCGTTCGCCGAGCGCGCGCTCGATCGCGCCGACGATGGCGCTAGCTGCCTGCTTCTCGCCGAGATGCTCCAGCATCATCGCGCCCGACCAGATCATGCCGATCGGGTTGGCAATGCCCTGCCCGGCGATGTCAGGCGCCGAGCCGTGCACCGGCTCGAACACCGAGGGGAAATCGCCTTCCGGATTGATGTTGCCCGACGGCGCGATGCCGATCGTGCCGGTGCAGGCCGGGCCGAGATCGGAAAGAATGTCCCCGAACAAATTGGAGCCGACCACGACGTCGAACCAGTCCGGATGCAGCACGAAATTCGCGGTCAGGATGTCGATGTGGTACTTGTCCCACTTCACGCCGGGATATTTCTTGGCCATCGCCTCCACGCGCTCGTCCCAGTAGGGCATGGTGATGGAAATGCCGTTCGATTTGGTCGCCGAGGTCAGATGCTTCTTCGGCCGCGACTGCGCCAGATCGAACGCGAATTTCAGGATACGGTCGACGCCGGTGCGGGTCATCACGGTCTGCTGCGTGACGAATTCGCGGTCGGTGTCCGGGAACATGCGCCCCCCGACGGAGGAGTATTCGCCCTCGGTGTTCTCGCGCACCACCCAGAAATCGATGTCGCCGGGCTTGCGGTTCGCCAGCGGCGACGGCACGCCGGGCATCAGCCGCACCGGGCGCAGGTTGACATACTGGTCGAACTCGCGGCGGAACTTGATCAGCGAGCCCCACAGCGAGATGTGATCCGGGATCTTGGCCGGCCAGCCGACCGCGCCGAAATAGATCGCGTCATGCTTGCCGATCTTGTCCTTCCAGTCGGCCGGCATCATCTCGCCGTGCTTCTCGTAATAGTCGTAGGAGGCGAAGTCGAAATGGTCGAACTTCACGTCGACGCCGTGCTTCTTGGCCGCCGCCTCGATGACGCGCAGGCCCTCCGGCATCACTTCCTTGCCGATGCCGTCACCGGGAATGACCGCAATCCGATACTGCTTCTTTGCGCTGCTCATCGAGAACACCCTTGTGATTTGCCCGGCCGGCAATGCCGCCTATTCTGATGGTCCTGCAATGAACCAAACTTCGCGCCAGCGCAACGCTGCAGTGCAGTGTTGACCGCGGTGCGACCCTGCCCCACCAAATTCGCCGACACCACTCCTCATACCAAGCGAGACATCCCATGGATCTGCATCTGCGCGGCAAGCGTGTCCTGATCACCGGCGCCTCCAAGGGCATTGGCGCGGCCGCCGCCGAAGCCTTTGCCGAGGAAGGCGCCAATTTGCTGCTCGCCGCCCGCAACGGCGAGCAATTGAAGGCACAGGCCGAGCGACTCCGTTCGGCGCATCAGATCGACGCGGCGATCAGCGTGGTCGACCTGCGCAAATCCGAAGATCTGGCGCGATTGGCAAAAGAGGCCGCCGACATCGACATCCTCGTCAACAATGCCGGCGACATCCCGGGCGGCTCGATCGACAAGATCGACGAGGCGACCTGGCGGCATGCCTGGGAGCTCAAGGTGTTCGGTTACGTCAATCTGACACGCGCGATCTACGCGCAGATGAAGGCGCGCGGCGGCGGCGTGATCGTCAACGACATCGGCGCGGCCGGCGAGAAGTTCGACGCCAATTACATCTGCGGCAGCGCCGGCAATGCGGCGCTGATGGCGTTCACCCGCGCGCTCGGCGGCAAGAGCCTCGCCGACAACATCCGCGTCGTCGGCATCAATCCCGGCCCCGTCGGCACCGACCGCCACGTCACGCTGCTCAAGACCCGCGCCAAAAACCAGTTCGGTGACGAGAACCGCTACACGGAGTTCCAGAAAGGTCTGCCGCTCGGCCGGCCCGCACATGCACGCGAGATCGGCGACCTGATGGCGTTCCTGGCGTCCGACCGGGCCGGCTATACGTCCGGCGTGATCTACACGGTCGACGGCGGGCTGACGTCGGGGTGGGGATAGCTAGCTCGCGCTAGCCATTCATTCCGCAGTCATCCCCGCGCAATGGCTTCGCCATTGTCGCTGGAGGAGCCGCGCCTTGCGCGGCGTCTCGAAGGATGGGCTACGTCATCCTTCGAGGCTCGCCGAAGAGGCTCGCACCTCAGGATGACGCCGTGCGTTCGAACAACTGCCGGATCAGCGTCGTGATGCGGCCCTGCGGCGCCAGCATCTGGTTCATGATGGAGAAATGATCGGCGCCGGCGATCTCCTCATAGGTCACCGGCAAGCCGTAACGGGCGCGATGGCCGGCGAAATCGGCGGTCTGCTTGCGCAGCAGCGGCAATTCGGCGCTGCCGACCACCAGCGACAGCGGCTTTGCCGTGCCGCCTTCCGCCATCATCGGCGAGTTGCGCCGCGACGCCGCTTCGTCGAGCTTGAGCTTTTCGTTGAGGTAGGAATGCCTGATCGGCTCGAGGTCGTAGATACCCGAGATCGCCATGCCGGCCCGGACATGGGCGTTCGACAGCGCCATCGATGTCAAATGTCCGCCGGCCGACCAGCCCGACACCACGATGCCCTCGGCAGCGGCCCCGAGCGCGGGCAACTGCCCGGCCAGAAAGTCGATACCGGCATGGATCTCGGCGACGATGTCATCGAGCGTCGCATCCGGCGCCAGCGTATAGCCGATCAGCGCGACATTGATGCCATGGGCCATCGGCCCCTCGGCGAAGATCGTGAACACTTCCTTGGCACGGGTCTGCCAATAGCCGCCGTGGATGAACAGCAGCGTCGGCGCGCCGTCGCGGGCTTTCAGGAAGTCGATCCGGTTGCGCTCGCGTGGGCCGTACCTAAGGTCGAGATGGCGGGCGTGCTTTTGCCGCAATGCCGCCGAGCGCTGCTCCCATCCCGCAGCAATCTCGGCGCTGCCCTTGACGGCAACGCCGTTGTTCAGACCGAGATCGCGCTCCTGCTGGCTCATCGCGCGCCAGTCAAGCGCGGAAAATAACGCTGCCATCCCGGCCTCTTCCGTTCACGTCGCATTGCCACGACGGCAGGAAATGTTCTACAGCACAAGCAAACGGAAGGCATAGGAGCAACGGCGCATGGCTGATCAGGGCTTGGTGAAGGAAACGGCGTGTGCCGTCGTCGAAAAGCTGAAGGCTGGTGACGTCACGCCGCTCGATCTGCTCGACGTGCTGGAGACGCGCATCGCCGAGGTGGACGGCAAGGTCAACGCACTGCCGACGCTCTGCTTCGACCGCGCCCGCACCCACGCCAAGGCGCTGATGCTGAAGCCGGTCAGCGAGCGCGGCCTGCTCGCGGGCCTTCCCGTTCCGATCAAGGATCTCACGGCCGTCGCCGGCGTGCTGACCACGCAGGGCTCGCCGATCTTCAAGGACAACATCCCGGCGAAGTCGGACATCCTGGTCGAGCGCCTCGAACAGAACGGTGGCGTGATCTACGCCAAGTCGAACACGCCGGAATTCGGCGCCGGCGCCAACACCTTCAACGAGGTGTTCGGTCCGACCCGCAATCCCTGGGACACGTCACGCTCGGCCGCCGGCTCCTCCGGCGGCGCCGCCGCGGCCCTTGCGAGCGGCACCGCGTGGCTCGCCCACGGCTCCGATATGGGTGGCAGCCTGCGCAATCCCGCGAGCTTCTGCGGCATCGTGGGCCTGCGGCCGTCGATCGGCCGCGTCGCGCACACGCCGAAATTCGGCGTCGACCGTACCCTCGGGGTGCAGGGACCGATGGCGCGCAATGTCGAGGACCTCGCACTGCTGCTCGACGCGATGAGCGGCGAACATGCCGCCGATCCGCTGTCGCTGCCCGCACTGCCGACGTCGTTCCTGTCCGCAGCCCGCTCCGGCAGCAAGCCGAAACGCATCGCCTATTCGCCCGATCTCGGCATCACACCGGTCGATCCCGAGGTCAAGGCGGTGACCCGCAAGGCGGCAGAGCGGTTTGCGGAAGCCGGTGCGATCGTCGAGGAAGCGCATCCCGATCTGCGCGAAGCCCATGAATGCTTCCACGTGTTGCGCGCGTTCGATTTCGCGATCAGCAAGGCCGAATTGCTGCGCACCAAGCGCGATTTGCTGAAGCCCGAGGTGATCTGGAACATCGAGGAAGGGTTGAAGCTCACGGTCGAGAAGCTCGAACGCGCCGAGGCGCAGCGCGTCGCGATGACGGCGCGTGCGCTCGAATTCTTCGACAAGTACGACCTGCTGCTGGCGCCCGCGACCATCGTGGCGCCGTTCCCGGTCGAGAACCGCTATGTCGCCGAGTGCGACGGCAAGAAGTTCGACAATTACGTCGAATGGCTCGGCATCGTCTATGCGATCACGCTGGCGTGTTGTCCGGCGCTGTCGCTGCCCTGCGGCTTCACCGCTTCGGGCCTGCCCGTCGGCCTGCAGATGGTCGCAAAGCCGCGTGCCGAGGCGCAGCTGCTGGCCGGCGCGAAAGTGCTGGAGGACATTCTGGGCGCGCGCGGCACCACGC
Source organism: Bradyrhizobium sp. BR2003 (assembly GCF_009720285.1). NCBI lineage: Bacteria > Pseudomonadati > Pseudomonadota > Alphaproteobacteria > Hyphomicrobiales > Nitrobacteraceae > Bradyrhizobium > Bradyrhizobium sp. BR2003. The sequence goes on from NZ_SMYJ01000019.1 coordinate 364,159, forward strand.
CGATCGATCCGCGTCCGCCGAGGTAGAGGGCCGGCCCCTCATGGTGAGGAGCGCGAAGCGCGTCTCGAACCATGAGGCCCGTCCGTGGCCTCGTCCTTCGAGACGCTTGCTGCGCAAGCTCCTCAGGATGAGGTGATGAATCTGTTGATGCGGCCCTAAGACGCGAAGCCTACGCTTTACCTTCGGTCGCCTGCAGCGCCACGGTGAGTGCTGCCTTGGTCTGCTCGACGATTTCGTCCAGCAGCTCCTCGCGGCTGATCTGCGCGGACTCGCCGGTGAGCAGGCCCTGCTCGGCGAGCATCACGATGCCGTGCAGTCCGGCCCAGATCTTCAGCGCCTGGCGCTCGCGCAACAGCCCGACCGCCGGCGCCTCGAACGACTCGATCAGCAGCGCCAGCGTTTCCATCGCAGCGGTGTGCAGCTCGCTGCCCTTCGGCGCGCAGGCCATGGTGCGCGACGCGAACATCAGCCTGTAGATGCCGTGGCGCTCGAGCCCGAAGGCGAGCGCGGCCTGGGCGAAGCGCGACAGCTTCGAGCCTTTGCCCGACTGCTCGATCGCCTCGCGCATGATGACATTGAACTGCCGGAACGCTTCCGCGGTCACCGCCTCCAGCAGCGCCTCGCGGTCGGCGAAATGCCGGTATGGCGCCGGCTGCGAGACGCCGAGCTGCTTGGCCAGCGCCTTGATGCTGATCGCCTCGGGACCACCGAGCTCGACCTCGCCTAACGCGGCCTGGATCAGGGCTTCGCGGAGGTCGCCATGGTGGTAGGTTTTGAACGGCTTGCGTACGATTTGTCCCATTGCGGCAATGATCGCTGAATTTTCGCTTGACGCGCAAGCGCGACGATAATGTAATATGCTATAACTTGGCGATCCGGTTAAGAGCCCGGCCGCCCAAGCAAGCCAAGAACTTGCATAAACTGGAATGAGAAACCGGGCGCAACCCACATTGCGCCAGAGCCGAGGGAGGGTGCTTGCATGTCCAAGCTCAGAATCCGCGTCGACCAGGACAAATGCCAGGGTCACGCCCGCTGCAAATCACTCGCCCCCGAACTGTTCGAGCTCGATGAATACGGCAACGCCCACGAGGTCGGCGACGGGACCGTCCCGGCCGGGCTCGAGGACAAGGCCTGGCTCGCGCAGACCAATTGCCCGGAAATCGCGATCGAAGTCACCGAGGAATGACGGCTAGCCGGGAACGGCCGCGCGCCGCCCGTTGAGCCGACCAGCGTTTGATCGAACGAGAAGGAAACGAGCTGATGTCCGATTCCCCGTCCGCAAGCTATCTGCCCGAACATCCCCCGGTCTCCGACTGGGTCCATGATTTCGACCATACCGATCCGGTCTGGACCGACGACCCGTTCCCGATCTGGGAGACGCTGCGCGCGGCTTCGCCCGTCGTGCACACCGAGCGTTTCCTCGGCTGCTACATGCCGACCACCTATCAGGCGGTGAAGGAGATTGCCTACGACACCGAGCACTTCTCCTCGCGCCGCGTCATCGTGCGCGACGTCCGCCCCGAGATCACCGCGCGCGCACCGCCGATCACCTCCGATCCGCCGGAGCACAAGCCCGCCAAGCAGGTGCTGCTGCCGCCGTTCACGCCGGACGCGACGAAGCGGCTGGAGCCGCGGGTACGCGCGATCTGCAACGAGCTGATCGACGACTTCATCGCCGATGGCCATTGCGACGCCGCCGCGCGCTACACCAAGCACATCCCGGTGCGCGCCATCGCCCATATGCTGGGGATTCCCGAGAAGGACGGCGATCTCTTCATCAAATGGATCCACCAGATCCTCGAGCTCGGCATCAAGAACGAAGACGAGCTGATGAACGGCGTGCGCGAGATGACCGGCTACTTCGTGGCCCATCTCGAGCAGCGCAAGCTTGAGCCGGGCGACGATCTGATCTCGCAGCTGCTGCGGGCCAAGGGCCCCGGCGGCCAGCCGCTCACCGACGAGCACGTACTCGGCTCGCTGCGGCTGCTTCTGATCGCCGGCATCGACACCACCTGGAGCGCGATCGGCTCGTCGCTCTGGCACCTCGCCAAGACGCCGGCCGATCGCGAGCGCCTGATCGCGGAGCCGGCACTGATCCCGACTGCGATCGAGGAATTCCTGCGCGCCTATTCGCCGGTGACGATGGCGCGCGAGGTGATGAAGGAGACCACGATCTCCGGCTGCCCGGTGAAGGCGGGCAACATGGTGCTGCTGTCCTTCCCCGCGGCAAACCGCGATCCCGCCATGTTCCCCGATGCGGACAAGGTGGTGATCGACCGCAAGGAGAACCGCCACGCCGCCTTCGGCCTCGGCATCCACCGCTGCGTCGGTTCCAACCTGGCGCGGATGGAGATGCAGGTCGCGATCGAGGAATGGCTGAAGCGGATTCCGTATTTCCGGCTCGATCCGGCCGGCAAGGTCACCTGGTCGGAAGGCACGGTGCGCGGCCCGCGTCAACTCCCTGTTCTGTTCGGCAACAACGCCTGAGGAACCGGACAGCGGTTACATCACGTCACCCAATGAGGTAGCTTGCCCCGGAATCGAACCGACGAGTCCGGGAGCAATGCTATGTCCGAACAAACCGCTCAGCCCGCGAGCGATCATCTCGACATCCACGACGTCGAGCGGCGGGTGAAGGCGATCTTCATCGGCTCGGTCGGCAATCTCGTCGAGTGGTACGATTTCTACGCCTATACGGCGTTTGCACTGTATTTCGCGCCGGCATTCTTCCCGCACAGCGACCCGGTGGTGCAGCAGCTCAACGCGGCCGTGCTGTTTGCCGCGACCTTCCTGATGCGCCCGCTCGGCGGCTGGCTGTTCGGCTTCATTGCCGACCGCTATGGCCGTCGGCTGTCGTTGACGCTCTCGGTGGTCTGCATGTGCTTCGGCTCGCTGATCATCGCGGTGACGCCGACCTATGCCACGATCGGCATCGCTGCCCCGGCGATCCTGGCGCTGGCCCGCGTCATCGAGGGCCTGAGCCTCGGCGGCGAATATGGCGCCAGTGCCACCTATCTCAGCGAGGTCGCCGATCCCAAGCACCGCGGCTTCTACTCCAGCTTCCAATACGTCACGCTTATCGGCGGCCAGCTCACCGCGATCATCGTGCTGCTGTTGCTGCAAAAGGTGTTCCTGACACCGGACGAGCTGAAGGCCTGGGGCTGGCGGATTCCGTTCGTGATCGGCGCCCTGCTCGCGATCGTCGCGGCGGTGATGCGCCGCAGCCTGCATGAGACCGAGGCCTTCGAGGAGGCCAAGAAGGTTTCCAAGCCGACCGGCTCGATCGTCGGCCTGTTGAACTATCCGCGCGAATTGTTGCTGGTGGTCGGTCTCACCGCCGGCGGCACCGCGGCGTTCTATACCTTCACCACCTACATGCAGACCTTCGTGAAGCTGTCGGTCGGCCTCACCGAGGACCAGACCACCTTCGTGATCTTCGGCTCGCTGATCTTCGCGACCATCCTGCAACCGATCTATGGCGGGCTCTCCGATAAAATCGGCCGCAAGCCGCTGCTGATCTTCTTCGGCATCGCCGGCACGCTCGGCACGATCCCGATCCTGACCGCGCTGAAGGACACCAAGTCGCCGTTCATGGCCTTCCTTCTGATCTGCGGCGCCTGGATCTTCGTCGCCGGCTACACCTCGATCAACGCGATCGTGAAGGCCGAGCTGTTTCCGACCAATGTCCGCGCGCTCGGCGTCGGCCTGCCCTACGCCATCACGGTGTCGATCTTCGGCGGCACCGCGCCGGCGGTCGCGCTCTATTTCAAGAGCATCGGGCATGAGGACTGGTTCTACTATTATCTCAGCGGCATGATTTTCCTGTCGCTGCTGATCTATTCGACGATGCGCGACACCAAGCACGACTCCGCGATGCATCGCCACGAGTGACGGCGCAAACGCCCATGACCGACGATAACGAACCGCTCGAGAGCAAGTTGACGCGCAGCAAGCAGCGCTGGGCACGCGAGGGCAAATTCCTCACCGGCAGGATCACCCGCCCGGAGGAGCAGCGCCTGCCGCCGGGCCAGCATCTGACGGCGGACTGGCCGGTGCTCGATCTCGGGCTGATGCCGAACATCTCCCGGGAGCGCTGGCGGCTCGACGTCTACGGCGCGGTCGAGCAGACCATCTACTGGACCTGGCAGCAGTTCATGGCGCAGCCGCAGACGCAATTCGTCTCGGACATCCACTGCGTCACCACCTGGTCGCGCTACGACAATCAGTGGGAGGGGCTTGCCACAAGCGACCTGCTCGCCGCCTGCCAGCCGCGCGAGGGGGCGCGCTTCGTCGCGCTGCATTCGTATGACGGCTATACGACCAACCTGCCGCTCGAGGACTTTGCCGCCGAGGACGCGCTGCTCGCCCATAGCTGGTCGGGCAAGCCGCTGGAGCAGGAGCATGGCGGTCCGGTGCGGCTGGTGGTGCCGCACCTCTATTTCTGGAAGAGCGCGAAGTGGCTGCAGCGGATCGAATTCCTCACCGAGGATGCGCCCGGCTTCTGGGAGGTGCGCGGTTATCACAATCGCGGTGATCCCTGGGCCGAACAGCGCTATTCTGGCGACTGACAAACCAACGAGATGATGGAGCCTGCCCGTGCCGCACGAACGCTTTCAATTCATCGGTGTCGGCGGCCATCAGCTCGCCGCCGCGCTTGATACGCCCGACGGGCCGATCAAGGCCTATGCGCTGTTCGCGCACTGCTTCACCTGCGGCAAGGACGTGCTGGCCGCAAAGCGCATCGCGGTCGCGCTCGCGGCCAAGGGCTTCGCCACGCTGCGCTTCGACTTCACCGGCCTCGGCTCCAGCGAGGGCGAGTTCGCCAACTCGACCTTCTCGTCGAACGTCGCCGATCTGGTCCGCGCCGCCAACCATCTGCGCGAGACGCGCAAGGCACCCGCGATCCTGATCGGCCACAGCCTCGGCGGCGCCGCGATCCTCGCCGCCGCGGGTCAGATCCCCGAAGCCAAGGCGGTCGCCACCATCGCCGCGCCGTCCGATCCCGTCCATGTCACGCATTTCTTCAAGGACCGGATCGAGGACATCCGCGCGCAGGGTGAAGGCGAAGTCTCGCTTGCCGGCCGCCCGTTCCGCATCAAGCGGGAATTCCTCGACGACGTCGCCGAGCAGAATCTGATGGCGCAGGTGAAGCAGCTGCACAAGGCGCTGCTGATCATGCATTCGCCGACCGACGACACCGTCGGCATCGACAACGCCACGCATATCTTCGGCGCCGCGAGGCACCCCAAGAGCTTCGTCTCGCTGGCGGGCGCCGATCATCTCTTGAGCGGCAAGCAGGATGCCGCCTATGTCGCCGACGTGATCGGGGCCTGGGCCGAACGCTACATCGAACTCGCGCCGCAGCCGGCGGCGGATACCGGCAGCGCGCCGCGCAACGTCGTGGTGCAGGAGACCCGCGCCGGCAAGTTTCAGCAGATCGTCACGACAGGCCCGCATCGCATGCTGGCCGACGAGCCGGTTGCCGTCGGCGGCCAGGATTCCGGCCCCGGGCCGTACGACTTCGTGCTGGCCGGGTTAGGCGCCTGCACCTCGATGACGATGCGGATGTATGCCGACCGCAAGTCGCTGCCGCTCGATCGCGTCACGGTGACGCTGACGCACAGCAAGATCTACGCCAAGGATTGCGAGGAGTGCGAGACGCGCGAGGGCATGCTCGACCAGATCGACCGCGTCATCAGGATCGAGGGCGAGCTCGACGCGGACCAGCGCAAGCGGCTGATGGAGATCGCCGACAAATGCCCGGTGCACAAGACGCTGACGTCGGAGGTGCGGATCGTCACCAAGGCGGCGGAGTGAGCCCGCGACGCAGCGGGAAAGGCCGAGCCGTAGCAGCATCTGGGCAGTGCCCCCTCCCGCCTGCGGGCCGTTACAGGGGCGTGCCCAAAAATATCGAAAACAACCCCATGCAAAGGGGCTGGCGGCCGCCGGCGCTCGACAACGCAACTTGACACGTCGGGCAACTCAGGGATATTCTTCCATTATTCCGAAATCGTGCGAAAGCCCCTCTACCCACGCGCCGCGCGCTTGCCGGTCAGGCAGTTCGCCATGATCCGCACCGCGGCGCCGATCTCGTTCTCGCGCCAGGCGGCGAAGCCCAGCAGCAGGCCATGGTCGCGCGGCCGCTCCAGCGCGAGGCTCGACAGCGCGCGCACCTCGACCCCGGCGGCCACCAGCCGCGCCACGGCGTTCCGGTCCGCAGTGCCATCCTTGAAGCGGGCAATCAGCTGCATGCCGCCTGGCGGGATCTCTGCGGTGAGCACCGGATCGAGATGCCGCGTCAGCGCTGTCGCAAGATGGTCGCGGCGCGCGCGATAGATGCGCCGCATCCGCCTGACATGCGCCAGGAAATGCCCGTCGGCCATGAAGCCGGCCAGCGCCTCCTGGACATGCACGGAGGCGATCAGCCCGAGATGGCGCTGCGCGATCTCCATCGTCCGCGCCAGTGATGGCGGCACCACAAGATAGCCGATGCGGATATCGGCCGTCATCGCCTTGGCGAACGTGCCGAGATAGAGCACGCGTCCCTCGCGATCGAGCCCCTGCAGCGCCGGCATCGGGCGGCTGTCATAGTGAAACTCGCCATCGTAATCGTCCTCGACGATCCAGGTCTTGCCGGGCTCCGCGGCAGCCAACAACTCGGTGCGGCGCGCGACCGGCATCACCCGCCCGGTCGGGTGCTGATGCGACGGCGTCGCGAAGATCAGCTTCGGCGCACGCGCCGCGAGCATCCGCATCATGCCCCATTGATCCAGCCTGACACCGACGACGTCGGCACCGGCGGCGCGAAATGCCGCCGCCGCGCCGGGATAGCCGGGATCCTCGGTCCACACCGCATCGCCGGCGGCGATGGTGGTCGCGGCAATCAGCGTCAGCGCCGCCTGGGCCGTCGGCAGGATCAGGATCTGATCGGCCCCGGCGCGCACGCCGCGGCTGATTTCAAGGTAGTCGCACAAGGCTTCGCGCAGACTTGGCCGGTTGACCACGGTCTGGTCGTTGAAGCGGCGGCGCAATGCGCTGCGACGCAGGCAGCGCGCCCAGATCTCGTGCGGAAACTCGCGCGCATCCGCGAGTCCGGAACGCAGCGGCCGGAAATCCGCCTGGTAGGACAGCGGCCAATCGCTATCGGAGAGCTGCAAGGCCCAGGGCGACAGCAGCGGCTTGCGGGCGGCCTCGCGCTTTGGCGCCAGCGCAGGCTTGGCGAAGCGCGCTTCGATATCGTCGGTCACAACCGGCCGCCGCCGCGCCGCGACCCGCAGGTATCCTTCGGCCGCCAGCTGCTCATAGGCATGCGTCACGGTGTTGCGCGCCACGTCGAGCTCGGCCGCAAGGCTGCGGCTCGACGGCAGCATGGCCCCGCTCCGGATCCGGCCGCTCGCCATCAGCGCGCGCAGCTGCTGGGTCAGCTGCGCGGCCAGCCCGACATTGTCCGATCGCTTCAGCGCGAGCAATTCGGCGAGGATCAATCTGGCTCCCTTGTTCTACAAAATCTGGCTCTTTCGAGAGAGCCAGCATGATCCTATTCACAAGCGGATATCGCCCGCAAGGATTCTGCCGTGAACCAGTCACTCTCCCCCGCCAGGGCCGCCGCCCTGTTCATCGTCGTGGTGCTGGCCTGGGGCATCAACTGGTCGGTGACGAAATCGCTGGTCGAGGCGGTGCCGCCGCTGTGGACCGCATCGCTCCGCAGCTGGGTCGCCCTGGTCGCGCTCTTGGTGATCCTGCGCGCCAGCGGCAATCTGATCATTCCGCGGGTCGCCGATGTCCCGGTCGTGCTCAGCGTGGCGCTGCTGCACATGACGTTCTTCTCGACGCTGGTCGCCGCCGGGCTGCGCTACCTGCCGGCCAGCAAGGGCATCGTGCTCGGCTACACAACGCCGCTCTGGGTCGCGCTGGCCGCCGGCGCCGCGCGGACCGAACGGCTCGGCGCGCTGAAGCTCGTCGGTGTCGCATTGGGGCTCGCCGGGCTCTGCGTGATCCTCAATCCGGCGTCGCTGGACTGGAGCAATCTGCACGTCATCGCCGGCGCCGGCATGATCATCCTCGCCGCGATCTGCTGGGCCGCCAACATCATCTACATCCGCTCGCACCGCTGGGTCGCGACGCCGCTGCAGCTCCTGCTGTGGCAGGTGCTGGTGGCGACGCTGGTGCTGACGATGTCGGCGCTGGTCACCGAGGGCGTGCCCACCGTGATCTGGTCGCCGCATCTCGTGCTGCTGTTCCTCTATTCCGGCTTCATCGGCACCGCGCTGGCCTATTGGGCGATGTCTGTTGTCAACAAGAGCCTGCCGGCACTGACCACTTCGCTCGGCACGACGGGAACGCCGATCGTCGGCATCGTGACCGCCGCGCTGCTGCTCGGCGAGCCGATCGATCTGTCGCTGGCGATCGCCGCGGCGCTGATCGTCGGCGGGATCGCGCTGAGCGCGCTTGCGGACGCGCCAGCGCGGGCCTAATTAGCGTCCATGCTCAAAAATTCGTCGCCTCGGCTTCGGTCTCGGGAGCTGACGTCGAAACCAACGTCCTGCATGTCGGCCTTGGGCCATCAGGCGACATTAGCAGTGTGGCCCGGTCACCCGATCCGTCGTACAATATCTCGTCGGTTGGGTTGAGAGCCATGGTGCAGGAGCGGCCATTCCCTGTCGAGCGCAGGTTGTCGGCGATCTTGGCCGCCGATGTGGCTGGCTATTCGCGGCTCATGCACGACGACGAAGAGGCGACACACGCCAAATTGACAGCGCTCTTGGCGGACACCGTTGTGCCAGCAATCGCTGAACACGGCGGACGTATCGTGAAGAACACCGGCGATGGGTTCCTGGCGGAGTTTACAAGCTCGGTTGAGGCTGTCCGAGCCGCCGTACGATTTCAGACCCGCATCAAGGAACTTTCAATCCACGAGAAGGAAGACAGGCGCGTTTCCTTCCGCGTGGGCGTCAACATCGGCGACGTAATGGTCGAGGCCCATGACATATTCGGAGACGGCGTTAACATCGCGGCGCGGCTCGAGGGCATCGCAGAGCCTGGCGGCATCTGCATCTCGTCTTCCGCCTACGATCAAGTAAGGGGCAAGGTGGGGGTTCAGTTCGCCGATTTGGGCGACCAGAACTTCAAAAACATCGCCCGCCCGGTCCGGACCTATGCCGTGATCTGGGATGAACACAGCCCAACGACACGGTCTCACCGCGCGGGATCCAGCGCCCTTTCACCGCCTCGTCTTTCCATCGTTGTGCTGCCTTTCGCCAACCTCAGCGGCGATCCCGAGCAAGACTACTTTGTCGATGGTGTAACCGAGAACTTGACAACGGACTTGTCGCGCATCGGTGGCTTGTTCGTAATTGCCCGGAACAGCGCGTTTTCGTACAAGGGCAAGGCAATCGACGTACGGCAAGTCGGCCGCGAGTTGAACGTCCGGTACGTGCTTGGAGGTTCCATGCAGCGCAGCGGCAAGCGGCTTCGAGTGAACGTGCAGCTCATCGATGCCGAAAGCCGCAAACATCTTTGGGCGGAGCGCTTCGAAAAGCCTGTCGCCGATCTTTTCGATATGCAGGACGAAATCGTATCGAGGCTCGCCAACTCGTTAGGTGCCCAGCTCGTTGTGGTCGAGGCGCGAACAGCGGAGCGGTCGCTGCATCCCGACGCACTAGACCTGTTCTTTCAGGGCACTGCCTGCTTCTACAACGGGCCGACCCTTGAGCACGCGACCCGGGCGCGCGGCTTTTTTGAGCGTGCCTTGGCGATCGATCCCCATGGGGGCGGAGCGATTTGGGCGTTGATCGGCATGGCAAACGTCGATCTAACCGTGGGAGCCGACCTGTTAACAGATGAACGGGCCGCGCTCCTTTCGGCAGCCGAATCGAACACGATCAAAGCACTTTCACTATCCCCCAACGTTGCAATGGCCCGCCTGATACTGGCTCTCGTGTACATTAGCACAAACCGCGCCGCACAAGGGATTACCGAATGCGAGCAGGCGTTATCGCTTAATCGCAATCTGGCTTATGCTCATGGCGCTATTGGTTTAGCCAAATTGTATATGGGTCGTCCTACCGAGACTGAAGACCACGTACTCGAGGCTCTTCGTCTATCCCCCCGCGATCTCGTCGCCAACCGGTTGATGCGTTTTGTGGGCGCGGCAAAGCTACAGGTCGGTGCGGATGCCGAAGCCGTCAGTTGGCTGCGACGAAGCATTGAGGCCAACCGCACTCATGCTCTCGCGCATTTTTTACTCGCCGCGGCTTTGGGCTTGCTCGGCGCGCTGGATGAGGCGCGAACAGCTGCGAAAGCGGGATTTGCGCTCAACCCAGGCTTTACGATCCGCCGCTTGCGCGCCGCGAAAATAAGCGACAATCCTATTTATCTCGCCGGACAAGAGCGCCTTTGTGAGGGCATGCGCATAGCCGGGGTGCCGGAGGGGTGATGTCGGAGATGGGTCATAAGCGCCGATAACTACCGAACTGGGCAACTTCCGTTTTATGACTGGAAGCCGGCGGTTATCAGTACACGCCCTTCTGTAATGGGCCCGATGATGTCAAGCCTCCCGAGTGAACGTCACGCCGCCGAGCTCATGCTTCTGTCCGTGGTCAACGCTTGGCCGCCACATCATGCTGTCAGAGGGAGCGGTGAGCCTATCTAGATACGCGTGGTTCGTCGGGCGACGGCCACTGGGCGTGTAACGGCTTCACCGCATCCACCGTCCCGGCGACGGGACTTCGGGCACTGGGCTTCTGTTCAGCCCGATTGCATTCCAGCTCTTCTCCTCGTGCTCTATGCTGCGATCGGGCCCGCGTCAGCCCAGCGGTAAGTTGTGCCGTCGACCCAGATCCGATGCAGGATCACTGCGAGCTTACGTGCCAAGGCGACTTTGGCGCGCTTCGAGCCTCGCCGCTTGGCGACGTCCATCCCCCAGCGCTTAAGTTTTGAGAACCGGGTGATGCGCGACAGCAGAACGTTGGCGGCCTCATACAACACCGTACGCACTATCTCGTCGCCGGCCAGCGTGATCCCGCCCGTGACGTCCTTTTCGCCCGATTGGTACTTCTTTGGCGTGAGCCCGAACAGCGCGCCTGCCGATTTTGACTTCGTGATGCGATTGGGGTCGTCAATCGCCGATTTGTAGGTAATAGCCACCAGAGGACCAACGCCTGGCACTGTCATTAGCCGGCGACAGACCGCATCGTCACGCACCGTTGCCAGCACAGCCTTGTGTAGCCTTCCGTACTCAGCTTTCAAGGCCGATCGCGCCGAAAGCATCGCTGCGGCAATGCGCTCCAATGTCGCCTGACCCGCAACCAACTCACGGATCCGCGCTTCGAAATTCTTCCGCGTCACCGGGCCAACCTTCAGCCCAAAGCCGCGCAAAATCCCGCGGATACTCAATTCCACATCGATCAGCCGCCCGAGAAGCTGTTTGCGTGCGATCAGAAGGGCCCGGATCTCTTGAGCATCGACCGACTTTGCGTGTACCGGCCGGAACCATCCCATCCGGATCAACTGGGCAATCCCGCGCGCATCCTTGCGATCCGTCTTGACCGTCATCGCAGACAATGCGGCCTTTACATGTCGCGTTTCCAGCAGAACCGTTTCGAAGCCTGCTCTTTTCAGCGCCGCATGCAGCCATTGCGACAGCGGCCCAGCCTCCAGCCCGATCTGCTTCACTGCAAAGCCAAGCGTCTCAAAAAATTCAACCAAGGCGTCGGGTTTGCTCGCGACCTTCGCCTCCTTCAGGATCTTACCCTGGACATCCACAACGCACACGCTCGACAGTTCCAATGATACGTCGATTCCGGCATAGTTCTCCACGGCTGTCCTCCGTCTCCAGATGCTTGGGGCCGACTCAGGTCGTGACCCCGTTTCATCATCTATCGGGGGACAGCCACCATCATGACCCCTTGCTCGGAGCAGGGCCCATTACGGCATCTAGGCAGCTGCTAACGGCCTGACCCGCAGCGCGCCGCGCAGGCCGGCGCCGGTGCCGAGCATGATGCCGGCGATCGCGATGAGGGACGACAGCGACAGCGTCGACAGTCCGGTCAGCCCCTGCCCGACCGAGCAGCCGAACGCCATCACGCCGCCCGCCCCCATCAGCGCGGCACCGCTTGCCGAGCGCAGCATGTGCTGCGGCGACCGATAGCCTTCGAGCTGGAAGCGCCCGGTGGCAATGGCGGTGATCAGGCTGCCGGCGAACACGCCGAACACGGTGACGATGCCGAAATTCAGCGTCGAGCCGGTCGACAGCATCACATATTGCAGGGCATCGGCGATCGGCGCGATGAAGGTGAGCGACGTCACCGGCACCGGATTGAAGTCATCCGCGCCGAGATAGCCGGTCGCATACCAGCCGCCCGCCACCAGCAGGCCGACGATCAGGCCGGCCGCGATCTGTCCGAATGATTTCCGGAATGGCGCATGGGCGAAGGCGAAGATGATCAGGACGGCTGATAGCGCTGACGCCGCGATCATCCGCGCCGGCACCGCGCCGAGGCCGATGCTTGCCAGCAGCGACGGCACCGAATTGGCTGCGACAGTGGCCTGAGAGGCCTGCACCATCGCGATGCGCGCCGGGGCGATCAGGCCCTTCAGCGTCATCTCGGCGAAGATGCCGAGCACGATCACGACCACGAAAGAGCGCAGATTGCCGCGCCCGAGCAGCACCAGAGCCCGCGAGCCGCAACCGTTCGACAGCACCATACCGTAACCGAACAAGAGCCCGCCGAGGAACATCACCGGCGCCGAGAAGGACGGTTGCAGATAGATCGACTTGCCGAGATCGACGAGGCCTGCCGCCGCCAACAGCTGCGAGGCCGCGATCGCGACGCCCATCGCCAGCGCATAGGTGCGCGCCAGGCGGCCGTCGCCCTCCGCCCACCAGCCACGCAGGCCGCTCATCATGCAGAAGCCGCTGAGCAGCCCGACCGAGCCATAGATCAGGCCGATGATCAGGGCGGCGAGGATGACGATCGTGGCGGGGTCCATGCGGGTTCTCTCGGCTATCCCGTCATCACGGTCGCAAAATCACGCGGTCGCGCGACGAGCCCGCCACGGCAACAAACGCCGCCTTGGCCTGTTCCAGCGGATAGATCGCGCTCGGCTTGATCGGGAATGGCTTCAGATGTCCGCCCGCAAAGCCCGGCGCAAGCTCGCGCAACACCTCGCCGGTCGCAACCGACGACAGCGCAAGCGTGTCGATGCCGACATAGGTGTGCTGGCCGCGGTAGAATTCGAGAATGTTGAACTGCACGATGCGGTCGACCGCCGCGATCAGGATCTGGCGGCCGCGCAGCGCCAGCGACTTGTGCGCGGCCTGGAAATAGGGATCGCCGACCGTGTTGTAGACGATGTCGGCGCCCTTGCCGCCGGTCAGCTCGCGCACGCGGCTTGCGACATCGGTGGTGGAGGCGTCGATCACATCGACCGGGGAATTGCTGTGGCCCTCATAGGGCTCGCGCTTGCGCACCACGCCGATCACGCGCGCGCCGTGCCAGCTCGCGATCTGCACCGCGGCTTGCCCGACCTTGCCGTTGACGCCCATCACCAGCACGGTTTCGCCCGCCTTCGGCAGGCCGGCGCGGCGCAGGCCCTCCATCGCCGTGACGAAGGGCACGCCGATCCCGGCGGCTTCGTCCCAGGAGACGCCGGCGGGCTTTTCCACCACCGCATCGCGCTCGACCACCAGATGCGTGGCATGGGTGCCGTCGCGGCGGATGCCGAGGTCGCCGGACGAGCCGAACACCTCGCGCCCGATGAATTCAGCCGGGCCATCGATCACCACGCCGGCATAGTCGCGACCACTGGTGCGCGGAAACACGGCATAGGGCATCAGCCCGGTCGCGGCCTTGACGTCGGACGGATTGACCGCCGCCGCCTTCATCTCGATCAGGACGTCGTTATCGCCGCGCGAAAGTGCATGAGTCTCGACCACGGGCGCCACCGCCGCCGCGTTCTCCGCCTTTGTCAGCAGGCGCACGCAGCGCGCGTCGACCACGCGACCGGGAGGTTCAGTGATAGGCATCGAGGGCTCCGGCTCGGAGAACTGACCGCATCTTCGGACCGCATGGACCGATACCATGACGGCATTGCCCGTAACTACCGAATTAGGCAATTAGTTCAAGAGGGGCAGCGGCCAGCGAGTTGCGGAATGGCGAGAGGCGGCAGCTTCGCCCGGCGTCGTCCCTGCGAAAGCAGGGACCCATACTCCGTGGCGGGTATTGTGAACGGGACTCGTGGTTCCGGCATCGCCCAACAACAACCATTCGTGGTTATGGGTCCCTGCTTTCGCAGGGACGACGATAGAGGTGGGTCGCAGTTCAAGACGTCAACCGCGCGGTGTCATCACCGCGCATGCATACGCGGGTGATGACACTGGGCAGACTGAACAATCACCCCTCATCCCCGCGCAACGGCTTTGCCGTTGGCGCCTCCTCACCATGAGAGGATAAGGCTATTCTTTCGGCCGCTTGTCGTAAACACGCTTCGCCTTGCCGAGCGAACGCTCCAGCGTCTCGGGCGCAACGACGCGGACGCGGGTCGAGATGCCGATCGTGTTCTTGATGAAGGCGGAGATCTTCTCGGCGTGAACAACCAGCCCTTCGCCGTCCCAGCTCTCGGGCCGGGCCTCGGCGAGCACCGTCATCTCGTCCATGCGGCCCTCGCGGGTCAGCTCGATGACAAAGTGACCGCCGCACCAGTCGGTCGCCAGCAGCGCTTCCTCGATCTGGGTCGGAAACACGTTGACGCCGCGCAGGATGATCATATCGTCGGAGCGGCCGGTCACCTTTTCCATCCGTCGCATGCCGGGCCGCGCCGTGCCGGGCAACAGCCGCGTCAGGTCGCGGGTGCGGTAGCGGATGATCGGGAAGGCTTCCTTGGTCAGCGAGGTGAACACCAGTTCGCCCTTCTCGCCGTCGGGCAGCACCTTGCCGGTCAGGGGATCGATCACCTCCGGATAGAAGTGATCTTCCCAGATATGCAGGCCGTCCTTGGTCTCCACGCATTCCTGCGCGACGCCCGGACCGATCACCTCCGACAAGCCATAGATGTCGGTGGCGTCCATATCGAACGCCTGCTCGATCTCGACGCGCATCGCGTTGGTCCAGGGCTCGGCGCCGAAGATCCCGAACTTCAGCGACGATTTGCGCGGATCGAGGCCCTGCCGCTTGAATTCGTCGAGGATCGCCAGCATGTAGCTCGGCGTCACCGTGATGATGTCGGGCCGGAAGTCGTTGATGAGCTGCACCTGCCGCTCGGTCATGCCGCCGGAGATCGGGATCACCGTGCAGCCGAGCCGCTCGGCGCCGTAATGCGCGCCGAGGCCGCCGGTGAACAGGCCATAGCCATAGGCGTTGTGCATCAGCATGCCGGTGCGGCCGCCGGCGGCGCGGATCGAGCGCGCCATCACGTCCGCCCAGGTGTCGATGTCGGCCCTGGTGTAGCCGACGACGATCGGCTTGCCGGTCGTGCCGGAGGACGCATGGACCCGCACCAATTGCTCGCGCGGCACCGCGAACATGTTGAAGGGATAATTGTCGCGCAGATCCGTCTTCACCGTGAACGGGAATTTGGCGAGATCGGGAAGCTGCCTGAAATCGGACGGGTGCACGCCGGCGGCATCAAAGCTCTTCTTGTAATGCGCGACATTGTCGTAGGCATGCTTGAGCGACCATGCCAGCCGCCTGGTCTGCAGCGCCATGATCTCGTCGCGCGAGGCGCGTTCCGCCGCATCGAGCTCGGCGTGATAACCGCTATCCCTAACCTTGAGCTTTGCCGTTGCCATCGACGTTTCCCCTGAAGCCTTTATGCCTTGATGTCCGTGTCGGGCAGCCAGGTGCCCGGTATCACGCGCGAATGCCCGCGGAATTCGGCGATCACGCTATCGCCGGAGGTCACGCTCACGTCGTAGATTCCCGAGCGGCCGCTGCGCGAGATCTCGCGCGCGGTCGCCACCAGACGATCCCCGAGCTTGCCGGGGCGGATGAAAGTGACGTTGCCCTGCGCCGCCACCGCGCGATCGTTGCGGCTGTTGCAGGCAAAGGCGAAGGCTGAATCGGCCAGCGTGAAGATATAGCCGCCATGGCAGATGCGCTGGCCGTTGACCATGTGCGGCTGCACCGTCATCGCCATCACCGCCTGCCCCGGCCTGATCTCGACGAGCTCCATGCCTAGACCCTTGCTGGCGTCGTCTTCCTTCCACATCGCGTCGGCGCAAGCGCGGGCGACATCCTCGGGCGATAGCGTGGCCTTCACGTTCACATCGAACTCCCTGTGCGCGGGCCCGTTGCGGAGGGCCTCTTGGCGTTGGATCAGTGTTGGGCGCGACGCGCGGGGCGTCAACGCTACTTCCGTCATTCCGGGGCGATGCGCAGCATCGAACCCGGAATCTCGAGATTCCGGGTCTGGTCCTTCGGACCATCCCGGAATGACGACAACCTAGACGTGGTCGTAATCGACCACGACCTTCTCAGAGCACGGCTTGGCCTGACAGGTGAGGATGAACCCCGCTTTCAGCTCCCACGGCTCCAGCGAATAATTCAGGTCCATCGGGGCCTCGCCTTCGACCAGCTTGGCGCGGCAGGTCGAGCACATGCCGCCCTTGCAGGCGAACGGCAGGTCCATGCCGGCGCGCAACGCAGCGTCGAGGATCGACTCGGCATCGGCCACCGGGACCTCGCGGCGCTTGCCGTCGATGATCAGACCGGCGATCGCCTTCGGCGGCGCGCCGGCGGGAACGACGACCTTCGGCCGCGGCTTGCCGCCGAATTCCGACACGAAGCGTTCGACATGGATACGCTCGTCGGCGATGCCGATCTCGCGACAGGTCGCCTCGATGGTCTCGCTCATCGCGGCCGGTCCGCAGACGAAGACGTGATCGACGGTCGCAGCCGGCACCAGCGAGCGCAGCAGCACCCGCACCTTCTCGCCGTCGAGCCGGCCATGCAGGATCGGAATGTCCTGCTCCTCGCCCGAGATGACGTGGAACACCGAGAGCCGCTGCATGAAGCGGTCCTTCAGCTCCTCCAGCGCCTCGCGGAACATGACGCCTTCGGTCGAGCGGTTGCCGTAGAACAGGAAGAAGCGGCCGTCCGGCTCGCGCGCCAGCACGCCCTTGATGATCGAGAGGATCGGCGTGATGCCGCTGCCGGCGGCGAAGCCGACATAGGTCCGCGCCTCGCCCGGCGCGTGGGCGACGCCGAAACGCCCGGTCGGCGTCATCACGTCGAGTTCGTCGCCGGCCTTCAATTCCTCTGCCGCCCAATTCGAGAACGCGCCGCCGTCGACCTTCTTCACCGCGATGCGCAGCTCGCCGTCGTCGGGACCGGAGCAGATCGAGTAGGAACGGCGAACCTCCTCGCCGTCCATCGTGGTGCGCAGCGTCAGATACTGGCCGGGCGTGAAGCGGTAGTCGCCTTGCAGATCGTCGGGGATCGCAAAGGTCATCGAGATCGCGTCCGACGCCTCGCGGCGCAGATCGCTGACGGACAGGCGGTGGAATCGGGGTGTCGACATGGTCAATGACACTTGAAGTAGTCGAAGGGTTCACGGCAGCTCTTGCAACGCCACAGCGCCTTGCACGAGGTCGAGCCGAATTCGGACAGCAGCTCGGTCTCGCCTGACCCGCATTGCGGGCACGCGACCGCCTGCTCGCCGAACAGCGCGCGGCGCGAGGAGCCCGGCAGCGGCGGCGCGATGCCGTATTCCTTCAGCTTGCGGCGGCCGTCCTCGCTCATCCAGTCGGTGGTCCAGGCCGGCGACAGCACGGTGCGGACCTTCGGCTTATGAATGCCTTCGCGCTCCAGCGCGAGCTCGATCTCGAGCGCGATCATGTTCATCGCGGGACAGCCGGAATAGGTCGGCGTGATCGCGACCTCGACATGCCCGTCGTGGACCGCGACATCGCGCAGCACGCCGAGATCGGCGATGGTCAGCACCGGGATCTCGGGATCGACCACCTGCGCGGCCGCGCTCCAGGCACGCCGGCGCAGATCGGCATCGCTGAGCGCAACGGTCACCATGTCGCCCCCGGAAAGGTTCGCTGCATCGACTGCAGCTCGCTGAGGAGATGGCCGAGATGCTCGCTGTGGCTGCCGTTGCGGCCGCCCTGCTGCATCCAATCGCTTCTCGGCAGCGCCAGCGTCGCCTCGTTGATGATGCCGGTGACCGTCTTCAGCCAGCGCGGCTGCAGCGCGGCCGGGTCGATTGCAATGCCGGCGTCGATCAGGCCGCGCTCGCCGTCGTCGACTGCGAACATCTCACCGGTATAGGCCCAGAGATCGTCGATCGCGCCCTGCGCGCGGCGGTGGCTCTCCTCGGTGCCGTCGCCGAGACGGACGATCCATTCCGACGAATGCCTGACATGATAGGCGCTCTCCTTCTCCGACTTCGCCGCGATCGCGGCGAGCGTCGGATCGGACGAGGCCATCATCGCGCGCCAGTAGAGATCGGCGAATGCCGCATAGAAGAACTGCCGCACCATGGTGCGGGCAAAGTCGCCGTTCGGCTGCTCGACCAGCAGCAGATTGCGGTACTGCCTGACGTCGCGCAGATAGGCGAACTTGTCCTCGTCGTTGCCTCGGCCCTCGACCTCGGCCGCGTAGGTGTAGAGCTCACGGGCCTGGCCGAGCAGGTCGAGGCCCATATTGGCGAGCGCCATGTCCTCTTCCAGCGCGGGCGCATGGCCGCACCATTCGGACAGCCGATGGCCGAGGATCAGGGCATCGTCGGCGCGGCGCAGCGCATAGAGCACCAGCGGCGTTTCGGAGACTTCGATATTTGCGG